>NZ_JBLWTN010000019.1:0-105030 GCF_048270125.1 Thalassoglobus sp. | reverse complement strand
GACATGGCATCGCTGTCAAATCTGATTCTCGATTTGACTCGTTTCACGAGTTGGAACGCGCTGAACGGAGGGTTCTTCAATCTGATCGCAGGTGACGGAGGAAACGGCTTGTATCTGGAATTCACAGCTGGAAGCGAATCGGCAGTCCCCGAGCCTGCTTCGTTCTTACTCCTCCTGAGTGCCGGAGCATGCGGACTGATCATCCAAACCCGCCGCCGCAAAATCGCAGCTCTTGCGAGCGAATAACCGCTGGCGAAATAAGATCCACTCGCTCAGGAACAAGTTTTCTGTGGCGGGTGGATTGATTTGATTGGGTAGGACCAATTCTTGTTTCCAATCAATGACGGTCTTTATGAGAAGTCACTTCTTTAGAGTTAACATCAACTTGAGAATGTCACTCATTTCAAAAGAATCAGAGCAGACCGCGACACCAGTTCTCCGACGATCTTCAATCATCGGATGTCTTCACGCTGCTCGTTTCCAGTAATGCTTCAGCAATCCCCCCAACCGCGTCGAACAGGCAACATCTTTCAGCTTGATGGTCTGGACCGGTTCCGGTCGCTGTTGCCAACTGGGAGGCAGGTTCTCTCTGGCCGAGTGTCCACGTTCGTTGTTGTACCAGTCCTGTGCCTCTCGGCAAATGTGATTCAGATGCTGTTCAGAGACCACCACAAACTCATTGAGCACTTCATGCTTCAATGTCTGTATTACACGTTCCACGTGTGCCTGCAAGTTCGGTGATCGAATCGGTGTCTGCTTGATCTCAAAGCCCGTTGATTTGATGATTTCATCGAATTCGTTTGTGAACTTCGTATCCCGATCATGCATCACGAGTTCAGGTTCCAGTCCGCTGTCCTCGGCCTGCATCAGGAAATTCCTGGCCTGTTGCTCGACCCACCGCGTGTCTGTGTTAGCTGTACAGGGTGAAACCCAGATCCGCCGGGTCCCGATATGGATAAACACGATCAGGAACAGGTCGATAATTCCTTTCGAAGTCCACATCGGCCTCGTCAGGTAATCACATTGCCACATGGTATCAGCGTGCCGTTTCAGGAATGCGTCCCAGGAGTCTTTTCCAGTGTTTGGATCATCATGGAGACCAGCTTCGACAAGCATATTCTTGACTGTTTGACGTGAGACCTTGATTCCGAGCTTGGCCAGTTCCTGTCGGATCTTGGTGTAGCCATAACCGGTCTCCTGTTTGATCTTCACAATGAGAAGACGAACCTCTTCCGGTGTTTGAGGGCGTCCGTTTTTGTTTTGCTTCACCGCAGATCGACTTGAGCGTCCATCAGCGATCCGCGCACGTTCTCTTTCAATCTCACGAATCCACCTTCGAAATGTTCCATAAGTGACAATCCCAATCACATCCTTGATCTGTGAACCCAGCTTCCTGCCAGCTGTGATCAAACGCTTTCGTTCTTTCCTGGTCGTTGAGATTCTCTTGGGCAGCCTTTCTCTGAGAATCTGGTTCTCTGTTTTGAGGTAAGCAATCTGACGCGAGAGTTCCTGGTGCGTGACGGACGCCAGGAGATGAAACAACGGATGCAGAACGCGGTGCCCCATGCTATGGTGACTTCTGGCTTGAAAGACTGAGTAACCTGGAAGTGGACAAGGTTTTTGTACCCCGCTGGAGGTCCTGAAAACGTAGCACTTCGAAGTTTGATCAGCTGATGAGAGTCAATGGTTTCAAGGTTAAGCAGAGATCCAGTCCATACCTCGCTTCAGAATTGGCGTGACCGTCAGATGTGGACCCAACTGCGCTCTAGAGAGCGCTCTCTAGGGTTGCCAAGTTGTTAACTTAGCCAAAAAAGTTCGTATTGACCCACTCGCTCCGTCAAACCCCGTGTGGGACAGCGAAATCGCTAAGTCACTTCTCTGAAAGGTTTTAACAGAGTTAGAGCGCTGAGAGCATGTTCGTTTTGCGGTACTATACGGGGAGCTTTTCAAGACAGAGGTCGTCGGGAGCTGTTCCGACGACCTTTTCTGTTGCGCTGACCGCAGCCATATCTGCAATCATGCCAAAGGGTTGGCGAAATTCGACAGACAGCTCGCCGTTGGCCCAGGACGAGTTCGAGAGTACAAAATCCAGCAAACGGCGTTTCTCACTCGCTGGCTGCTTCTCGAACAGGTCCGCCGCCCGATTTGCCAGCTCCATGAGCATGATTCCTTCTGCGATGTAGCTCTCGTTTGCCTTCTGATGCTCGCCGATTGAGTCCATCAGCCGACCCTGCTCCTCACGCCATTCTGACTGCTTCTGGTCGAAGAATGCCGCGTCGATGCGTCCGTCGAGCTTGTCGACATACATTGTGTCAATTCGCTTCTGGAGCTTGTTGTAGTCGCGCTGGAGCCGCTGAACGGCCTCCTCGCGGTAACGCTGCTCATCGGCCTGGCTCTCACGCAGTGCCCGACGCATCCAGTCGAGCACTTCATCGTCGAAATGGAGCGTTCGCAGGATTTTCGTGAACTTCTCCTCCAGAACCTCCTCGCGAACGTAAGGCTCGTCGCACTTCCCCCGATAATGGGTGCAGTGGTAGTAGATGTACTTACCCTTCTTCAGCTCTCCGACCAGCGAACAGCCACAATGTCCGCAGGCGATCATGCGAGCGAAGGCGAACGATTTCCGATTTTTGGGCTTGCGTAGCTTGTCAGCTTTACGCTTTGCTCGGACTTCTTGCACCTTGTCCCAGCACTCGCGACTCACCAACCCTTCGTGAATACCCTTGTAGAGCTTCTTCTTGTAGATGAAGTCGCCGTAGTAGAACCGATTTTTGAGGATGTACTGGACTACCGCGCGGTAGTTCCCTTCTCGCTTCAGCGGCAATCCTTCCTCCATCGCCAGCAGCCCAACATCTTCCATAGACATGTTTCCGGCGGCGTATCGCTCAAACATCCGCTTGATGATCGGACCCACTTCGGGATCAGGGATGACGACTTTCTTCCCGTTCGGCCCATCGACATTCAAATACCCAATCGGTGCCTTGCTGGGCCAGATCCCCTGTTCGGCCTTTTCCAGCATCCCCTTCTTGACTTCCTCGCTGAGGTTGTCGACGTACTGGCGAGCCATCAGCACCTTGATGCCGTGCATGAATCGCTCGGATGAGTGCGAGTTCGGGGACAGCACGACGTTCTCTTTGACGAAGTGGATGTCGACCCCGAGTTCATCCAGCGTGACGTAGTCCTTCAGATTGCGATACAGCCGGTCAGTTTTCTCGACCAGAATGGTTTTGCAGCGACGCTCCTCATCTTTGATCTTCGCCTGCTTCTCGAAGAACTCGACCATCGCATTGAAGCCGGTCCTGCCTGCTACCTTCGCCGTTTCGACATCGACGTATTCTTCGACAATGTCGATGCCTTCCTCGGCGGCATAGCCTCGAAGCAACTTCTGCTGGGCTGGAATTGAAAAGCCTTCTTTCTCCTGCTCGTCAGACGAGACACGAGCGTACATCACGGCTGTTGAGGGATTGGGTGAGAACTGACGACGCACTGCATTGGCTCCTTTCTGTCGATGAAGACCATTCTACCCGTTTGAGGTTCAAATGTCTTCGTTGGAGTCCGAAACAGACGGCCTTTCAAGCGTTCAGTTCAACCGCCAGATCGCAAAGTTCAATACGCTCGCGAAGCTCACCCACGCCAAGTACGGAACCATCAACGCTCCAGCCAGCTTGGATACCCTGAAGAAAGCAAATGTCGTTGCCACGATCGCCAGCCACAAGACGATGATCTCGGCAAATGCCCAGCCCAGTTTATGAAAGTGGAAGAATATCCAAGACCATCCTATGTTCAGCAGAAGTTGAACGCTGAAGAGCGAGAGCGGCAGCTTCGAGGCTTTGACTTCACCTGTCCGCCACACGAGCCAGGCCGAGATCGCCATCATGATGTACAGCGTTGTCCAGACCGGGCCAAAGACTGCATCAGGCGGATTCCATGAGGGCTTCTCGATGGTCCGGTACCAACCGTCGATTTCAGGTATGGTTGCCATGGCGCCAAGACCACCTGCCCCGAGACTGATGGCGATACAAGCGATGAGGCAAATCCACTGGTTCTTCAATGCAAAGTCCTGTTCAATGATCTTTAGTGATTCACCTACCGCAGTACGTTGGCTTGAACGTCAAACATCATTTGTCTGCACGCTGAAGAATCCGATGCTGAATTTGTCGCCAATAAAACCGCCAAATTTCGCAATCGCTTTCCGCAGCAAACTCGTCGCAGTCCTGTGTGAATTTCAGGGCAGCATGGTCTGGATCGAATCGACCACGCTTTGCAAACACCCCTGTGCAATCCTCGGGTATCCAATTGACGGTTGCCAGGCCCATCTGCCGGAAGACCGCATCCGAGATTACATCACGACCGGCGGTCACGTTGACCTGTATCGCCTTTCACCGATCGAAAAACTGTCTGAGTCAGAATCGAAACTCCTGACAGCAATCCTCGTCCGGCACTTCATTGGACAGCGGGTCACTTACGATCTCGGTGGTGCACTCGTCTCAGGGACTCGTCTGTTCAAGCGGACCCGACTGCTCCCTCAGGCAGATCTGAATGAACTGTTTTGCTCCGAGTTGGTTGCCGCTGTCTGCATGCGACTGGGACGCATGAATCGCTCAAACCCGACCCGATTCAACCCCGCCTGCTTGCTGCGGGAACTGGTTCGCCAGGGAACGTTCCAGTTTGAACGCGAGTTCCCAGCCCTACCACAACGCACACAGAGCGTCTTTCCGTCATGGCGCTTGAGTCAAAACTTAATCGTGGGAATCCATGTTACTGACCATACTATTGTTGACGTTGAAGGCTTACCGATCCACGACGCAACTGCGCAATAACATTGTTGCCATGATCGCAATTCTGGCCACTGTCTCTTCTGCTCAGGCGGGCGTTGAAGATGCCGTAGTCCTCGTCGATGGCTGCAGTGGAGTCTGCGTCGATGAAGCTGGTCTGGTCATGACAGCTCGGCATTGCGACTTGCCAAAGACAGTGACTGTTCGTTTCAAAGATCGAACGGTTTCCGCAACTCGCATCTACGTCTGTCCGGAAACGGAAGGTCCGGTCATTTATGGCTGTGAAGGGAATGGTTATCCGTTTCTTCCAGTCGCAGCCAGTCCTCCGCAGATCGGTGAACGCCTTTGATCCTATGGCTATCCGCAGGTCAACGGTCAACGCGAACTTCGCTGGACCAGCGGTCGACTCTTGCGATGGAGTACGTTTGAGTATGCGGGTGGGGCATTCAATGGGAACGTACTCGGATTCGGTACGGGACCGGGGTGGAGTGGGGGGCCACTGCTGAATGCGAAAGCTGAAGTTTGCGGACTGCTCAACAGCGCAGACTGTGCGACCAGCGTGTTCATATCCTCAGCCGCCGTACGCCAGGCCTATGCGGCGGTACGACAACATATTCAGCAGGACAAACCTGTCACCGCTGGTCCACCGACACTGTATGTCTTCGGTTCGGTCACCTGCGGACCTTGTCGACTGTTCAAAGATGACTTCGCTAACAACGGTGCTTTCCGTCAACAGCTGGAGAATCGATTTGCAATCGAGTTCGTTAATGTCGACAAGCAACCCACAATGGCGGAACGGTTTGGCGTCAACGAAGTGCCACAATTCATCGTTCCTGGATCGAATCGAATCATCGGCTATGAAGGAACGGATCGACTGCTCCTTCAACTCAGCATTCAACAAGAGATTTCCGAACGACCACAATCCGATCCCGTTCTGGATCAAACTGAAGCAGACAACGTAAAGCCGGAAGTCGACGTACCGGATACTGCCCCGGCAGCTGTAGAACCAAGGAGCCCACAAGTAGATTCGCCTTCGAATGCGGAAGTCACAGAACCAGCACCTGCTCCAGACTCCAATGACCGACTCGATCAGGTTACTGGAATTGTTGAAAAGGCTGTCACAGTGGCCACCTGGTTGGGCGTGACAGGCGCCACGGGTGGCGCTGGCGGTTTGGTTCTGGGAGGAATCGCATTATGGCGGACAATGCGACGACGACAGCAACGTCCCGGTCGTGATCCACCATCAGCGAAAACTGCGAGCAGCAAACCACCTGTGGTGACCGTCGATTCGCCACCTCCACCACAGGCGATCATCCCTGAAACCCGCTTTGCTCCCTATGAGCGGGACACGTTTGCTGAAGCGTTCGCTTGGGCCGAAGCCGAGATGGCTCGCAAATATCCTGGCTCGGTCGGGACGATGGAATCGATCAAAGGACTGATCGACCAGTTCCTCTCTGGACGTGGAGTGAAGCGGGAACCGTGATCTGCTTAAGTCACCGACACCAACCTTTCTTTAACACACTGGACTCAACATGACCCACGATGCATTTCTCTGGTACAACGTTCCACCCTGGGGAAAATACGGCCTGGCTGTGCCGAACTTCTCCAATGACACTCAGTCGCAAAACGACACGATCCGGTATCTGACCGACGTGGTTGGTCGGAATTTGCAGGCGATTCTGTGGCATCCCGATGCCCGGTTACGAACGCCTCCATCTATCAACACTATCACCCGCATTCACAAGCTCTGCACACGGGCGCGGTCGATCCTGGCGGGACGAGCCGTTGCTTCGGCTACTCCGAACATGGAGACAGCCCACGCTCTCCCGGCACCGGAAGAATTTCTGGTTTATCCGACTCCGTATTTTCGAGTACGAAACCAGTGGCTCAAGCAATACGCCGGTCTGACCATGCTCGCGCTCACTGAGTCGATGCAGCATCAGGAAAACGCCAAGCCTATTGAGATCAGTGAGGCGTTCGCCGGTCTGGTCGGTCAATACGTCCAACGTGTGTATCGACTGATGGCGACCGAACTGTTTCGCGTGCCATTGGAAGAAGCTGCCAAACCAGACTTCACGCTGACAGACGAACAACTGTCCGCCTACAACCCGGCTGCCTGGTTCACCAGCACCGAGATGATCGACACCGTCCCGCCTCCCGAGGATGTCCCAACCGAGGATGACCTCGAAGTGCTGACCAACGGAATTCCGATCAGCCATCTGCCATTGCTCGGCCGCTGGCCTTCCGGCCCTGGATCAACCTTGGGAAGCACTCCAGCGACGACATTAACCGGTGAATCGTTCCCGCCTGCACCCGGTGCGTAAGGCGTGTGGTATCGATCGTCAGCCATAATTTCTAAGGAGCTCCGATGGGAGTGAAACTCGGCCTTGAGGCCAAGCTCTATTACAACGCGGTTGATTTCTCGGGAACTTTCGCAGAGATCAAGAGCGTCAAGGATCTGACGCTCAACGTCGAAGCCGGTGAAGCAGACGCCAGTACGCGTGGTAACAACGGATGGCGAGCGACTCTTGCCACTTTGAAGGATGGCTCGATCGAGTTCGAGATGATCTGGGATACTGCGGACGCAGCGTTTACTGCAATACGGACTGCGTTCTTCGATGGAACTGGTGTCGGGTTCGCGATCATGGATGGCGATATCGCGGACACCGGCAGCCAGGGACTCAAGGCCGCGATGGTGATTACGAACTTCAGCAGGAACGAACCGCTGGAAGAAGCGATCACCGTGAGCGTGACCGCCAAACCGACCTATAGCGATAATCCTCCGGAATGGATGGTGGTCTGATCATGAAGTTGTTCACTGATGCTAAAGGGAAGACTTGGACCATCGAGGTCAACGTCGCCACGCTCCAGCGGGTCAAAGGACTGACTGGTGTTGATCTCACGAAACTGATTGATGCCCAGGGCGAGACGTTCTCCAAAGTGGTCGAAGACGTGTTCGTCATGTTCGATGTTTTGACCGCACTGGTGCAGCCGCAGTTGGATACTCAAGGAATGACACCCGAACAGTTCGGGGAATCGCTCGATGAAACATCTCTGGAGGGAGCGGTTCACGCCCTGATTGAAGCGGTGATTGATTTTTTCCAGGAAGGGAAGCGGATGCTGCTGAAGCGGGCATTCACGAAGGTGAAGACGGCTGCAGAACGTCGGCAGTCGACCACGATCGACAAAGCGATGCAGGCGGTGGAGAGTCCGGAGTTCGACCAGGCGATCGAAAACGTTCTCCAGTCGATGTCTGGAAACTAATCTTCGACCTGGCTGGTATTGTTGGAGTCGATCCGGCAATGCTCACGCTCCGTCAACTTTGCTGGATGGCGGATGCCGTCTCTCGCGATCGCTGGAACCATACCGCTTCCCTCATGGCATTGATCTCGAACTGCCATCGCGACCCCAAGAAGTCTCGAGCGGCGAGACCAAAAGACTTCCATCCACACACGCAGCCGAAGTCAAACCGGTCTTCTGACCCCAAGCCACGTGTCGGTGTGGAAGTCTTGAAGCAGGTCTTCGTCGATCGGCGACCACTTGATGCCCAATAACTCTTTCGTGCTCAACAGGAAATTGATGTGCCCGCTGCCGGTGCGATGCGTGCTGCTCGAGCGTATGTCGAGTTGTTTGCCGACGACTCGAAACTGGTTCGCGGGCTGCGCCGAGCTCAGGCGAAACTAAAAGCGTTCGGGAGATCGATTCAACAGTTCGGTCGCAGGCTTCTTTCCATCGGAAGTCTGGCGGCCGTTCCTTTTGCGCTCTCCGCGAAGACGTTTGCGAACTTTGAATCGCAGATGGCCCGCGTCAAAGCGTTGACCGGAGCGACGGAGAGCCAGTTCAAACGGCTGGAGAAGGAAGCCAAGCGACTCGGAGCGACAACAGTTTTCTCGGCCAGCCAGGCAGCCGAGGCGATGAGTTCGTTCGCACTGGCTGGTTTCGATGTCGATCAGATTCTCTCAGCGATCGGTCCCACTCTCGATCTGGCGGCAGCTGGTCAGATTGAGATTGGTCAGGCCGCTGATATCGCCGCCAAGATTATGGCGGGGATGGGAATGACCGCTGAGGAACTGGGCAGCGCAGTCGATGTCATGGCGAAAGCGATGACGACTGCCAACACCGATCTGACGATGCTGGGCGACGCGTTTAAGTTCGTCGGGCCAATGGCGAAGTCCGCAGGCATCTCGCTAGAAGAAATCACCGCCGCGATCCAATTGCTTTCGAATGCTGGCATCCAGGGTGAGATGGCCGGCTCGACGCTGCGGGGAATTCTGCTCTCACTGACATCTCCATCCGCTGCAGCCGAATCGGAATTGAAACGACTTGGAGTACGCATCACCGATGAAGCTGGCAACGTGCGAACATTGGCCGACATCCTGGCCGATCTGGAAGGATCGCTGTCCGATGTCGGTTCCGGTGAAAAACTACGCGTGCTTGGGACAATCTTCCCGGCACGACAAGCTGCCGGTGCTGCCGAACTTGTCGCCCAGGGAGCCGATCGACTTCGTCAGGCGACGGCAGAGTTGGGAGATGCTTCAGGGACCGCCTCGCAGATCGCGGGAACTCAACTCGACACACTGAAAGGTGACGCGACGATTCTCATGTCGGCACTGGAAGGTGTTGCCATCGCGATCGGTGAAGCATTTGGAACGGAACTGCGAGCAGCGGTTCGAGGCGTGACATCGTTCCTTTCCGCACTCGGGATCTGGATCGGCGAAAACAAGCAGCTCCTGTTGACCACAGTTGGCATTGTCGCCAGTCTTCTGGCAGCAGGTGTCGCTCTCATTGGAATCGGCGGGACCATTCAACTGGTCGCATTCGGGGTCGGTGGACTCGCGACGGTGATTGGGACGGTCGCTTCTTTGCTGGGAGCGCTGCTCTCGCCGATTGGTCTGGTCCTCGCCGGGATCGCAGCGCTGGGCGTCTATTTGATCAATACGTCCGATCTCGGTGGGCAGGCGCTCGACTGGCTGAGAAAACAGTTTCAGGTTCTAAAATCGACCGCGATTCAGGCCTTCGGTGGGATCGGTGATGCCCTGGCAGCGGGTGACCTTGGCCTGGCTGCCCGGATACTCTGGCTGACGCTCAAAATGGAGTGGCAGAAAGGAATCAATGCACTCAACCAGCAGTGGGTCGAAGTGAAACGGTTCTTCGTGGCCGTCTGGACTGAGGCAGTTTACGGAGCCGCCGAAGTCTCGACCAATGCCTGGGCCGGTATGCAAAATGGCTGGACAGAAACCGTCGATTTCCTGGCCGACGCCTGGGCGTTGTTCACAACCGGACTGACGAAGACCTGGAACGCTGCGGTCGGTTTCATTCGCAAAGCGTGGGTTCGGCTGAAGTCTCTGTTCGACTCCGACATCAACGCGGAAGCGGAGATTACACGAATCAATGACGAGGTCGCAGGCAAGAATGAAGGTGCGGATTCACAACGGAATCAAGAGATCTTCCAGCGGGAGCAACAGCGTCGAGCAAGGCTATCAAAAATCGACAGTGACCGCTCGGGAACGCTCTCCGAACTCGACCGCATGCGCGATGCCGAGCACCAACGACGTGGTCAACAGTTTGATGCGGAGTTGAAAGACTCGGATTCTGCTCTCGCAGAAGCCCGCCGCGAATGGCAAGCCGCCTTGGAAGAAGCCTCTCGGAAGCGATCCGAGGCTGAGGGATCGTCTGGAACGGAAGCGACCTCTCCGTCCGGTCTCCTCAGCGAACTGCAGGACAAACTCAGCCAGGCCGGTGAAGGACTTCAATCAGCGGCCGACAAAGTCAGTGTCAGCGGGACATTCAACGCGTTTGGTGTGCGGGGCATGGGAGGAGGGACTCACCAGGAACGGACAGCCAAGGCGACTGAGGAAACCGCCCGCAACACCAAGCGAATCCTGGATGAAGCCCATCACGGCGGATTGCAATTTACTTGAGAGCAGACGGCCACCTGAAGAAGTCGCGTTGAATCAGCTGGTTAAGCGACTCCGGTCAGACAGCGATCAGAACAAAACACCATTGGTGTAGTGGAGCATCATGCCAGTCACGGTGACGGAGAAATGGGAATCGCGCGAACAGTCGGCTGGGGAACAGCCATCGGTTGATCTGCGATATCTCGTCCTAGGCACTTCGGATGACATTGAAGCCCACAGCGAACTAATCGCTCAGACGCCGAATGTCTACGCCGGACTTGTTCGGCAATCGACGCACCTGGAGCGGATTTCTGAGAACGCCTGGGAAGGCTCCATCCGCTACGGTCGCACCGAACCCCCACAAACGGGTGACTCCACATACTCGTTCGATACCGGTGGTGGGACACAACATGTCACACAATCGCTGGCAACCACCGGAGTCTGGGCGGCACCGGGTGTGTTTCCTCCGAATTTTCGCGGTGGGATTGGAGTTACCAAGGATGGCGTTGAAGGCGTCGACATCACGGTCCCCGTCTACAACTTCAGCGAAACACACTACATCGATGCAGCGTTGGTGACAGGCGCCTACAAATCGACCCTGTTCTATCTGACAGGAACCGTCAACAACGGCCCGTTTCGCGGGTTCGCGTCCGGAGAAGTTCTGTTCCTGGGAGCGGCGGGTTCGTTGCGTGGCCAGGAGGACTGGGAGATTTCTTACCGATTCGCAGCCAGTCCGAATGTCCAAGGACTGCAAGTCGGCGACATCACTGGCATCGCCAAACGAGGCTGGGACTATCTCTGGATTCGTTATGCGGACATTGAAGACACCGACGCCAAGATGCTGGTGAAACGTCCACTGTCGGTCTACGTCGAACAGGTCTATCCCTACACGAACTTCGCGGGACTCGGAATCGGGGTCTGATTCATGGGAGACCCTTTCAAGAAAGTTCAACGTGGCGACGCACTCCGGATCCCCGCTGAGACGTTCAACACGTTCATTGATGCAGCGAAGGATTATCGCTCACGGACGCAGAATCGAGGTCAGCAATCTCAGAATGAGTTGCAGCAGTCCGGGATCATTCTCGTCAAGAACGGCACCCCCGATGATCTCGACCGATTCCATGTGCTAGGCATTGATCGACCGATTTTCACTCCCAGCGACAACCTGCACAGTTTCCTGAACCAGGTTGCTGTCGTGGGAGCAACGCCAACAGCAGACAACCACCTCGGTCGATTCCTGGTTCTGCAGGAACCGTTGCGGTCAGGAATGATTGGGCGGGCCTGTATCAGCGGGATCACGCCAGTTCGACTCAATGTTCAAGATGAAGAACATGACTGGGCGGATGTTGAAGAGGGCGAGACCGATTCTCTCAAAACCGACACAGCCGGGAGTGCCTTCATTCTCTGGAAGGAACCGACAGGGTCGAGTGGCTACGGCGGTTACGGTTATGGTTACGGGTATTACGGCAGCCTGCGTTGGGCACTGGTTCGGATTGGGAATCTGAGTGATGGGGATCAATGGGGAACACTGTGAGTCCGGTTGACGATTTTCTGAATGAACTCACCGAACGGGGTGTTCGTCTCGAACTCCGTGGTCACCAACTGGCCTACTTTCCTCGCCGTAAGCTGACAGCAGAACTTCGCCAGCAGCTTGTTCAATTTAAACCGGAGATTGTGAATCGACTTCGTGGAGTTCATGAAGAACGTGAGATTCCAAACTCGACTGCTCTTATCGCAGAACCACCTCAAGTTGAGCACTCACCGATTTCGGTTGTCATCCGTGAGCCGCAAATAAAATTCCTCGAAACTTTATTGATTAACGTTTTGTCGCAGCGCCCGGATCCCGCTGAAATCCTCATCACAGGTAGAACGAATAAACGCATTCGCAAAATCATCAACCGCTTCATCCGTCGTGGTGTCCGCCTCGCCAACAGTCCGCTGGACGTCCAGCACAACTTCGTCTGTTTGATTGCTCCGAACACACAACTCGGACCAGACTGGCTGGTGCAGGCGCTTCAAACTCTTAATAAGCCTGAAGTCGGAGCAGTCTATTCTGATCACGAACTCATTCAAACGGGAGAACGGACGGACTATCCAGAACAAGTGACCGCCAACGATCTTGCTCGATCTGGAATTCAAGCACCCACCCTCCTCGTGCGCAGCGAATTATTGGTGGCAGCGAATTACTCGGGTGGTCCACTGAATGTTCTGTAACGACAACTGTCACGATCAGGCTGGAAACTCCGCAAACATCCCGGAATCATTTACGCTCAAAGTGACCGCAAGGAATCGTATTTTCAGCGACAGAATCTCAATCAGGAAACGGTCACCCTTTTTATTCCGCTCTCCGGACGAAAACATCTCTGGCCGAAACTCCAGCGATTCTTAGAACAACAGACCTGGCCGCATCAGCGACTGCGTTTGATTCTTTGCGATAGCAGTGGAGATGAATCCTTCTCAATCAGCCTTCGCAAGTGGATTTCGGCGTGCGACTATCTAGACGTAAGACACATTTGTCTTCAATCGGTGAAGGCTGAATTGGCTGACCTCCCACGCGACCAACAACTGATTGCCGTCAATGAGCAGATGTGTCGAATCTACAACTTACTCCGCACAGAACTGACGACCGATTATGTCTGGATCCTGGAAGATGATATTGTTCCACCAGACGATGTTCTTTCGCGGTTATTAAATTCCTTTGAGGAGCATGTCGCGTCCGTCTCCGCACCGTACCGATCTCGGTTCGATGGACGTTACTTGGTCTGGTCGCGCGAACGAGCCGGGAACGCTGGAGTTCATCAACTCTGTCGACCATTACTAGATCGCCCACAAGTCGAAGAAATCCGTGGAAGTGGGTTTGGATGCATTGTTCTGAGATCAGAAGTGTTGGAACAACGCCCGTTCTGCCTACCACAGGGAGAAACCTGTTATGACGTTTGGTTCTTTCGTGAACTTGAACCTCACTGGAAGCGATTCGTCGATTGGACCACTGTATGCCAGCATCTGCACAACCTCCCGCAGCCGAAAAGCGAAATCACAACTCGGAACCTGATTTATCACATCACGCCGTTTGTGACGAATGACATTTGGCTGCGAAATGTCCGACAGTTGTTGAAACGGATCGATTTGTTCAACGGAAAACGAGTGATTGCGGTTGCTACAGGTGATGGACTCATCGCTCCCGATCAAGTTCAAGCAGCGTTTGGGAATCACCAGGTTGAGATCATCACCAGACCCAACTCCACACAATTGCGAGAGAATGCCACATTCCTACCCTTACTGGAATCGATCGCAGATCCTGCTCCTCACACCGCCACATTCTATGCTCACGCCAAAGGAGTCGGGAAGGATGTCTGTTGCCTGGGACCACCTCTTGGCTCGCGATATCGGCGAAACGCGATGTATCACGAATTACTCGATGACTGGTCGCGGATCAATGAGTTGCTGATCGACTCAGCCATCGTGGGAACACATCGTCGGCAGCACAACGAAAACCACCAGATCTACCCCGATGGCCAATCAACATCCCCCTGGCATTTCGCGGGCACGTTTTTCTGGTTCAGAAATGCCGATGTGTTCAGCACTGACAGATGGCGGGAAGTCTGGCAACCGACTGGCTGGGGCGCCGAAGCCTGGCCGGGACGCATGTTTGATTTTGAGCAGTCCGCCTGCGTCGCCTACGACGGACTCGAAGATCTTTACAACCCCGCTGTTTACTTCCCTCAAATTGAAGATGAATGATCGTTTCGCTGGTCACCGTGATTTATGAACCAGACTGGTCAGTTACAGGAAGGATCCTTGCACAAGCTTTGAGTGCATTAGAGCAGTTTGCTCTACCGTTTGCCCGTGAAGAACGCATTTCTCTAGCAAAAATGCTGTTCGCCACGAGGCAGAACCTGCAAACCACTTCGAAAGATGCTCTAGACACCTGCAACCTATCGGGGGAGTTATTGATCATCGACAACTCGCCGTCACCCACAGTGGAATCGCAGCAACTCGCAGCAACCGATGCTCGAGTTCATCACCTCTGGAACGATGGTTACAACATCTATATCGGTGGCGGACTCACAAAAGCCGTCGAACAGGCGACCGGTGACAGCTTCGTTTATCTCTGCGCCTCGCATGGAATCCAGAACGATCCAACCTGGCTCAAAGATTTGATCGCTCCGTTGGTGGATCCACAAGTCGGTTTAGCGGGTCATATTCACCCTTGTGAGTTCAACCGCGTCGCTGCCGTTCCTGAAGACATCATCCAACCTGAGATCCATGTCCAGGGAGGTCTCTGGTCTTCCCGGACCGAAACTCTGCGGGAAATCGGGTTCAGTCATCGGTTTCCGTTTGAGTTCTGCGATGTTGATCTCTCCCGCCGCATGCTCGCTGCGGGCTATGCCCTGGCCACCGTTTCTTCAATCGTCTCCGTCGCAGGAGGCACTATCCCCGATCCTGAGCGTTACAAATATGTCCACGATTATTGAACCACGACAACGAATTGATTTTGATGACTGGTATTTTGATCGACCTTTCCGTCACGAAGTTATCGACAACTGGGCTCCTCCGGAACTGGTCCGTGCTGCCGAAGCAGAATGGCCAGATGAACTCTGGCCGTTCTGGCATCGCTATGACAATGGAAAACTGACCACCAAAGACCCGCTGAGAATACCTCCCGCCTGCAGCGAGCTAGTGCGACGCATGCTCTGTCTGCCGATCTCGGAACTGATGGGAATCGACAATGCGTTTGGGGATTGGAACTGCCACGCCTCCGGGTTGCATGGCATGCCGCAAGGAAGCTCACTCGGCGTCCATCTCGATAGCGATCATCACCCCATCGCAGGTTGGCAACGGGCCTGTAATGCGGTGTTCTATCTGAATAGTGATTGGGAATCGGACTGGGGTGGCCAGTTTGAGCTGTATGATTCGACTGGTCAGAAGTGTGAGAAACAGATCGCACCACGGTTCAATCGACTGGTGATGTTTCAGCCTTCGGATGTCTCGTACCACGCAGTGTCGGAAGTGACTGGTCCTGAGACTCGGAAAACATTGACGGTGTTCTTTTGGAAGAAAGTAAAAGACAGGAACGCAAAACGTGCCACGGCTCAGTTCGTTCATGAGGAACAATGATGCCAGCAGCATTTCAGCTATCGAATGCTTTGAGCAAACAGGCAGACACCGATCGCATTAAGTTCCTGATTCTCTGCCAACCGCGAACGGGATCGAGCTTGCTCAATGCTTCGCTGCGGAAACATCCTGAGATTGTAGTGCACCGCGAGATTCTGAATCACCAGCAGCCACACAGGTTGCCACAGAACGGAAAAGAACGCATTCGGGCTGCCTTTGCCAATCCATCCGCCAAAGCGATCGGGTTCAATGTACACGCGTTTCAGCCAGATCGTCGCTGGTCAGGTTGGCAGGATTGGGAGCCTGCCTGGGAAGCGATCGCTGAAGATCGCAGTATCAAGATCATTCATCTGGAACGGTTCGATACGCTCTCGCAGTTTGTCTCTTGGAAGATTGCACAAATCACAGGACTCTGGGGGGAACAGAAAGCATTAGCAAGACGTCCGACCGTGCATGTGGAACGAGGAGAGTTGCGGTGGTTTCGAGAATGGAACCGAGCAGTGTTTGCCTGGCGGTTGAGTCATTTAGAGCGTCACTCCATGCTGCACATCACCTACGAATCGCTATGTGACGACTGGGATAACTTAATGCTGAGAATCAGAAGTTCCTGGGAGTGAAAGAACAACCATTACCCCAAGCCGTGCAAAAGAACGAAACACGTCCCCTCAGTGAGGTCATCACCAACTGGTCCGATTACGTTCATGAGTACGCGAAAGATTGAGTCATGAGTTCACTGACAACGCTGAAAACTGATTTAGAAAGTGGAATCAATCGTCTTGGTCCCTGGACGACGAAGTTTCAGCTCAACGGTAAAACCATTGGCGGTTCTTACGAAGTCAGCGAAGAAGAATTGCTCTTGCGCCAGTTCCGGGAACGGTTGCCTTATGCGGAACGTGTCCTGGAACTGGGCTGCATGGAAGGTGGACGAACGTTTTCATTGGCTCGTCGTGTCGGTCATGTCGTCGGTGTGGATGTTCGGCGTGAACATTTACAGCGAGCTCGGTTCATTCAAAGAACGCGAAATGTTCAGAATGTCACATTCCTGGAAATGGATCTCGAAGCGACTGACCTGGAAACACTCGGGACATTCGATGCGGTTCACAACGTCGGTCTGTTGTATCACATGGCCGATCCGGCGAAGTTGCTGAGACAACTCGTTGCCATCGCTCCAGAGATGTTGCTCTGGACCTATGTTGTGGATGATGGAGATGCCGAGCAAGGTGGTTATCAAGGACGGTTCGTGAATGAGAATCCAGCTGACCGAATCGGAGGTGTTCGGTCGAAATCGTTTCGACCAACGCGTTCTGAACTGATGCGGATGCTCAGCGATTGTGGCTGGCGAGATGTTGAGTTGATTGAAGAAGCGGGAACGGCGGTCTCGCTCTGGTGTCGTGGAAAAGCAGACGGGAACGCGAAGCGAATTCCATCTAAAGCGTTGACTGTGGCCGTTGTCGTGACCTGCCACAACTATGGTAATTACTTGGATGAATGCCTGAAAAGTGTCGTCCATCAAAGTCGACGTCCCGACGAGATCGTGATTGTGGACGATGCGTCGACTGATGAGACTCCGGAGATTGCGAAACGCTGGTCCGACTGGAATGTTCAGTACCTGCGCGTGGAAAACCAGAATGTTCGCCTGGCGCGCAAAGCGGGTCTGGAGGCCACGAACTCGGATGTGCTCTGCTTTGTAGATGCCGATGATCTGCTGACTCCCGACTATCTCCGCTCGGGAATGCAGCAGTTTAACAGGCATGATTTCGGAATCATTTATTCGGACATGGTCCGGTTTGGATCCGAAAATGTTGTGAGTGCATTTCCGGAGACGCTGACAAGCGAGGAAATGTGCTGGAAGAATTATGCTCATTGTGCATCACTGGTCAGACGTGAAGCGTTGGAGATGACAAGAGCGTTCGACGTGCCGGTCGATCCGAAAGTTGGCCATGAAGACTGGCTTGTGTGGCGCAAAGTCCTCGAACAAGGTTGGAAAGCAAAGAAGCAAACGGCATTGTATGCCTATCGACGTCATGCTCTTGGAGCATCCCTTAAGAAGAACTGGGAGAGTGATCGATACTACCGACTTCGCTGTTTGAATCTGGAAACGGTCACACTTTTCGTCCCGCTCTCGGGCAGATCATCCATCTGGCCTCGGTTCTCACAGTTCCTCGAATCACAGAGTTGGCCAAGAGAACAGACGAAACTGCACTTGCTGGATACGAGCCAGGATCCAGAGTTTTCCAGCATGGTGAGAGCCTGGTTGGCCACAAGCGATTATCCGCATGTCTGCTACGAACAACTCTCGGTCGGTGATCCGGGGTTGGCAGATGAAGAACGTCGCGGACAGGTTGATGTGCAGAATGCGGTTCGATTAGCGGCGGCTACGATTTACAATCATCTGGCTCGTCATGTGCAAACATCGTTCGTCTGGATCGTGGAAGATGATGTCATCCCTCCCGAAAATGCCGCAGAGATGCTACTGCAAGGGTTCGATCAGGATACTGCGTCCGTCGCTGGTCCATATCGATCTCGGTATCACGATGGTTATGTTGCTTGGACGAAGGGACACAACATTATCAAAGAAGCTGGCGACGGCATTCAGGTTGTGGAAGGCAATGGGTTCGGTTGTGTGATGCTACGCGGTAATGTCCTCAAAGAGTCGCTCTTCACCTGCAAACAACCACCGTATGACTTTGATCCCGCGTTCTATGAGCGCCTGAAACAGACAAGATGTCAGGCAAAGATGAACTGGGACGCTGAGTGTGAACATTTGGATGTGGCTTCCATGGAAAAACTGAATTCGAGTTCATTGCAAAAAAGTCCGAAAATCGATGAACCAATTGAGGGTTAGCTGCGTCTTTGGTTTGAGGCTGGGGAAGACCCGCCGCCAATCACAAACAAAAACACTGGAGTTTCAAGTTCGATGTCTCTCATACGGTCAAATCACAGAAGCGAATGTTTGGATTCGCAACGTCCCGGCAGTCAGTCGGCCTATTTGGGCTTACTGAATGAGGGAAGTTTTGCGCCCAAACAACGTATGTGACGCTTGGCAACATCTGGATTCAACTCCAAGCCCGGTGTCACCAGCACCGGGCTTTTCTTTTGCAAAAGCGACATGTTCGTTGTCTGCCGGCTTGAACATCGTGTTCTTCGGCAGAAGTAACTGGGTCGGTAGCTTAAACGGCAAAGCACCTGGCTGAAGACCAGGCCATGGGGATTCGATCGCCTCCTGACCCACTCTGCGCACCCGTTGCGCATAAAAAACGGCTCGTTCGTCTATCGGCAAAGGATACCGCCTTTTCACGGCGGAGGGATGGGTTCGATTCCCATACGAGTCACTCACATAGCCCGGTCGTTCAACGGTTGAGGACGTCGCTCTGATAAGGCGGAGACGAAGGTTCGACTCCTTCTCGGGCTATTTAGCGAAAATTCCAAACCGAGAAAAACATGTATCAGCCACATCGATACAAACAGATACCACGCCCATCCGGGGTCGTGGTGTAACGGCAGCACAGCAGATTTTTACTCTGCACGGTGGGGGGGCAAATCCCTCCGGCCTCATTGATCAAGACTACAGGCTTGTAGCTCAATGGTCAGAGCAGGCTCCTTATAAGGGTCAGACGATGGTTCGACTCCGTCCAGGCCTACTGAAAACAACATGGGATCGAGGTGTTAGCGGCAGCATACCTGGCTCTTAACCAGATTGGTGACGGTTCAAGTCCGTCCGATCCCACAAAAATCTAAAAACACTGGTCGTCCAGCGGCAAGGACACTGCACCCGTAATGCAGATACGTGAGTTCGAGTCTCACCCGGTGCTCTTGATGGCGTACGCCATTTTGCTCTTTGACAATTAACTGATCAGATCATGCGTCCATGATGTAGCGGTAGCCTGCCACCTTGCCATGGTGGAAGTGCGGGTTCAATTCCCGCTGGACGCTTTACTCTCAGCGTGTGGGAAAGTTTGGGAATCCGCGTGGTTTGGGACCACGAGATCGTCGGTTCGAATCCGACCGCGCTGACTTCGTTGCAAAGCGAAACACTCTTGCGGTGTGGCCCAATGGTAAGGCAGCTCCCTGTTAAGGAGACGCATGCAGGTTCGAATCCTGCCACCGCAGCTTGATCGGAAGTCATCCGGCCGGAAGCAAGGTGATGGCCGCGGTAGTTGAAAACTGCTTGAAAACAGGTGCGGCTAATCACCGTTGTGGGTTCGAGTCCCACGGCTTCCGCCTTAAAAGAATCCAGTTTGTCACGAACCTTTGGGTGCAAGTGACGGACAATCAAATACTGTGTCCTTGGCCGAGCGGCAAAGGTGCCAGGCCTCCAACCTGGACAGGCGGGTTCGACTCCCGCAGGGCACTCTCTCCTTGCGGGGTAGTTTCTGCTGGTAGAAATCTGGCGCTTTGAACGACAGGTTCGCAGGTTCGATTCCTGCCTCCGCAACTTAGATCAGTTTACCAATGCGGGATCGTCTAACGGCAAGATACGACGCTCTGAACGTTGAGATGTTGGTTCGATTCCAGCTCCCGCAACTTTTACCTGATCCCGTGGTCCAGCGGCTACGACTTCTGGCCTACACCCAGACAACGATGGTTCGAGTCCATCCGGGATCACTCATTCAAACGCCCAGGTACGCCAATCAGGAAGAGCGACTCGACTTAAGATCGAGTGATTATGGGTTCGACTCCCTCCTTGGGCACTTGGAAAAAGCACGGCTCGGTAGGCAATCGGCAGACCACGTTGGCTTAGAACCAGAGATGCTGTGGGTTCGAATCCCACCTGAGCCACTGATAGACACGTCCTTGCAGAGCAGCCCGGAGTGCTCGCCACCCTGTCACGGTGGAGATCGTGGGTTCAAGTCCCATCAAGGACGCTTGCAACCTGGCACGGTACGCAAACGGAAAAGCGACGAAGCTCAAACCTTCGTGATTGTCTGTGGGTTCGACTCCCACTCGTGCTACTCAATATGGGTCGGCTTGCATCGGCGAGCTACGCTGGCTGTAACCCAGTGGTCCTTAGAGACCTTGGCGGTTCGAATCCGTCCCGACCCATTTTACGACCCGTTCTTCTAGAGGCTCAGGATACTGGCCCCTCAAGCCGGTGACATCGGTTCGAATCCGATACGGGTTATTCAACAACACGGCCAAGTGGTGGAATTGGCAGACACGCGACACTCAGAATGTCGTGCCATCAGGCGTGGGAGTTCAAATCTCCCCTTGGTCACTGCTGCAGGTGAGTAGGTGCTCAACTGGCTTTCATATGGTCGGTTTGCTCGGATCGATACCGAGACCTGCAACTTGACGCGGGTGGGCCAGAGCCCATCGAGGTCTCATAAGCCTTGACTGTCGGGGGCAACTCCCGGACCCGCCATTCGACCAGGTACGCAAATAGGAAAAGCGGTCACGTTGAGGACGTGGCGATTCTGCGGGTTCGACTCCCGCTCTGGTCACCAAACAAAGGTGAAACTATGCCTCGAAAATTGCACTATCCGAAGATACCGAATTCTCGTGATTTCCCGCTGGGCGAATGCATTGCATTTGAAAAGTACGATGGCACAAACATGCATTTCTCCTGGCAACGTGATTTCGGCTGGCATGCATTCGGGACTCGACGCGACGAATTCAACCTCGATGATCGGGGAATAAAACTTTTCCAGCAAAGGCATCGTCACATTGCAGACGCCCCCTTCGTCTTCCGGAACGATCACATGTCACAGATCAATGACATTTTCAAGTGTGACGACCGATGCTTGACGACAACAGACTTTACGGTCTTTGCAGAATTCCTCGGACCAAACTCATTCGCTGGTCTTCACAAGGATCAGGATGCAAAACGTTTGGTGTTGTTCGATGTCCAAGCAGATGGTGAGCTTTTAAGCCCGTTCGAATTTGTTGAGATCTTTGGCGAACTGCCAGTTGCCAGAGTTGTCTACCGAGGAAAGTTCCACGGTGCATTTACGGAAGATGTTCGGAATGGGAAGTATGGCGTCGACGAAGGCGTCATTTGCAAGACTGGACAGTGAGGTGCTGTCCAGATGGCAAAGATTAAAACTCATTCTTATCTCCGGAAACTGAAGATTACTTTCGGTGACAACTGGGAGCAACATTGGGAGTAAACGATCCCGTGGTCCAACGGCGACGACACCTGCGTGACATGCAGGAAACGATGGTTCAACTCCATCCGGGATCACTCAATGGGGACTAACTCCAATGGTCCATTGCAATCAATTGAAAGACACGGGCGGCTCGTCTAACGGGAAGACACTTGGCTTGCAACCAGGAGATCGGGGTTCGATTCCCCGGCCGGTCCACTTAATTAACTTGGAAGGTAGCCGGATACGGTTGGCCGGACCGCACTGCTAACGCGGCTCTCCACTGGAGATGAGGGTTCGAATCCCTTGCCTTCCGCTTTAACGACTCATACGGCCTGATGGTGAAACGGATCATCACACCCGGCTTCTAACCGGACATTCCAGGTTCGAATCCTGGTCAGGCTATTCAATTGAAACAATTTAATACGGAAGGACAACCCGATTGGCGACGGGAATCGGTTGGAAGCCGGTCGAGTACGAGAGTGCCTTATGGGTTCAACTCCCATTCCTTCCGCTGTGGCCGGATTCGGTGTTGGTTACCGGAAGCAGATTGTGAATCTGCCCGACAGGGGTTCAATTCCCCTCGGCCACCCTGTTACACGAGTGTGCTCCTGGGAGAGCAATCAGCCTCCAAAACTGATGCATAGGGTTCGAATCCTTACGCTCGTGCTTAATGCCCTGTGGTTGTGATGGATGCATGACAGTCTTCGAAACTGTCGGACGAGGTTCGACTCCTCGACGGGGTACTACTCCAAATGTCTTCGGAGTGTGAGGGAGAGCACGCGACTTTGCGAAGGTCGTAGATCAGGTTCGACTCCTGGCGAGGACACTTTTTAACTTCAGACGCTGATCCCGATGGTCGGGGAACTGCCTGCAAAACAGTTTCACAGTTGGGTTCGACTCCCACCAGCGTCTCTTTGAATGAAAGGTCGTTGATGTTGTCTGTCCAGCGGCATGCAAGCCACCCGGCAGGGTTTGGCATTGCCTGTTCCGTGAATGGGATCTGATCGGATGATATCAACGTTGGTTAGCTCAGTGGGTAGAGCAGCAAACTCGTAATTTGCATGTGACAGGTTCGAATCCTGTACCAACACCAACCGTCGGCTGGTAACCGACACCGACATTCACGTCGGACGACGCTGTAAGCGTCTCACAATGCCTGAAGGAGGCAGACGTACGATTTGATCAGCCGGAACATGTGTTATGGACCACTCGCCGGAGCTCCGCGTAAGCGGTGCGAAGGCACCCGGTCCAGGGCCGTGCCCTGGCAGCATGCGACAACGCCTTGTAGTGCGCGGATACCGCGTTCGGTCGGCAGTGATTGAAGGGAACGGAAGCGATGAGGTTCACCAACTCAATCTTCTTCGGGAGATTGGTAAGGGAACATCGAAGCGGAAGGACTCGGACGCTATTGCCAACGAGCGCTCAAACGCACTCCGCGATTCGTCCGTGTGATCGGCGAACGCTCTGTCTTCGGACGGCCTTTTATTGAATTCATGACGGCAACGAAGCCGTGTTTTTTGCCTTTGCATGGTGCGGAGGTTTGTTAGTCCGGAGTTTTTCTCCGGGGAGGTGAAGGATGTTTATTTTCAAGCGTTACAAGATTCGCAGCTACGAAATGGGACTACTATTCCGCGATGATGAGTTCCGTGGACTGGTCAACGAAGGAACGCGCTCGTTCTTCGATCCACTCGGTAAGGTCCGTGTGGATGTTGTCTCCCAGCGTGATCCGTGGCTGGTCCACGAGAAGCTCGACCTGATCGTCAAGTCGGATGCGCTGAAGGACCGCGCTGTCGTGCTGGACCTGAAGGACCATGAGCGGTCACTGGTCTGGATCGAAAACCGATTCAGCCATGTTCTGCCAGCGGGACTATATGCCTACTGGACGGGACAGAAGAACGTCCGTGTCGAAGTGGTCGATGCCCGCAATGTGCAGTTCGAGCACGAGGAACTGAAGGTGATCGCGAAGTCGCCGATGGCGCAGCGCGTGCTGGATGTCTGCACGGTCAACCGTGACCGGGTCGGCGTTCTGTTCATTGATGGCCGGTACATCGACACGCTGGCTCCCGGTCTGTACGCCTTCTGGAAGGGACAGTCCGATGCCAAGGTCGTGGAGATCGACTTGCGGGAGACGATGGTTGACGTCGGTGGTCAGGACATTATGACCGCTGACAAGGTCACGCTGCGGCTCAACGCCGTGGTGACCTACAAAATCGTCGATGCCCGTAAGGCCGTCAGCCAGACGGACGACGTCCGGCAGGCGCTGTACCGCGAAACGCAGCTTGTGCTGCGAAGCGTGATCGGTGCCCGTGAACTCGATGCCTTCCTGACGGAGAAGGATGCCGTCGCGACGGAGATCGAGGAGAACGTTCGTCGTCGAGCTGGTGAGCTGGGTCTGGAGATTGCTTCGGTCGGTATCCGGGATGTGATCCTTCCGGGCGACATGAAGGACCTGATGAACAAGGTCACGGAAGCCCGCAAGGCTGCCGAGGCCAACCTGATCTCACGTCGCGAGGAAACGGCTGCCATGCGGTCGCAGGCCAACACGGCCAAGCTGCTGGCGGACAACCCGGTCCTGATGCGACTGCGAGAACTGGAAGTCCTTGAAAAGATCGCCGCAAACGGCAAGCTCAACATCGTGCTGGGGGAAAAGAACGCGGGCGAGAAGGGCCTGGCCGATAAGGTGGTCAACCTGCTTTAGCCGTCGTAGACGGCGCCTTTCGACACCCCTGGTTCGAGAAATCGGACCAGGGGTGTTTTGATGCTTAGCTGCAGTTTGTGTTACGGAAGAGCTACGAGGTCGTTTACGACAACTGTTGTAGGTACACTTCATAGCATTTAACGGTGAGTGGATTTGGTTCATTTGCCATGTGTTTCACTGTGCGGTAATCGAGTGTTAAAAGACGATGAAGCCGGGCCTGTATGAGAAACTGTTAACATTGGCCCTTCAGGAGGACCTGGAGGGAATGACCGATCCGCGGTTGTACACTGTCGCGCCGGTGGATGCGGAAGATGCTCACACAGCCATTGCTCAGTTTCTGGAGCATATCCTTGCCGCCGGTCTCGCAACTTTTCGGGGTGGGGAAGCGGCGGAACGGCAACAGAGACTGGTTGAGAGAATCGTCACCACATTGACTGAGGAACTCGGTCAAAATTGGACACACAACCTCAACATTGCCACGCCATTGCGAAGGCTGCTGGCGGTCCATACTCAGCCGCATGATTCCGAACTGGACCGTCCAGACACTCCGCTCGCTCGGTCTGCCTTACTTACGGGAACGCGTCTCGACCCCAGCCTCGGGAGTCAGCTTCGCAAAGAGATCGCGTCAGCTGATCGTGTCGACATCCTCTGCTCATTCATTCGCTGGAGCGGGCTCCGAGTTCTGCTGGACGATCTCCGTCAACTCACCGAAGAAGTGGCGCAGGATGGCCCTCGGCTCAGGGTCATCACCACGAGTTACATGGGAGCGACCGATCCTAAGGCGATCGATGCACTGAGTGAACTCCCGAACACAGAAATCCGCGTCAGCTACGACACGAAACGGACCCGGCTGCACGCCAAGGCCTATCTGTTTCACCGGGAGACTGGTTTCGGAAGTGCCTACGTTGGATCGGCCAACCTTTCAAACGCCGCCTTGTCAGAGGGGCTGGAATGGACAACCAAGATCAGCCACTACGAACTGCCCTACCTCTGGAGCAAGATTACTGGGACATTCGAAACGTATTGGCAGGATGACGAGTTTCAACCATACCAAGGTGACGCACCGGAGCGACTACGTAAGGCGATCAGTCGTGAACGAGCAATTGCAACCGAATCTGACATTGCGGTTACGTTCGATCTGAAACCCTATCCGTTCCAGGAGGAGATTCTTGATGTCCTGGCGGCTGAGCGAGAAATTCAGCAGAAGCAACGACACCTGGTCGTCGCCGCGACGGGAACCGGCAAAACGATGATCGCAGCCTTCGACTACGCTCGCATTTGCCGAGAACTCGGTCGCAAACCATCGTTGCTGTTTATCGCCCATCGGGAAGAAATCCTCAGACAAGCTCTCGGAACATTCCGTGGAGTTTTGCGAGATCAAAATTTTGGCGACCTGCTAGTCGGCGGGAGCGTACCAGAACAGCAGAATCACTTATTCTGCTCGATCCAGAGTTACAACTCCCGTGATCTGGCACAGCGTAATCCCGAGGCGTTCGAGTACATCGTCGTTGACGAATTCCACCACGCGGCCGCGCCGAGCTACCGACAGCTGTTAGACCATGTTCAGCCTCAAATTCTGTTAGGACTAACCGCCACTCCCGAGCGGTCCGACCAATTGGACGTACTACAATGGTTCGGCGGTCGAACAAGCGCAGAGATCCGATTACCTGATGCGATCAATCGCCGACTCCTTTGTCCGTTCCAATATTTCGGTGTCTCCGATGCAGTCGACTTGGATGGACTCACCTGGCAGCGTGGCGGTTATCGAGTTGAGGAGCTCGATAACCTTTACACGGGAAACGATGTCCGCGCACAACTTGTCTTGGATAAGGTCCACCAGATACTGCTCAATCCCAAGCAAACGCGGGGACTGGGTTTTTGCGTCAGCAAAGCCCATGCTGAATTTATGGCTCGATTCTTTGACCACCATAGAGTGCCGTCGGCTGCGCTGACGTCCGACTCACCTGAGGACCTGCGTCGCACAGTCCAGGACCAACTCCGCAACCGCGAAATCAATTTCATCTTCGTAGTCGACCTGTACAACGAAGGTGTCGACATACCTGAAGTCGACACGGTGCTCTTCCTGCGACCAACCGAGAGCCTGACAGTCTACCTTCAGCAACTAGGACGTGGTCTGCGACAACACGAAGAAAAGGAATGCCTGACTGTCCTCGATTTCATTGGTGCTCAGCGCCGTGAGTTCCGCTTCGCCTCACGATTTAGGGCCCTGAGCACTAAACCGGAGGGCCGACTCGATCGCGAGATCGAGCATGGATTTCCCCATCTGCCGAGTGGCTGTGTGATTCAGTTGGAGAGAGTCGCACAACAGCGTGTGCTGGACAATGTTCGAGAATCTGTTCGGCTCCTGCGGCCTCGAATGGTTAGAAGCCTCCGCGATCTGGGAAGATATCTCGATCGAGTTCCAACAATCGAAGAAACACTGGATTATTTTGACACGACCCTCGATGAGTTGCTGAAGCGCGGTCTGTGGTCCCGGCTTCTGGCTGACGCTGGACTGACGGAACCTCCGAGTGATCCTGACGAGAAACGCCTCGCGAAGGGAATTCGTCGAATTGCACACGTCGAGTGTGCCGACCAAATTCGTCAGTGGCTGGAAATGCTTGATGACAACTCGGAAGACGAAACTCTTGGAGAGATGCTTCAAGTCGGTCTATGGGGCAATGATGGTAAAGGATGGACGCTGGAGAACGCCGTGGAACAGTTGAAGTCAAACCAGGCTTCGATCGAAGACCTACGAGCGGTCCTCCGATATCGTCTGCGCATTGCTCCCACCCATCATGCTGGCCGTGTTCCCAATGTGGCTGGTCCTCTGACAATCCACGCTGCCTACACACGGGATGAAGTTTTGGTGGGACTTGGGCACTGGTCACTGGATCGCCGCCCCGACCAGCGTGAAGGCGTGCTGCACATTCCCGGAACGAAAGTTGATGCGTTCTTCGTTACGTTGCAGAAGACCGAAGAGGACTACTCGCCGACAACCATGTACGAGGACTATTTGATCTCCCACGATCAATTCCACTGGCAATCTCAGAGCAACACGTCTGTTGAATCCCCGACGGGGCAGCGGTATATCAATCACCGAAATATGGGTTACACACCGCTGCTGTTCGTTCGTGAGTCCAAGTCTCTGCCATCAGGACTGTCGGCTCCTTATTATTTTCTCGGTCCTTGCGAATACGTCTCTCACGAAGGGAGCCGCCCCATCAGTATCGTCTGGCGACTTCTGCACGCTATTCCAGCGCGCCTGTTCCGGGCGATGGCTCGACAGAATGTTGGGTAAGGGACGCCGTTTGAGATAGTGGCGTTAACCAAACGGGGGTTGGCTGACGCGCCGCTACTGGCCTGTCAGCCACCGAGGGGAGTGGCGTTGATAATTCACACAGAAGTCCAGGGCAGAACGGCACGCGGGCGAGCAGGGTCAAGAAGTGAAAGACAATCTTGTCTTCGCGTCACAGGGGGCTAACTGTTTTCCGGGCATGCTCCCGTTTGCCGATTGAAATACCTGGTCCAAATGAACTTTTACCGGCGTACCAACGCGGAAAACTGGCTTGCTCGCTTAACTCATACTACCAAAATAATAAATTAGAATCCTTGGTCAGGCATTTCCGAACGCTGTGAGAGCTCTCACAGCGTTTGGAGCTGTCTTCGAGTCCCGCAAACGATTGATGTTTATGGTTTTGCATCCATTGATGGTTGCGTTCAGTTGCTCAGGATGCCCCAAAAACGACTGCAATAAGGCTCGCGACACCGAGATTCTCCAGAAGCCTTACATCTGGTGACCGCTTGACACTCCACCTAATCCCTATCGTGCGAGATTGACTCCGGGCGCTATCAGGTGGTTTCTTTTTCCTGCAACAACTTGCTGGTCGACGATGTAGTCACTTGGACTCGGCTTACTCCCAGATGCCGAGCCAATACTGCCCGTGATGCAAACCTGCCGCTGTCCAATAATGCCTTGTATTTCAACGCCAATCGTATGCGGTCGCGTTTCGGCTTCTTGGCGGTCGACTCGACCCGAATTTGGTCCGCAATGGAGTTCCACTTGAATATTTCGACATGCGGCAATCGCCGTAACCTCTTGGCACGAAAGGCACTTAGTTCGATGAAGCCGCGGTTCGGATTGAGACCGCCTCGGGGAGGGAAGAATTCATTCATAGCGGATGAACGCTCGCCGCCGTCGCCAAGTCGCTTGGAGGTCTGGAATGAGACTTTCTCGTTGACTGTGTCACAAGGAATCATCTCCAGCGGGCGGCTGGTTCCGCCGTCCACCATTCAACTGTTTCTCCAGTGTCTGCCCACAACGCTTCAACGGTTTCTCGGGGTTGATTGGAACAGAATTCGAGAAAGCTCCCTTCTTTTTGGTGGACAATGTTTACGAACGACTCACCACCGTACAGCGACGATGCCAACGTCCACTGGGGAGGATCGCCTGCTACGATGCGACTGGGGCGATCAAACGGGTCTTTGGTTTTCTCAAACGTGGCTCGAACTCGGCAAGACCAGCCCGAGGAGAACTCTTTCAACAATTTCCGCTGACCTGCATAGATCTTCTTATCCGGAAAACGTACCGCCAGAGTTAAGTTCTCGTTCTGCTTGCCGATCGAGGAAGCTGCGTCAAACAGGTCCTTTGCTCTCTCCAGGCTGTCTACGAGCAAAGCGAACTCATGATACGGGTCCCCTTTACCTTGCAGTTTCACCGAGGGATCATCTCGAAACCGATGACTCGATGTATGCTTCAGTTGAAAGAATGGATTCTCGACAACCGACGTTGTGATCTCCCCGCCATATCCAAGTGCTGGCCATAGCTCCTGGTTGTACCAATCTGCCACGACGAACCAGAAGTTTGGGTGATCCTTCACCGGCCAGTAATTGGGGATGTCCTCCTGAAAAAAACTCAGGGAGACTCCGAAATGAAAATGGATGTCAGAGCCCGCGTATCGAAGCCCCACAACGAACTCAGATTTCTTATCCGACGGACTCACTCGCAGTCTTCTCGAAAAGCCAATTCGGGACGTCTCTGAAAACTGTTGAGCGATCTCTATCGGCACATAAGCCGAGGCTCTCACATTTGTCCGTAAGTCCACCGGTGAATGCAACAGGTAAGGCGACAGGTCCGGGGCTTGCGTATGGACCGTTCGGAAATCGGGGTCTTCGTGGCTCGCCCGTTTGGATTTACCGATGGAAGCGAGAAACTCGACTGGATCAACCTGTTGTGAATAGGCTGTCTGAATCGCCTTGAGTACTTTCTTCAGCTCTGCTGCTTTGCCAGGAGAGCGATATTCTGATCGAGTGAAGTGAAGTTGTTGCATTGCGCGATCGTATTGCTGGCAGCCGCGACTGAAACCCGGAGTTTCTCCATCGTGTTCCGAACTGTCAAGAGTTTCAGGTATCGTGACACTGTTGTATTGAAGTGAGGGAGGTCCGAGCAAAACCATCGGCTTGGGCTATCGTCGACCGGCATCATTTTCAGCGGTATTTTAATCTCTCTGTACCAGATTCGCTTCAGCGTTTGCTCTCGTCGCGATCTGGCGGTACTGCGTCGGTGGTGACCTTGAGTGAATACAGCGATGCATTATTGATTCTGATTTTAAGGGCCACTTCTTCGCCCTCGCTGTTTCCAATGTGATCTTCGCCATTCCACCGAACTACATGATTCTGTCGGTTGCCGCTCACGGGATCCGACCAGCCTTTAAGATCGGTGCCATCACCCACTCGTATAAGCTTCACACGGATGTGGCCATTCGCTTTGACATCGGCATTCAGCGTGAGCTGGTTGCCACGGTAGACGACTGCTTTGGTAATGATGGTGTCTTCCGTTCCGTCCGTGTCTTCCAGTGCGGCAAATCCATCGATCCGCCATTTTGCGATCCCGATTTGGTGATCCCGCTCTCCTTCGGAAGGATTACGATTGTGAACATGATTGGCGCCTACATAGTGCAACCAGATTTCGTCTGTAGCGGCGCCGGCGGTTTCAGCTTTGGGCACTTCTGTCGGAGCGTTTGCTGTATGGACCATCCCTGAATCCCATGAACCCGCCGGGCCACGGGGCAAGATGGGTGTTCTGGTCGGCCTTTGCCATGGCCCGTTGATATCTCGTGTGTAAACGAGCATGACGTTGACGGGGCCGTAGTGCCAGAAGCCGTCACTTGTCCCGTCTCCGCCCTTGCTGACAGGACCGTTATGGCCGTCAATGCTGAACAGCCAACTGAAGCCAATCACACTGCCGTCTTCCTGCGGATACATTCCCAGACCATAGTTCTCCGCCCGCAGTGTTCCCGGTTCGACAAATTCATCCTCTCTATCTGCAAGTTCATGACGGGGAGTCACTCGTGGAAAAGGCATGTCCTGGATGGTGGCGAGGCTGCCGGAGTACCGATGCTGACAGAACTTCCGCTGCCAGTCGTTCGGACCGAATAACTGTTCCCGGTGGGCGACCTTGAAATGGAAGATGTAGTCATCGCGGTATGGATCAAACACTGCGAGACAAATATCAAAATTGTGCGGCGCTGGAGCGTTCGTGCCTGACTGAATGATGCGGGCGTGGTCAGCGTGCAGTCCACGAGGAGCCCGCTTCCAATCGTGAATTCCATCTGAAGAATGATACACGACATAGCGAACATCACCCTCAATGCAATATAGGTAGTATCCGTCGTCTTCACGAAAGATACTGGGCGTATCTAAAAACGTTTCTTTACCAATCAGAACAATGTTATTGTTGCCGCCGTGATGCGGGTAAATCCCGAGATTTGGTTTCGTCCAAGTGATGCCGTCAGTGGAAGTCGCATAACAGATGATCCGTTCGCCCATCGGACTTGCTGCACGGTACCACATTTTCCAGGAGTTCATTGCCTCCCGCCGCACAGTCGGGTAAGCGAGAGATCGTTTCGTCTCCCAGCCGGTGCTCGCTGAAACTAGCGGCTGCGTTTTAACCGCCTGTTTGAAGACACGCTGTGCACCACCGAGCGAATCAATAATGCGATCATCGATAAAGAGCTGCTTTGCCCCACCAATGTATTCTGCACCGAGACTGAAACGGGAGAAGACGACGATCGAAGCGACAATCAGCCAGAAGGATCTTCCGGGAATCATGTGAGGCACCAGCATCGGACTCAGGTATGGGAGGCGGGCCGCGATTGTAACAGTTTGCGTCGGCAATGTTGCAACCACGCTCGCCCTGAGACGGAGATCTGATCGGCTCACCGGATGAAACTTCTAATCAGAAGTTTGCCACATCGACCATCAAAACCGAAGCGAGTTGGCCACCCAGCGTCGCCTCTTCGAGTGGTCAAACTGCAGATGATTCGAAGTGTATTGAAACGACAGAGGCATACAGGCGTTGTCTACTTGACGTGCTTGAAGTCAGAGATATCCAAACGCATGATGGACTCGTTGTGCCTGCCGATTAGTTTCATATACACGACAGGACTCGATTCGTCGCTTGGCCTGCAGCTATCAATATAACAACGTCGTGACAAAGCCAGTCTCAAATCGTTCGGCATCGAAGTTCGGATTGCCTGAGGCGAAGCGGTCGTAGTTGAGGACTAGCGAAGTCGAAATGTGGTCGGACCATCGATACCGCAAACGTGAGCTGAGTCGATACGCCAATTCGTCTCGGTCGCCTCCACTAGCGTAATCCGGGTACGCTCGGAATCCGATATTTCCTGAAGGAATAAAGTCGAGATTCTCCCGCAGGCGGATCGTGGCATCAGCGTGAACTTTGGCGCCAAAGTATCGGTAGTTATCTCCTTCGGTATTGATCCATTCCAAGTCAGGTCCAAGGCTCCAGGTTGGCAGCCATGTCAGGCTCGTGCGAAAGAAACGGCTCATCCCGAAAGTTAGGCCGAATCCATCCAGAGAGTCTTGTGAAGGATTTGCCACTGGTGCATCAAAAGTCGAATAGCTCGGTGTGACATACCAGTACAACGCATCGAGACTTGGAAGTATCGTTGTGATGGACGCAGTCGCAGAGTGCCTTAGCCCAATCTTCTCACCGTCAAAAAAATCATGAGACTGTGTATATTCAAATCGTTGAATATGAGTCGCGCCCCACCACTCCAGATCTCTTTCTAAGAATGCTCCTGGCTGAAAGCTCGAAAGATTGAACGCCTTAAAGTTTTCCTCATTGAGTGTAAAGTACCCCCGAAACAAAGGCCCCGTTCGCCACTTTTCTCCCTGATAGGCGATCCACTCTGCTTCAGGTGCTAGAAAGCCCTGGAAACTTTTAGCATCAATGCTGCTAAGTTGGCGGCTAATTGGGGCTAATGTTACATTCGTGTTGTAAAGCACGCCCGTTTCAAGGAAGAATCGGAATCGATCGTCATCGGTTTGAACAACTGGATTCAGCTCGCGATTTCGACGCTCTAGATTTTCTGATTCATCGAATCGCTGTATTTGATAGTCGGTTTGCAGGATTTCTTCCGGGGTAAGCACTTCATAAACCGCGTTGATGGCTTCGCTGGATTGTTGTGGTTCAGGGATACCGAGTTCGCGTAATTGCTTTGCGTAGTCACTTTCCGGGGCAATCTCGTAAACTTTCTGAAAATATGAAAATGCTGCCTGTTGACCTTCTTCATCGGCAATAACCTGCCCATAGTCGAACAAAGCAGCTGCAGAATACGGGTCATTGTCCAGTGACTTTTGAAAAGCCTGCTTGGCACCGGCGATGTCGCCGCGTTTTTGGTAGACCCGCCCCAGTAACCTCCAACTGTCTGCATGAGACGGATTTTCATCGAGACGTTTGAGGAGATATGCCTCAATCGGATCTCCACTTTCACTGGCATTCAGAGTTGGCAACCACAAGGTTCCTGCAATTAGCAGTAACGCGAGCGGCAAACAGATGTTGGGACTCTGGTCCACCTTGGCTCCATAGTGTTCTGAAATATTGGTAGAGAACGTTTGTTTCAGCCCAGTTTAAATTCATCTGTTCCTGTTTTCTCGCTTCTGATACTGTCTTCGATCAAGATAAATAGAGCGAATCGTTTGGGCAATACGAGCTTTCTGCGACATCCAGATACGCCAAAAGCGACAAGAATGGCTGAAAGTCTGAATTTCGGAAATTTTCAAATCATCAGAAAAGGAATTCAATTGATGAAGAAGATGTCTCATACAACAGGACTCATTTTAGTCTTCGGTCTGGCAGCGACACTTGGATCGCAGGCTGAAGCTCAGTTGGGGTTACAGACAAATCAAAGTGCTCGCGTCGCTGCAAATGTGACTGAGCGAGTACGTACTCAAGTTCAACAGCAAGTTCAACAGCAAGTTCAGGCACAAGTCCAATCACAAGTGCAGCAGCAGGTTCATGCTCAGATTCAAGGACAAGTTCAGCAACAGGTTCAAGCTCAAGTCCAGCAGCAATTGCAAACTCAATTGCAACAACAAGTTCAGGCAGCAACGCAAGAACGAGTTCAGGCTCAAAATCAACAACGGGTGCAAACCGGAACTCAATTACGGTTGGACTCCAATTTGGGGCTCGGTCTGGGAGTCGGAGCTCAAACAAACACCCAAATGCGCACAGAGACTGGTGCTGGGAAGGGTGTTGCAGGAGGTCTCTTAGCCCGTCAAAACATGAGAGCGGATGGTGCTGCCGTACTCTCTCTCAACCGACCCGGGATTCCAGTAATTGTCAACGCCCAGGAAATGACACACCTAGACGTGGTCTTTGGGAAGTACAACCCATTTAAACAGCAAGTCGCAGCAGAAAGTAACTTGTCAGGAGGATTGAGCGCAGCAACATCGGCTGCCGCCTCTGCTGCGCAGTCGACACGAAATTCAACTGAAGCTTCCGCCGCAGAACAAGGAAATGACGTCGAAGCTCGCCGTCAAAATGGTGTCGGACTCATCTTCCGCAGCCAGGCTGATCTGGATGCTTCAATTAATACCGCTGTTCGTCAGCGACGTGCGGAAATTGCATCAGTTCGTGACCGTGCTTTAGTCGAAGGCAACGCTGCCCTGTTGGCTCAGGCTGATCAAAATGAGCGGATGTTGGAAGCGTTTTCGACAGCCGAAGCACGCGCTCAAGCTCAGGCGAACACTGCTGTTCAGAATTCAGCGCGTCCCCAAACTCCTCCGGGTGCGATCATTCGAACGAACGCAGAAGCGCAGGGACAAGGACGAGTTGTCGTTCCCGCTGGTGGTCAGAGTCCAAATCGAGCCGCCGAACCAGCTGCAACGCCCCGCAACTAGACAATCGCCCTATCGCACTGAGGTGGTCTGGCAAAGCAGATCAATCGACAATAGCTAAGAAGTGAAACAGCTGATCGGAAACTTTCCGGTCAGCTGTTTTTCGTCCTTGAGACAGAATCTCCCTGATTGGACTGCTGAACGAACAGACTCAAAATAAGCCGGGAGTATGGCTCTTACCGCATGCAACGGAGAACGTCTTGCCGAATCCTCTGTAGCAAGGGACCAAGAAAAAAATTGGCAACTGGATTTGTAAAATTCAGGTTGGAACATCTTGCTAGTCTGTTCGAGAGACTGGTGGTTCGGTCCTGAAACTTCCACTGATAAAATAGAGGCCTCGCTAAAAGAATTATTGGACGCTACGGAAGTCAATCTGCGACAGTTTCCGTAATCAACAAAACTGCGGGCAACGCTTGGCTGGACGTTGTTACAAAACTACCGCACCTGTTGATTGTCGATCACGACTTGCCGTATAATTGGAACGATGACACAAACGCTGAGCTGATCAGCAGATTCAAGGGAATCTTCGATCAGTTACTGAAGTTCGTTCAATGCTTCTCGCGATCGACACTGACGACCGGAAGCATCATTTCGGTTTCCCAGACTGTTCGATGCGTGCCAGGAACTGTTGTTCTGCATCCGCTTAGCAGTCTCGGTCCGAACTAGAGCAGTTTGCTCTACCGTGTGCCCGTGAAGAACGCATTTCTCTAGAACCAGTCCGAAAACCTCTGGAATAGCCGCTTGTCTCAACGTTTGAGTGAGCAATATCAGGTTTCAGGACCAGTTCTAGTAAAATGCTGTTCGCCACGAGGCAGATCCTGCAAACCAATTCGAAAAATGCTCTAATCACCATATGTCTCTCCAGACGGATTCGTGATGCGCTGAATTGTTTGAATCAATCAAACTTCTCGCGAGCACGAAGACCGACATGAACTTCCAGAGGAAAAGCGATTTTTCTCGGAACTTCATCCTCACCAGCCCTTGGAAATTAATTTTCACGCGGCGCGTTTGAGCAGCAATTGCGAGGCGAGAATTTGATAAAGCAATTGGGCTGAAGAAGTCTCTCGCAGCAGCGTTCCGTGATGCTTCCTACGATTTGGTTTTGCAGTTCCCGAAGAAAGGAACGTAACTGATATCGCCTTAGTATCGCCCTACTCGGAACACGAATCGAATATTACGCATGGATAATCCGATCTAGATCCCGCTGAGGGACTGGATATTTCGTGATTTTGAAATATCAATAGCTTATAGCTGCTTCTCATATCACATGATTTTTATCAATAAAAAATGTCTGATGTGAGAACCGGCTGTAATATCAGCGATTCCCCAGTTGACGTAATTTCACGCTTCCTTAACATTGATTAGTTCGCATGCGAACAATTCGCGTGAGCTAAATATTGCATGAAACACAAATAAACAGACAACGACATGAGTGTTCGTTGATGTGACTGAACTTAAAAATTAGAGGAAATCATGAAAAAAAATCGTCGCCAGCATCGTGGCTTTACCTTGATCGAACTCTTGGTTGTGATTGCGATCATCGCAATTTTGGTGGCATTACTCTTACCAGCGGTCCAGCAGGCTCGCGAAGCAGCTCGTCGAACGCAGTGCAAGAACAACTTGAAACAACTGGGATTGGCGTTGCACAACTACCATGACGTGCACAATACATTTCCTTACAGAACTGGTGGTACAAATACGGGTTCAAGCACCTCGAACTGGGGTCGCGGCAGTGGAATGATTAGTCTACTCCCTTATATTGATCAGGCTCCACTCTATAACCAGATCTCAGGCAGTCTGACCATTAACGGAGTGACATATAACCCGTTCGGTCCCGGTCCGTGGATTTCAGATTACACTCCGTGGCAAGCTAAGATCCCTGGATTGCTTTGCCCATCTGATGGACTACACATTTCAACCAATAGTCTTGGAAACAACAGTTACGCTTTCAGTGCTGGAGACAGTGCTGATGTCCTCTCGACAAATCCACGTGGCGTCTTCGGTGTGAACAGCAGCATACGTCTGCGAGGCCTTACCGACGGGTCGAGCAATACGATTCTGATGGCAGAGCGAATTTTCCCGCAAAGATCGAACGACATCGGAATGGTCGCAGTTGCAACTTCGTTCTCAGACACAACCATTATTCCGAACGACTGCCGAGCGATGTACAGCACTTCTAATCGTGCTTATATCACCGGTTCGACTCTCCGAGACTTTGGAGGGGATCGCTGGGCTGACGGTGGTGCAGGTGTCTCGGGTGTCACGACAATCCTTCCGATCAATTCACCTTCCTGTACACAAAACAATCATGAGAACCAACCGGGAATCTACTCATCTGGCAGTCGCCACGTTGGTGGTGCTCAGGTGTTGCTCGGTGACGGAAGTGTTCGCTTCATTAGCGAAAATATCGACTCAGGAAACCTGGGAGTGAATGCTCGGAACATCAGCGGACCAAGCCCTTACGGCGTCTGGGGAGCATTAGGTTCTCGATCCGGTGGCGAGGTCGTAGGCGAATTCTAGTTTGAGTTCCCCTCCCTGCATCGTACTCAGAAAACAGGACCGTTGGGGGTTGCCCCTGCGGTCCTGTTCAAGTTGCTCGCCATCCTGACTCATGTGCAAGCCATGTGCGGTTGAGGTGCGTTCCATACGACGCAGTCAACAGTTGGCTCACAAAAACTTTCTTAACAGTGACCAGTCGCCTTAACAGTGACCAGTCAATTGCGACCAGACAACTGCGACCAGACAACTGCGACCTGTCACCCAACTGGAAGATTCAAAGACCATGAAATACTCAGCTCTCATTTCACTTGCGATGTTAGTGACTTTATCCGCATGTGGAGGAAAGACAGACCCGCTTAAAGCGGCTCGCCCCAAAACTGTCCCCGCCTCAGGAAAAGTGACTTACAATGGAACTCCTGTCGAAGGGGCACAGGTCAACCTGATTCCAGCTTCGAACACCGATCCGGCTGCCTTCGCTCTCACTGAAGCGGATGGGACGTTTACACTCACAACTTTTGACGACGGAGACGGAGCCGTTCCGGGAAACTATCAAGTCACCGTGGTCAAACGGAGCGTGGAAACAATCCTCAACCCTAAAGATCCCAATGGCCCTCCAGTGGGGTCAAAGGAAGAATCCTTCCTTCCGAAAAAGTACGGCAGCGTAGCTTCGACGGACCTTCAGGCGAATATTTCCAGTGACGGGACCGATTCGCTGGAATTCACTCTCACAGATTAACTCATTTGCTCTGATAAACTCTGAACTGGTGAGCGAAATGCCTGAATTCGCACTTTCAGGCACTGAAAAATGACGATTCCACAAGCTTCCGGACTGGTTCTAGGTAATACTGTCAGAGCTTCCGACGAACTGGTGGAAGTGAGGTGTTTTTTCTTGAAAACGCGTAATTTGCGGACGTGAGAAAACACAAAAATGTACTGAAACCTACAATCCCGCTACGACATGACGTTCTAACTCGATCGATCAGCGAAGAATGTTTGCAACTGTCAACGAATCAGACTTGCATTTAACGGCTCGCTTGCGAACACTGTGCAAACTGTTGCAGAAGTCTTTTCAGGATTGCTGATGTTTTTATGGTTACTGGTCATCTTGACCGCTGGCATTTTAGCCCCAGCCGTGAACCGACTTATCGGTTCACGTGGAGGGTGGTGTCTCGCACTGGTTCCGGCAGGGGTGTTTACCTACCTGCTGAAACTGTGGCCATCAGTCATGGATCAACAGGAGGTCTCAGCCTACATTGACTGGGTCCCGACACTGAACCTTGCGGTGTCGCTGCGATTGGATGGCCTGAGCTTGCTATTCGGCCTGATGGTTACCGGAATTGGTGCGCTGATTCTGGTGTATGCAGGAGGTTACCTGAAAGGTGATGACCGTCTCGGGCGGCTGTGGATGCTGTTGCTCTTCTTTATGACGGCGATGCTGGGACTCGTCCTTGCTGACAACCTGCTGACGCTGTTCATCTTCTGGGAATTGACCAGCATCACTTCTTACCTGCTGATCGGCTTCAACAGTGATCGTCCTGAATCCCGAGCCTCTGCCTTGCAGGCATTGCTAGTTACGGGAGGTGGCGGTTTGATACTTCTGCCAGGGCTGCTTCTGCTCGGAGTGGTCGGGAACTCTTTCGAGATTTCGACTCTAGCAGGCAACGCTGAAGCGATTCGTCAACACTCATTATATGCTCCAATTCTGTTAATGATCCTGATCGGAGCATTTACGAAGTCGGCTCAGTTTCCGTTTCATTTCTGGCTGCCTAATGCGATGGCAGCTCCCACACCGATTAGCGCCTACCTTCATTCGGCAACGATGGTCAAAGCAGGGGTCTACCTGATCGCACGGCTCCATCCGGTTTTGGGGGGAACGACAGAATGGTTCTGGATGATTGTTCCAGTTGGCACAATCACCATGGTTCTTGGTGCAGTCCTGGCGTTGCGAGCAACAGACCTGAAGCAAATTCTGGCGTATGCCACCATCAGCGTGCTGGGAACTCTCACGATGCTTCTGGGTATTGGAACTGAAGCAACCTTGACCGCCGCTTTGGCAGTGCTGGTCGCTCATGCTTTCTACAAAGGTGGATTGTTCATGGTCGCCGGAGCGGTCGATCACGCCGTGCATGAACGCGATATTCATAAGCTCGGAGGTCTGCGGTCGGCGATGCCAGTGACGTTTGTGGCGGCTTGCCTGGCTGGGTTTTCAATGTCGGGAGTCTTGCCTACGTTCGGCTTTGTCGCAAAGGAAACCTGGTACGAAGCGATCGGTCATCTGGCCGAAATTCCGTTCCTCACCGCGTCGATACTCTCCAACATTGGTTTAGTCGCCGCTGTGGGACTTGTCTGCATCAAACCATTTTTCGCTCAACGAACCGATGCCACTCAGAAGGCTCATGAAGGTGGTCCAGCGATGTGGGGACCGCCACTCGGTCTCGGTATCGGAGGTTTACTTTTGGGGCTCATGCCAGCACGTATCAGCGAGTTGTTGGCCGCTGGAAGCCATGCTGTCACGGGACATGAAGTCCCAGTACATCTCGCATTATGGCATGGAGTGAACGTAACTCTGCTGCTGTCGTTGTTGACGCTGGCTGGCGGAATCGCGTTGTACTGGCAACGACATCGGCTGGAAGGAATTTATGCGAAGCTTAATCCTGTCATTCAGTATGGGCCCTCGTGGATATATGCCTGGCTTTTAAAAAGCGTCAACCAACTCGCACGTGGGCAAACTGCGATCCTGCAAAACGGTTACCTGCGATTTTATCTGTACACGATGATCGGGATCACTGTTTTCAGTGTATGGACAGCACTGGGAGACAAAATCTTCTCAAATCTGGAGTCAACGCCTCTCGATTATCGTGTCCATGAAGTCCTGCTGGTCGGTTTGATTCTAGCTGCGGCGTTCGCAGCAGTTCGAGCGAAAACATGGTTGCTGGCGGTCGGGTCACTCGGGATTGTTGGCTTTGGCGTCGCGGGCATCTTTGTCTTGTTTGGGGCTCCAGATTTGGCGATGACGCAATTCGTAATCGAAACGCTGACCGTCCTGCTGTTTGTCATGGCATTCTCGCGACTCCCGGAATTTCGTCGTCTCTCTTCTAACCGAACACGGGGGCGCGATGCCCTGATTGCCATTGTGACCGGCGCGACAATCTCAGCGTTACTGATGTTTGCAATGACTGTTCGTGCGGATCGTCCGGTCTCTGAGTACTACGTCGCGAATAGTGTTACGGAGGGGCATGGCCGAAACGTGGTCAACGTGATTCTCGTGGACTTCCGTGCGTTAGATACCCTGGGTGAGATCACCGTATTGGCGATTGCAGCAATTGGTGTTTATTCGCTGTTGATGCTCCGACCGCCCAAACGAACAGAGATCGAGGCTGCACTGGATGAAAGTTCGGATGATTCAACGATGACTGATACCCACACGGCTCAACTCGCGACCGGTTTCAGTCCCGATCCCGATCAGGAGGGAGTGTGACAATGGACTCAGTGATCCTGAAAACTGCCATTCGGTTCCTGTTGCCGTTACTTCTACTTGCGTCGGTGTTCCTATTCCTGCGTGGACACAACGATCCGGGAGGTGGATTCGTCGGCGGTCTCGTGGTCAGCGGAGCAATTGCTCTGTACGCGATCATCGACAGTGCATCAGCCGCGCGACAAATGCTTCGTGTGTCACCTCGTATCCTGATCGGTTCAGGGCTATTGATTTCACTAAGTAGCGGACTAGCACCATTACTGACAGGTCGCCCATTCCTCACCGGTTTGTGGACGACAGCAACAACGGTCGGTCTGGGAGAACTGCACATCGGTACGCCGTTGTTGTTCGATCTCGGAGTTTATCTCGTTGTGACGGGAGTCACTGTCGTCTTTATTTTTTCGCTTCTAGAAGAATAGGACACATGGAAATTGTTTTAGCCATCACAGTCGGCGGATTGTATGCGGCAGGCATCTATATGATGCTGCGTCGTAGCGTCGTGAAATTGTTGATTGGACTCGGACTGCTTAGCCACGCTGCCAACCTGTTGATCTTTACCGCAGGTGGAATCGTTCGTGGTCATGTGCCGGTGATTCCAGCTGGTGAAACGCAGCCTCTCACAAACGTCGCTGACCCTTTGCCCCAAGCTCTGATCCTGACCGCCATCGTAATCAGCTTTGCAGTCCTGGCGTTTGCCCTCGTCCTGGTTTATCGGACGTACCAAACTCTTGGAACCGATGACTTAGACCAACTGAGAGCGACCGACACATGATTGAACAGGTTGCCATTATTCTACCAATCGTGTTGCCCCTGGCCACGATGGCAGTGCTGCTGCTAGTCTGGAAGTCCATTGCCGCTCAACAAGTGATCGGCGTGATTGGTTCGACGCTGCTGATGTTATCTGCAGCTGCGCTGATCTGTCTCGTCGACCGAGATGGAATGATCGTGTTACAGGTGGGAGCTTGGCCTGCTCCGTTTGGAATCACGCTTGTGGCTGATCGATTGAGTTCGATCATGGTGATGCTCGCAGGATTAATGGTCTTCGCGGTGTCGATTTATTCTCTCGTTATGATTGATGACCGTCGTGTCGATTTTGGTTTTCATCCACTCGTTCAGTTGTTGCTGATGGGCGTGTGTGGAGCGTTTCTGACAGGCGACCTGTTCAATCTGTATGTCTGGTTTGAGGTCATGCTGATTGCGTCGTTCGTGCTTTTGACGCTCGGAGGTGAACGGGGGCAACTGGAAGGTGCCATTAAATACGTCACGTTGAATCTCATTTCCTCCGCAGTGTTTCTTGCAGCCATCGGGGTGATCTACGCCGCCACCGGAACGCTGAACATGGCGGACCTCGCTGTGAAACTGCGGAGCTTTACAGATGACGGGACAGTCTCCGTTCTGGCGATGCTGTTTCTGATCGCATTTGGAACGAAAGCGGCCGTGTTCCCACTGTTCTTCTGGCTACCCGCTTCGTATCACACGCCACCTGTAGCCGTCTCAGCGATCTTCGCCGGGCTACTCACGAAAGTTGGAGTGTATTCGCTCATTCGAGCATTCACTCTGTTGTTCGTGACCGATCTGGAATTTACACACAACCTGCTGTTGCTCATCGCTGGTCTGACAATGGTGACTGGCGTTCTCGGAGCGATGGCGCAAAGTGAAATTCGCCGTATTCTGTCGTTTCATATTGTCAGCCAAATTGGCTACATGTTGATGGGACTGGCACTGTACACTCCCCTCGCTTTGGCGGGGTCCATCTTTTACATCATTCACCATATCGTTGTGAAAACGAACTTGTTCCTGATGGCCGGGATTATCGAACGACGTTTCGGAACAGGTCGTCTGGCAGAAATCGGCGGTCTGTATCGATCCGCACCCGTGTTGGCCACGCTGTTCTTCCTCTCAGCGATGTCGCTGGCTGGTGTCCCACCGCTCTCGGGGTTCTTCGCCAAACTGACACTGATCCGAGGTGGTCTGGAAGCGGAAGGCTATGCCATCGTGGTTGTGGCCTTAGCCGTGAGCCTCCTGACTCTGTTCTCGATGACGAAAATTTGGGCTGAAGCATTTTGGAAACCGGCCCCTGAAGATGCCGCGACGGAGACTTCTCAGAATCCCTACACTATGTTTGAGCGATTCAGCTTATTCGGTCCGACTCTCCTTCTGGTCACAATCACAGTGGGGATTGGCGTGATGGCAGGTCCGGTGATGAACGCTTCGATGGCAACTGCCGAGCAGCTTCTCGATCCCGATATTTATATACAGGCCGTACTGCCAGACCAATATTTGATAGAAAAAGAAGGCGATCTTCTCATCGACGACTCGACCTCCGAGCCGCATGGACTTTTACCATCACCACGCGGAGAGACACACTAATGCTCAACTTCTTTTTCAACATCTTTCTGGCACTGGTCTGGGCATTGGCAAACGGACAGATTTCCTTGCCAAGCCTCTCAATCGGTTTCGCTCTTGGCTACTGTGTCCTGTGGTTCTCACAACCGTTGATGGGGCGGTCTCGATACTTTCAACGATTACCAATCGCGATTCGATTTGCTGGTTTCTTTCTCTGGCAATTGATTCTCTCTAATCTCAGAGTCGCCTATGACGTCATCACACCACACCTGTATATGCGACCGGGAATTATCGCGGTGCCGCTGGACGCAAAAACCGACAGGGAAATTACCTTGCTGGCAAACTTGATCACGCTGACACCGGGAACCTTGAGCCTTGATGTGTCTGACGACAAACGTACGCTGTATGTGCATGCCATGTTTGTCGACAGCCCCGAGAGCGTTCGTGACAGCATCAAGAACGGCTTTGAACGGCGATTACTGGAGTTGATTCGATGATGCAGAACATCTTCACACCTGGTGCCACTTCACTCCTGCCGACGCTCGCCACGACCAGCTGGTTGAGCCTCACAGTTCAGGTTTCACTCGTGCTGTTCGTGGTCTCACTCGGGTTTACGTTCATACGTTTGATACTTGGCCCCTCGCTGCCAGACCGTGTCGTCGCACTTGACCTTGCCTCTACATTACTTGTGGGATTGATTGCAGTCAGTGCCATCGAAACTGGAGACGTGATTTTCCTGCGAGTCGCAATGGTCGCGGCATTATTCAGTTTTATCGGAACCATCGGCTTCTGTTGGTACCTGCAACGAGAGACCGACCAATGAGCGATATCGTAACGATCTTCCTGCTGATCACTGGAACCTCCTTCGCTTTGCTGGCGTCGATTGCCGTGGTTCGCATGCCGGACATTTACACACGCATGCACGGTGCGACGAAGAGTGCGACTCTGGGCGTTGGCTGTACACTGCTCGCGGTCGCCATGCGCTTCGCCGACATGGAAACGACCACCGTGACAATTCTGATCATCGGATTTCTATTCCTGACGGCTCCGGTAGCAGCCCACATGATTGGTCGAGCCGCCCACCGAAAACAGGTTCCCAAATGGAGCGGTACGGTCATCGATGAATCTCCGTACGCCGACTCAACAGTTGCTGCAAAAACTGATCAAGTAGATAAGTAACGTAGAAAAACAGCATGGATCAGTAGAAGAAACTGTTAAGACACCCGTGCCGACGCGGGTGAATCCAATTGGCATGCTGAACATTCCGCATCAACGGCTCGTTCGGAAAGAGCTGCGTCTCGTTGGAGTCCGTGCGAATCTTTATTGTCCGCCTTGAGTACCTTCTGGATCAAACTTGACGTCCTTTGCACTGCGAAATCGCCCGGGCATCGCAAAGAGTCTCCAAGATTCAGATTAAGACTTTGTAGAATCCGTGGATTCATTTTGAAGCACCCTCTGAATTGCCTGGACTAACGAGGCTCCGGTGAACGGCTTCTCGAGGATTGGAGGCAAGCTGAGGAGTTGCTCCGTAAGTGTTTCAGAATCGTTGTATCCCGACATCACGAGGATTGGAATTCTGGAATTGATTCGCTTTGCTTCTTGAATCACTTCTGAACCAGACATCCCTGGCATCATGACGTCAGTGAGTATGAGGTCGATCTCCTTGTGGTGATTTTTCAAATGCTCAATCGCGTTTTTCCCATGACGGAAGAGTCGAACTTGATACCCTTTTACTTCAAGGATCCGCGAAACCAGTCTGCCGAGGACTTCTTCGTCCTCGACAACAAGAATTGTTCCTGACCCTTCAGACAATGGAGAGACATTTTCTTGAACATAGCTTGGAGCGATGCCGACCGATGTTCTTGGAAGGTAGATGTCGAAGGTTGTCCCGCAGCCGAGTTCGCTGGTCACGTTCATGAATCCGCCACCTCCGTTGACAATTCCGTAAACGGTTGCCAGCCCTAGCCCGGTACCTTGCTCCACGTTTTTCGTGGTATAGAAGGGTTCGAATATTCGAGATCTCGTTTGTTCGGACATCCCGGTTCCTGTGTCGGTCACACTCATCTTGAGGAAGTCTCCTGGCTGCACTCCGAGATGTAAGTCGAGATCGCCTAACCTCAACTCCTCGTTGGAGAGGCCAATTGTGAAACGTCCTCCATCGGGCATTGCGTCACGAGAATTGGCTGTCAAATTCATCACGACTTGTTCAAGCTCAACGGGATCTAATAGCACGGGATAGCACCCCGGCTCAAAATTTGTTTCGAGGGCGATATTGTCCCCCAGAATTGTCCGCAACATTGGAGACATGCCTGAGATGACTTTGCTTAAGTGCAAACAGGCAGGCTCGCTCTCTCGTTTGCGACTAAAAGCCAGAAACCGTTTCGTCAACGAGGAAGCACGCTGACCTGCCAGTTGGATCTCGTTGAGCAGATCCCATTTTCCTTGACCGGGGTTTAAACCGTACATCGCGAGTTCGGTGTTCCCAAGAATCACAGTCAATAAATTATTGAAATCGTGAGTGATCCCACCAGCCATGACTCCTAAAGCTTCCATTTTCTTCGTTTGACGAAGGTTCTCTCTCTGTTCTTCAATGGTCAGCAGCATCTGTTCACTGGCGATTGAAGCTTTCAGAATTTCTTGGATTGTTCGAAGTGCCTCAGTCTGACCGTACCTTAACGCAGGTTCGAATGGTGTTTCAAAAGTGAGGATGGAATGGACTTCATTTTGATGCAGTAACGGAATCACCACTTCGGCTGTTTGCAATCGCCCCATGCTTTCAGAAAGACTCAGATTCTCAAATCGAAATCCTCCAGAATCATGATGCCAGTAGATTTCTCCTGCCAGGAGTTTTTTGAGCTCGGACCTTGGGAATTCGACTTTGCGAGCCCCTGAATCTGATTGTTTATTGTCCGAGGCCCACTCATCAGTCGCTTCAAAAAGGCAGTCTGCGTCAGTCCGTATCCATCTCGAACCTGAATGGAAATTCAGTGCTCTCCCAATCGTTGACAAGAGACTTAACCAGACGTCTTGCAAGTTCTGTGTTTTTGAAAGAATTGAACAAACAGCCGCTGGGGCACGAAGCCCTTGCTTAACTGCCGAAATCTCACTTTCATCGCGAATCATTAAGATGATTTCAGAGACAGCCTGAGCGGATGAGAGAATCGGAACAATGGAGACTTTGGCCGGAAACTCATTCCCTTCAGCTGTCGAGCAGATGATTTCGCACTGACTCGGCAACTTGTTTGTGACGCTGCGATGGATCGACGTGTCTAATACTTCTTGATGGTCGCTCGTTGCCAAACTGATTTTTGTTCCAAGCACTTTGCTATTCGGCTGTGTAAACATTCGTTCCGCACCGGGATTCCATTTGAGGCACTCATATTGAGTCGAGATTGAAATCATTGCCATGGGGGACGTGTGGAAGAGAGCGGAGCAAATCGCTTCAGATTGTTGAGCCGTTCCGATTTCCTCAATTGTTTTCATCGCCCGAAACAATGTTTTCCCCAGTTGCTTTGCCCAATTAGAAAGTTCCCCTTGATTCAATTTTTCAGACCTTCCCCAAAGAACCAGGAAATCATTGTTTCCTGACCGTTTGGAGATTGGAGCTGCCTCAAGAACGATCTGTTCTGTCTCAGCCACAAAAGGGAGAAATCGCTCAGCTAATAATTGCTTGACCTTCGGCAAGAAGTGGGAGTCCGAAGATTCTGTCAAATTTTGATTGTCGTCCTCGATATTAAATTCAGGAAGACTGGCGGAAACTTTCTTGCCCCCGGAGACTTGCATCTCCCAGACTTTCCTCGATGGGTTCCACATCCAGATTCCGGACTGCAAATGAGAATGCAGGATCTGCAGTTTTGAAAGAGCTTCTCCAAAAAGCGAAATTGGACATTGACCATTAATAGCGCCATCCAAAATTAAATCGCAGATTTCGTTCAGGAAATCGAGACCTCGATTTTGGAAGAGGTCAGCATCTTGAGTTGATTCCGGAATGGCCATGGTCGATTCCTCACTTTGGTCGGACGAGAGAGATTTCAGGTAATTTCAATCGAATCTCGACGTCGTGATCGACACCAATCCAAACCAATGCGGAGATGGGTTCCGAAGGAAATTCTTAAAATTGTCTCATAGATCTTCCCTTCAAGTGATGCATCATGCATTTGAAGTGGAGTGACCTGCTGGTGTTATTTTTTCAGTTCTAATCTGGCCTCAGTGACTTGTTTGACCAACTCAGCAACTGAGTAAGTTTTCATTTTCTTCATCATTCGACTGCGATGTGCCTCGATTGTTTTCACACTGACATTCGAGTTGAATGCCATTTGCTTATTTGACTGCCCCTGAAGAACTCCTTCTAAAACTTCAGATTCACGTTCCGTCAATTGCTCGAGTCGACGGGAGACGGCCAAAGCATTTTCCTTCTGCTGCCTGTTATTCTGATCAAGCTCAATAGCGCGTTGGATTGCATTCAGAAGGACAATATTTTGAAAAGGTTTTTCGATCACATCGACAGCGTTGGACTGCATTGCTCTCACTGCCAGCGGGATATCTCCATGCCCGGTGATTAGAATGCAGGGCAACACAATTCCTAATTGACCAAACGCTTCCAATAATTCGACACCATCCATACCTGGCATCCGCACGTCTGTAATGATGCAGCCAGATCCTGACTGGTAGTTGCCAAGAAAGTCTTCCGCAGAAGCGAATGTCTGACATTCAAGATCCAGACACTGAACGATATTCCGGACCAAGGTCCTCATCTGAAGATCGTCATCGACGACATATACAACGGGATTCAATTCAGACATCAGTAGCTACTCTTCTAAAGCAAATCCAACATTGGCCTGCATCGGCCCTCACCTTCTGCTTCATACAGGAAGCAGTCTCCGAAATCGCAAATCTGATTTCCGTGGGCACGTCAGGCATTCAAAATGCTTTCAACTAACGGTGTTGCCCTGAGAAAGGAAACATTACCTCACTCTCGATTCACTCGCTGACGAAATTACTTGAACCAAGCGAAAAAGCCGACTGAGAGGCGATTGCCATTCAGCCGGCTTGTGAGAGCAGCTAAGAGAGTGGACTTCACGAAAGATGAGAAGAACTGATCCGATTACCTGAATTGCTTTCTCGAACTCTGAAGAGATTACTCATTGCAGAGATCCATAGACGAATTCTCAGGTGATGGCTCGCAGCGACCGTCATCTTTCAAGCTTGCTTACGGGTGCAGGAGGTCGCAGACAATGTCACCTTGGTCACTACAAAAGCTGGGAATGTCTTCAAAGACGTGACCAACTTTTTCTCCGACATGCCCGGTAAGGCCTTGGATGACATAACCCTGATTGATGTGCCCAAATGCAGAGCCGACGGATTCGAGTTCACTCGTAATGTTGAGCGCCAATTCACTCAGACCTACAAGAAGTCCGAGAATCAGAACAGTCGCTACGAGGACCAGCTCAGCAGAAACAATGAATCCAGCTTCGTCCGACAACAGTTGATTGAAGATCATGCTCATAATTCTAACTCCAGGTTTGCCACAAAAACTAACGATGAAAGAAGAGGGAACTGTTCGTGTTGGGTTGTGTCATTCCCTCTCCGGGACACAAAAACTATGTCTTGGATTTGTCAAACATGCTTTCAGTTTTGGCTCAATTGCAGGGTGATCCCTACGTCCCTTCGGGTAAGTCCTACAAGTGCTCAACTCTCTGGTTCTGACTCGCAAAACCAGTAAAAACACTGAGTAAGTCACCAATGGAGAGAAAACCGGCTGGGAAGTTTTTCATTTCAGCTCACACTTCACATTGCTCTGAGACGCTGAATTGACGCACCTCAAGGGTGCTGAACTCACCGGATTTTGAAGTGATCATCGAGAATAAACGCATAAGGTTTGAATTTTGAAATTCTCGCGATTCCAAATTTTTTCCATGAGAGTTTTCGAACTCCTTTATCACGATCAGCGTCGTGCAGTTCATCGCTTTATAAATCGTGATAAGAGGGTGAAGGTGCTCTATCTGACGGTTGGCATGAACAGCTTCAATGCTTGTCATGTCCTTCAATGTCATCCTCAGGACTTGAGAGACAGTTCGCTAAGCGGCAAGCTTCAAACAACTATTCGCAAAACGCTGTCGAGGCAGGCTTCTGGAACTTTGATCACGACGTTGCGAACTCTCAACACGTTGCGAACTCTCAACGCGCTGCAAACTCTCAACACGTTGAGATTCAACAACAGTGAGCAACTATTACGGTTTCTCAGCCCGCTCAAATTGATGAATCGGGAGTTCTCAAGTTTGGAAACACCTCTCTTATCGTTGTAATAATCAGCGAAAACAGGGCTCGTCTGGGTGGGTAGGCATGAATCAATCTGATTGACGCAAGCGACAAATATGACAAGAGATGCGTTGGGAAATTCGTCTGAGCGTAAGTCTAAAATGAGTGTTTTTTAAAGGGCGTCAACGAATTTGAACAAAATGACATTTTGTATCAAAAAAATAAGCCTCGTTCGGAAATAAGGAATAAGTTTAGGGCAGGGTCGACTTCAACCAGTGGAGAAAGATGAAATTTTATCGGGCTACAAACGAAGGGAGGCGTCGTGAAGGCCTTGTTAGTTAGCGACAATATTTGGGTCACTTCCAAGCTTCAAACACTTTTAAATAATTCAAAACTTCTTGAAAGTTGCGTCCATCTCCAACGTCCCCACAACATCACAGCACAACAAAGCACCGAAGGTGACTTCAATGTTCTCTTTCTTGTATTGAGTGATGATTTAGAATGCGCTAAGGGGGATTTATCCTTCTTGAAGCTGGCACTTCACACATATGTGGTTGCTGTCGGAGCTGTCGCCTCACCAGAGGTGATGATCGAACTCCTCCATAGCGGTGCCGACGATTTCCTCAATACTGAGCGCGATCTCGAAGACCAACTGGAGAAGATTCTTAAGAATCTCAAGACACGTCATGGCATCACTCAAAAGCCTAGCAACGTAATCTCTATTCTCGGTGCATCGGGGGGAGTCGGGACGAGTTCCGTCGCAGTCAACATTGCCACTCTCATCGCAGAAACATCTCAGACCGGTTTGATTGACCTGGTCTTAGAGGGTGGGGATCTCGATAAGCTTTTAGGCCTGAAGCCGACGCATACGATTCGAGAATTATGTCAAAACAGCTCAGGGATTGACCACAATCTCATTGAACGATCTGTCGTCAACCACTCATCAGGAGTGTCGTTGCTTGCAGCAGGGAATTCTTCTGGAAACGCCCCGGCGGTCGACATCGAGATGATTCATCAGTTTACGGATCTTTGTCGAGAGCTCTTCAAGAACCTGGTCTTTGACTTAGGTTCGCCTCGACAAGTCGGGAATCATCCCAAACTGTTAGAGCAATCGAAATTAATTCTTCTTCTGTTCCGACCTGACTTCCCCAGCATCTGCAACGCAAGGCAGCAGCTAGAGCAAATTGAATCGATGGGGACGGGTCAGGAAAAAGTGATTCCGGTTGCAAATTTCCAGGGGATGCCAATTCAAATCCCGATTGACAAAGCAGAGGTCATGCTGGGACGAAAAGTGCAATTTGCAATTCCTTATGACCCTTCACTTATGAATCTCTGTGCGAACTGCGGGGTTCCAGCTGTGCTCGAATCGCCAAAGTCGAAGTTCACAAGATCGTTGAAGACGATCGTGGAGAAATTCTCCGAAGAGAAGAGTCCTCCTGCCAGCGCCCCCGAAGAATCCAGCAAGAGCGGTCTTTCCAAAATCGCCTCTAAATCAATGAGTTTCCTCAAATATTCAGTGAGAACATTCTGCTTGTGAAATTCACTCAAATCAACTGCTTCATAGAAGAATCAAATGCAAATCTTATCGGAATCAAACCTTCCATCTAGCGACGTCCCGTCCACGGATCAGAGATCGAATCGAGAGCGGTTTCTGAACCTGAAGCGTGACATCCACAAGCACTTGATCGAAGCTTTAAATTATGATTCATTTGGTGGCCTCAACGACTACGAAATGCGGAAGGAACTCCGTAAAGGGATCGAAGACCTTTGTCGGTTTCGTGGTGACCTGCTCACAAATGCGGACCAGCAAAAACTCGTTGAGGAAGTGATCGATGAAACACTAGGGCTTGGGCCAATTGAACCACTGCTGCGAGACCCGACTGTCAACGACATTTTGATTGATGGTCCGGATCGAGTGTATGTGGAACGTCGAGGACGTCTGGAAGACACTTCGATTCACTTTCATGATCAGGATCACCTCATCGAAATTGTGCAGAGGATTGCGAGCAAAGTGGGACGCCGGCTTGATGAGTCGAGCCCGATGGTCGATGCGCGGCTGGAAGATGGAAGCCGAGTCAATGCAGTCATTCGTCCTTTGGCATTGGATGGAGCACTTGTTTCTATTCGCCGCTTTAGCCAAACCCCGCTCCGCGTTCAGGACCTCATCGCTCGCGGATCAATGACAAAAGAGATCGCGCAGTTCTTAGTTGCATGTGTGCGCGCCAGAATGAACATCATCGTCTCGGGAGGGACTGGTAGTGGAAAATCAACATTACTGAATCTCATCACCGGGTTTATTCCCGATAACGAAAGAATTGTCACCATCGAAGATGCCGCTGAGTTGAAGTTAACGCAGTCAAGAGTCGCCAGGCTCGAAACACGTCCACCGAATCTCGAAGGCAAAGGAGAAGTGACAGCCAGAGACCTGCTCAAGAATTCGTTACGTATGAGACCGGACCGAATCATCGTCGGGGAATGTCGAGGCGAAGAGGCCTTTGACATGCTTCAAGCGATGACGACTGGGCACTCAGGAAGTTTAACGACCATTCATGCGAACAACGCACGTGATGCGATTCGAAGGTTGGAAATGCTGATTGGGATGGCCGGCTATGACCTTCCAGTCTGGTTCATCCACGAACTCATTGGCTCCGCAGTCCAGATCATCGTCCAGTGTGAACGCCTCCCCAGTGGCGAGCGGAAGATCACTCAAGTGACCGAGGTAACCGGTGCCACTGAGAATGTTATTGAATCGCATGATATTTTTCGATTTGAAAAACAAAGCACAGATGCAAGCAGCAATATTTGTGGCGACTTTATTGCAACGGGAATTCGACCTCGATGTCTAGAGGCTCTGAAAGTCTCTGGTTTCGAAGTTCCGTATCACATTTTTGAAGAAGGCAAACTTGTCGTGGAACGTATCGATGGTATCGCCAATAATCAGTGAGATTGCGATGACAAACATCTTAAACGGGTTCAGTCTAACATCGGTCGCATTGTTGATGTCGATGACATCGCTTCTCATGCTCGTCGTTGACTCCTTTTCAAAAAAGAAGCGAATCTCAACTCGAATTCAGAGCGAATTAAAAGAGAGAATTCGGAGTCAGGTCACCAATTCAAAATTATTCAAAGACTGGTCCAATTCTCAAACTGCGATCAATCCCGAGCTGAAACTTTCAATCCACGATCGAATCATTCGCTGCATTGAGCAGGCTGGATTGCAGATTCAGGTGACGGATTTAATCAAACGGTCGGTGATACTCGGATTGCTTTTCGGTTCAACCATCCTCTTTCACGGAAGGATCGAAATCGCTATCGGGCTGACCTGTCTTGGTCTTCTCTTTCCCTGGTGTCATCTTATCTGGCTCAGAAAGCAGCGAATCCAGCAACTGAGAATTCAACTTCCAGAAACTTTCGAAATGATTCGGCGAGCGGTGCAGTCGGGGCAGACCATTCCAAACGCATTAAATGTGATCGCCAAAGAATCGAGTCCACCCATCTCAGATGAGTTCAGTTATTGCTGCGAACAGCAGAGCCTCGGACTTCCCTATGAAACAACTTTGAGAGACTTGGGGAATCGAACGGGTATCATTGAACTTCAGCTCTTTTCAGTTGCGATGGTGCTGCAACGTCAAGCAGGGGGAAACCCAGCAGAGGTGTTGGAAAATCTTTCCGACACGGTCCGAAAACGAATGAAATTAGGCATGAAGGTTAAAGCGATCACCGGCGAGGGCCGGATGCAGGCGCTCGTTCTTTCGCTCCTGCCATTTCTCGCCTTTGGTGGAATCTATGTTTTAGATCCTCAATACGCATCTGTTCTTTTTAACTATCCGAAATTACTCATTGGATTAGCAATCTCAATCATTGTAGGCATTTTGTGGATTCGTCGAATCGTAAATTTCGAATACTGACATCGCACTTTCACAATAACGCAACCTGTTGAATTCAGCACACTGCTCTCATTTTCAACAACTCGATATGCTTGAAAATTCCCATGTCCTCCTTCATGTACTCATTGTTCAATACTTACGCGGGTCTGGCATTCTGCCTTGTCGCCGGCGTGACGTATTTGGTGATGCAATTACTCGACAACTCTGATCACCGAATTCAAAAAAGAATTTCGGAGGAGTCTCGTTCGAAACAGAGCTTCGTAAAGCGTGAGAAAAAAGTTCAACATCGATTGAGCCAATTCATTATCAAGCTTGTGCCAAGCCTCGGGACAAAACAGCTCTCCTCCAATGGAACAGACCATAACCAACTCGCTGACCGGCTGAGAAGTGCTGGATATTACCAACCTCAAGCCGTCCCCATCTTTGTCGGGATGACCTTGCTCCTCGCTGTTCTCCCAACACCTTGTGCATTGATTCTCCTCACCTTCTCTTATTTGACTCCAGAACAGGCTGTTTGGATTGCCTTAATCGGAGGGGGAATAGGCATGTTGCTACCGGGCTTGTGGCTCGATCGTCAAAAGAAACGCCGACTCATCCTTCTTGTCAAAGCGATTCCCGACTTTCTCGATCTGCTCATCACTTGTATGGCGAGCGGGTTAAGCCTTGAAGCTGCAATCAAGCGAGTCAGTGACGAAATTGGGCACGCACATCCTCTACTGCGAAGCGAACTGACACGTGTACAGAACGAAATGAATTTAGGAGAGTCCGTCGATAATGCAATGTTAAGTTTCGCAGAGCGGACTGGTTGCAAACCGATCAAAAGTCTCGCCGTACTTTGTCAGCAATCGCGAAAATATGGAACGAAAATTTCAGATGCGCTCAGGGCTCATGCTGATCTTTTACGGACTCAGCGAGAACTCTTAGCTGAAGAACGGGCTCAGAAAGCGACGGTCAAAATCCTGCTGCCGGTCCTGTTTTTAATTTTCCCTGCAGTCTTTGTCGTCCTGGCTGGTCCGGCAGCCATTGGAATCTGGGAGAACCTGGCAAGTCCCGTTGAGGTGGACGATGCTGAGTAAGCGACCAGCAAAGACGACCCGATCCGTTCCCTCGAAAAACAGGGTTCGCCGCAATGGGACCGCAGCGACTGAGTTGGCGATCACGCTTCCGATGGTACTCACGTTTTTATTGGGGTGCGTCGATTACGGACGGGTGACATACTGGGCAATTTCGGTTTCAAATGCGAATGCGACAGGTTGTTTCTATGGTGCAACGCATCGCCTTTCCAGCCTCAACAGCGAAGCATGGGAAGAGAAAATTCATTCGCTCGTTGCTGAGGAACTTTCAGAAAACCACGGATTCGAGCCCGACAATCTCAGCTCTGAAATCGAAACGGAAGTGGACGCAGATGATATCCTTCTCGTCACGGTTCGAACGAATTATGCGTTTCACACAATTGTGAACTGGCCCGGACTTCCTCATCAGGTCGCTTTGTCTGAATCAGTCACTTTTCGGCAATTTCGGTGATGGGTGAAACATGAAACTCCGAAATTTTTATTCGATCTCGAATTCCGGCAACAAGCAATGTCGACGTGGAGCTTCGGTTGTTGAGGCTGCGATCGTCCTGCCAGTTTTGCTAATGGTGTTGATGGTTGCTCTCGATCTCGCACTCATGGTTCTGGAATACAACACTCTAGCAGAAGGATCCCGGAAACTTGCCAGAGCCGCTTCTCTGCGGGGAGAGTATTCAGAACCAGAAATCACATCCTGGGGACCAGAAACCTACTCTTCCTCAATCGCAGAAGACTCGGTTCAAACTCAAATTGTGAAACCGATTTGCGTAACGATGCCCCATCAAGAAGTCACTGTTCAACTGGAATGGCTCGACGGAGTGAATGAAGCGGACTCGCGAGTGAAAGCGACGGTCAGTTATGTGCACCAGCCAGTCTTTGGACTACTTGGTGCGGACCTGCCGATGCAATCAAGTTCCGTTGTTCGAATCAGGCATTAAGATCATGAAAACATCGACCTCAAATTGCCACAGGACGACTGACCTCAACAACTGCCCCGCGTCGAATGTTCGAGCTGGATCACCATTAAACGACAGGGAAGGTTCCTCGACCTTAGAGCAGCTTCCCTTACCATGTGCCCGTGAAGAACGCATTTCTCTAGTAAAGATACTGTTCGCCACGAGGCAGAACCTGCAAACCAATTCGAAAGATGCTCTAGGCTTCGCACTTCTACGGAAATCAGCCCCGAATCAAAGATCTGGAAAAGTTTTAATTCTAGTTTTGATGGCTTTCCCAATGATCTTGGGGATCATAGGACTCGTCATCGACGGAAGCCTGCTACTTCATGATTTTCGCACGACTCAACATGTGGCAGATGCCGCAGCAACAACTGCTGCCTTTTCAGCATCTCAAGGAGACCCTCCAAATTTCGCACGACAAAAAGCTGAAGAAATCGTTCGCAACTATAACGCGATGGAGAGCGCAGCCATTCAAGTCCACTCCCCTCCAATCTCGGGCGCATACCGGGGAAGAAGCAACTTCTACGAGGTCAATGTCAGCAATGAAACTGACACATTCTTAATGCACCTCACGAACAAGTTCGCATCACGAGGAGTGAGAGCGCGTGCTGTTGCTGGCATTAAAGATGCGACGCCTCCCCTGAGCGTTGTTGTTTTAGACCCCAACCCTGATCCGATCACAATTACAGGTCTCCCACTGACAATTCCGTCACTCCCGAATCATCACTTGGGAGGGATGGAAGTACTTGGACTCGGTCGCGTCAATATTAGTGGGGGAATCGCAATCAACAACGATTGGGGAGGGGTCGATGAACATGGGGAGCCTGTCGGCGAAAACCGGCTCTTAAGAAGTGCTCTCACATGCACGCCGCTTCTGCGGTTAACCAAGCTGAACGCGGAGCACATCCGTGTGACGGGAGGAGTCGACGATCACAGAAACTATGGTCACATTGACGAAGCTGAGGACAATTCTCTGCGCGCGAATATGGGCCCTGCTCCAGATCCTCTCAAGGAATTACCTGTGCCAACCACATTTGAGGATGCAGCAAATGTGGATGAGACTTATCGAGGCTCCGTCGACATTCTGAACTTGCCGATTCTCTCACCGACAGTCGTACTTGAGCCGGGAGTTTATGACTACATCAATATCGTTACTGGACCGGTACGGTTTGAGCCAGGCGTTTACATTATCCGAGGTCAGCATCCAATAACGGGCATCCCACTGAGTGTTCTAGCCGGCCCAATAAATGGCAGAGGAGTGATGTTCTACATTTCAGAGAATCCCACTTTTTCTCCGACCTCGGGCTTGCCAGATATTGGAGAAGATTCTTCGACTCCACCAATCTCGAACCTGCGGGCTTTACTCCCCAGTGCTGTGATCAATGGCGCAGTTCTCGGTGTGAAATTCACTCCACTCTCCGATGCATCGAGTCCTTATGATGGAATATTCATTTTCCAAAACCGCAACAATCGACGCCCCATAGTTTTGCTGACCGAGCAGTTACTCGGCAGTGGGACACTGGCCGGAACCGTATATTCGAAATGGGGTAGCGTGGTACTCGTTGCCAATGGGACACACGATCTCGGTTTCGCCGTTGGCTCAATTCGAATCGTGACAGCGCTTGGGCTTCGTCTCAATCCAACTCTAAAATTTCCTCCGGTGAAAGAAGTCTTCCTAGTTGAATAATTCACAGAACCATCCAGCTATCGTTCGGCGCTCCGAATCTGAATAAGCACAACTGGATGAAATGCAGGATGCTATCGAATTTTGGCAGCCTCAAATCGCTCGGCATTCAAAACACGGAGAACAGCTCCTCACGGTCGCCAGGGAGTCTGGTCTGGTGAATTTGGTTGCAGAAATTTTGCGTCGACATCCTTGTACCACTGGTGTAATTCCTTTCTCATTCGGGCAACTTGCGTCGGGTTCTCACTTGAGAGATCGTGTTCCTCACCGGGGTCGTCTGCAAGATTGTAGAGATGCGTCCGGCCATCCTCATATCGCTCCACAAGTTTGTAGTTGCCAGTTCGAATTGCTCCTCCGGGGAATCCCCCCTGGTTACTGTAATGGGGGTAGTGCCAGAACAAGCTTCGATCTTCAAGATGTCCGCCGGTCAGAAGTGGTACAAGACTGACACCGTCGAGTTGTAAATCTTGCGATGCTTCAATCCCAGCGATCTCTAAGAATGTTGGATAGAAATCGACACTCGAAACCGCTTCGCCCCGGACGACGTTCGACTGTCCTCCCTGTGGCCACTTGATAATCATTGGCTCTCGAATTCCCCCCTCGTACAGCCACCCCTTTCCTCCACGAAACGGCAAATTCGAAGTCGGAGAACCTTCTGATGTCGAGAGCCCTCCATTATCAGAAAAGAAGCAGACGACGGTTTCATCATCGATACCGAGCTGTTTGAGTTTCTCAAGAATCCGCCCCACACTGGTATCCATGACCTCCACCATCGCTGCGTAAGTTGCGTGTTTTTGAAGAATGCGAACTTGGCGCTTTGGAGCATTGGGCCAGACCTGTTCCTCTTCAGCAAACTCTGCCAATCCAGAAAACTGTTCAGCCTTCTTGCGATATTTCTGAACAAGATCCTGCGGAGCCTGCAGTGGTGTGTGGACAGTATAAAACGCGAGGTAGAGGAAGAAGGGATCGTCCTGATATTGCTCAAGAATATTCAGTGTCTCATTCGTCAACCGCTCAGTCAGATACTCTCCTTTTGGGCCATCCTCGAGACGTGGATTTTTATACGGAGAGAAATAGGACTTCGGCAAACCGCGTACGTGACCGCCGACGTTCAAGTCAAATCCCTGTCGATCTGGCCAATACGCTTCAGTCGGTCCTAAATGCCACTTCCCAAGAAACGCAGTTTTGTAACCAGCGTGTCGCATCTGTTCGGCAATCGTCGTTTCTTCAAGTGGCATCCGGTCATTCAGCGGAGCAGGTCTGAAAGTTGATTCCCGCTTCCCCGCAAAGAAATTTGTCGCATCGACACGCGTCGGATATTTTCCAGTCAGAATGCTGTAGCGTGTAGGACTGCACACGGGATTCGCTGCGTATCCATCGGAAAACCGAATCCCCTCTTGTGCCAACCGATCCACGTTGGGCGTTTCATAAAATGTATCGGGGTTATTCGCACCGATGTCCATGTACCCGAGATCGTCGACTAAAATGAAGACAAAGTTGGGTCGATCATCAGCTACGACCGAACTCGACATCAGAGCAACAACGCAAAGAAAAATCACGCGGAGAGGCATTATGATCAGACTCCTGACAGCTGAATGGTTGCGATAACGATCACCTTAACGAACTCTCTTCCTGTGAAACAATCGTATGTCTCAAAAAGAAATCCATTAGCCTCCAGAGCACAGCACGCCTTGCTGAATCACTCGAATGCCGTTTCGCTACCATACTCCAACCCGCTCACCGAATGGTGACTTTGCCAGAATCTTGAGCAACTAGCTCTACCGTGCTCCGCCGTAAAAGGTGTCTCAGCATTAAAATTGCTGTTCGTCGCGAGGCAGAACACGAAGTCCAATTCGATAAGAGCGATCATCAGTCGCCGCTTCATCGGATTGAATTTATGACACGAAATTCTTTTGTGACACACTTTTTCTCTCAGAAGTCTGATAGAATCATTCCGCAGTTTTCACTCGCTTCCAAATCGGACCAGGTTGCACAAAATGAATCACTTCAAACAGATTGTCCTTCTGAGTTTCCTCTTAGTCTCTTGCCCGTCTCTACTTCTCAGCCAGGAAACAGAGCCTAAAGAGATGTCGGAAGTGATTGATGTCGCCACCCAGTTGGCTGGCATTTCTTCAGAGCAATTTCTGAAGATGGTGAAGGATGCTCAAGAATCAGTCGTCGTCGTTGAGATGGAAGGGCGCGATGGGAAACCGCTCGGAATTGGGAGTGGATTCATCATCAGCGAAGATGGCCTGATTGCAACGAACCTGCATGTGATCGGTGAAGCACGTCCAGTCCGAGTGCGACTGTTCGATGAACGCGAGTTCCCAGTCACACAGATTCACGGGACGAACAGCACTCAAGATGTGGCGATCATTGCGATCAATGCCAACAAGCTCACCCCGCTGAAGTTGGCCCAGCCTGACAGTTTGAAACAAGGACAACCGATCTTTGCACTCGGGAATCCATGGGGACTCGAACATAGTGTGGTGACTGGTGTCGTCTCTGGATTCCGTGAACATGATGACGGGATGTCCCTGATTCAATTGGCGATTCCGATCGAACAAGGGAACAGTGGCGGGCCAGTGATGGATATGCAGGGGCGAGTTCATGGTCTGATGACGCTAAAATCTCGGGTGACCGACAACTTGGGTTATGCAGTGAAAGCGAATGTCGTTCGTGAACTTCTCGACTCGCCGAATCCGGTTCCAATGTCTCGCTGGATGACAATCGGAGCTTTGAACTCACGAATCTGGGAGCCCACCGGAGACGTTAACTGGAAACACCGCTCAGGCGTCATTTCCGTTTCTGGAACCAGCAGAGGATTCGGTGGACGAGCGTTATGCCTTTCAAAGCTAACTCCACCCGAGCTTCCTTTTGAACTTGCAGTTGATGTCAAAATTGAAGAGGAAGATGGCGCAGCAGGGCTCGTTTTTCATTCCGATGGAGGAGACATTCACTACGGGTTTTATGCCAGCAGTGGCTTACTCCGCTTGACTCGTTTTGATGGACCAACGGTTTACAGCTGGAATGTATTGTCAGACGTACGCTCCCGACATTTTCATGCAGAGGAATGGAATCGGCTGAAGGTCAAATTGACTGAAGAGGCCATTGAATGTTATTGCAACGACGAACTAGTCTTAACTCACCATCAGCCAAAACTGTCCGGTGGGCGGATTGGACTCGTCAAGTTTCGACACACAACTGCCCAGTTCAAAAGATTTGAATTCGCGACAGAACTCGCAAACGAAAAACCGACAGAAGCAACTCGTCTCCGAGTCGTTGAACTGGCGAACGTCATTGAACATCGACATCCACCACAAATGGAAATCGTTCATGAATTCACCGACTTTGATCAAACGGGGATGAAGGCTCTTAAAGCTCAGGCCAAAGTTCTCGAGAAACGAGCCGAGCATCTTCGGCAACTTGCGAGGGAAGTTCACGAGCAACAGGTTCGTCAACAACTGCTGAAAGCGATTCGCAGCGAGAACAATGAACCTGTCAATCTGCTGCATGCCTCGTTATTGATTTCCGCTCTCGACAATTCCGAGATGGTTCCGCAAGAGTACGAAAAACTCTTTGATCAAATGGTCGAAGAGTTTCAGAAAACAGTTCCATCGGATGCTGATGACAAGGAAAAAATCACAAGGCTCAATGAGTTTTTGTTCAAAACGCAGGGATTCCACGGAAGCCGAACGAACTACTATCACGCATCAAACAGCTACATCAACGAAGCGATTGATGACCGAGAAGGATTACCGCTGACGCTTTCGATTCTCTACGTTGAATTTGCCCGTCGCATTGGACTCGACGCTGCAGGAATCGGTCTCCCCGGCCACTTCATCGCGAGAGTCGTCCCCAAAGATGGAACCCCAATCTATATTGATGCATTCGAAGGAGGCAAAGAGATGTCACTTCTTGAGTGTCGCCAGAAAGTCCGTGAGTTTTCCGGCTTCCCCTGGAGTGACACTTATCTTGAACCGCAGTCAGCTGAGAATATAGTCCAGCGAATGTTGCGGAATTTGATTCGAGTCGCTAATGACTCTGACGACGTTGAAGCATCCTTGTGCTACGTTCGGACGATTTTGGCAATCAATCCCGATTCGGTCGATGATCGACTCTATAAAGCTGTCCTCTGCTTGCGAACAAATCGAATTGAAGATGGACTCGCAGAAACAGAATGGGTGCTTAATGAAGCTCCTGAAGGGATCGAACTTCAGCGTGTCCGAGAGCTTCGCAATGCGTTTATTGAGAAGCAAGCTGATTTCGAGTGATCAATCCCGGTCCAGCCAGTTCCGTTAGCAACCATCGCATTGCTCGAACAGGTGATCTCGGGTGCATCCATCGAGTTGTGTGTCCCTTCGAGAGAAGAGAACACGGATAGCCGTTGATTAAGGAGCTGATCAAGGGATAGGGGCTTGAGCCGTTACCTTGACTGAGTACTCACCTTCGTTGTCGGATCGTTCACTCCCAAAATCATTAATGCTGAACATCAACAGACCGGGGTTCTGAAATCGAACTACGGTTCCCTTCCCACAGTCCTTGACTTCAAATGGAGTTGTGACGGTTCCCTGTCCCTCTCCGGGATCGACGAGTACACCTGCTTGTAACCGACCAATCGGTAAGCCCTTTGCATACCGAAGAGTAATCCCCTGTGGTTCACTGATCCAGGGTTTTGGGACGGCTGCTAACGAAACCGTGCCGGTCGCTGTAATCGTATAGGGGACATTCGCTTGCACCAGCACCCCACTCGACTGCCAGCCTCGTTGAGCATTGAACGTTTTTTCAAAGGTTGCCGAAGCTGCAACTGGTTCTGAGTCCCCCAGCTGAAAAGCGTTCGATTGAAAATCCCATCCATAGTCAATCTGACGTGCAAACTGATCCCATTCGGCAGCCAGCAACATCTTCTCTTCAGCGAAAAGTGAATCGGCAAGTTTGAAAAACTTTTTCCCGACCAGATGATTCCCCAACTCACGAAATCGTTTTTGATAACGAGGATGCGAGTCCAGAAACTTGCACAGTGCCCAGCTCCAAGCGTAGGGAGTTGAGCGAGACTTGCTAAATTCGACGGGCCCCAAGTCCGAGGCTTGATCGATGTTCAGCATTCTTCCTGCAGTGACCTCTTCTTGAATCATTTCGATGCGACTCCATCCAACGAACTGTTTGGAGTCGTCCGGAGTGACTGCAAAAGTGACTGTCCCGTCCGGATTCATTCGATGAGTCGCAAAGAGTTCGGCCATTCCCTCTTGATACCAGAGCGGTGGATGAAGACCGGGCATGATCGTCATGAAGCAATGTGTCGCTTCATGAATGAGGAGATGCCGACGATAATAATCGTACTCCTGCTCATGCATCCAGAATTCCTGTCCTCGATGCTGACCATGGTTGAAATTTTTCAGTTCAACAGGAATTAAACCTGCCGATTGAAACAGGTCATGATCTTTGATCAAGTACCCGGTCATCTGGAAATCGGCTCTCGATCTCGCCGGTGGAAGATCACCAAAATAACTCACGTACGAGTCATAAGCCTGATCAATGACTGGCGGCAATTTCCTCGCAATTTCTGGATCGATGTCCGAATAAAGGACCAGTCTTTTCGATTCATACTTGTGGATGCCAACAGCTTTCAGGCGATATTCATCCGGCTGCGTCCGCGTATCGTCCGGACGAAAAATCATTCCGATTTCAGCGTGAGGATCACCACCAGATTTCGTTGGATTCCCCGATGCATCAGCCGTCGCACTCAGCTGACTCTTTGATGGTTCGGAATCGAGATCGACTTCCTCGTCCACAACCCAACTCGGCCCAGCCTTCGACTCAGTTGGATTAACACTGCGCTCCGTCTGAACAGAGGGCTGGACAGGGGGCTCGGCTCCGCGACACCCCCAGAGGAACAGCAGAGAAATCGAAAGCCATGTTGCTTGATTCATCCTGATCAACAAAAAATCCCTTACGCTTTAATATCCACAGGCACGCTTCCATTGCGGGCCGATTCCAGACAGGCATCCATGACGATTTGTGTTTTGAGTGCGATCTCTGGCCAAAATGGATCGGGTTTCCCGGTTAAGGCTAACTGACTGAACGTGCGAAACAGGTTCGTCTCTTGAGAATCGGGTGCGTTGTTGCTGTATTCTCCAATGTGATGAATCCTGGTGTGCTTCTCCATCACACAAACACAACCGGTGAAATCGAAAACGGCATTGTTCACTTCGAACGACATCTCATTGCCGCACCAAGGTAATACAAAATCGTTCAGCGTGATATTCCCCTTTGACCCACTGATGTGAACAAGTTGTTGATGCTCGGTCAAAAATGAATTGTAGAAGCCAGCTGAGGCTCCGTTTTGAAACAATAATTCACCAGAGAATTCCATTGGGACTGGTGACGGACTGTCTTCGCGTCCATGCTGCGAAAGTTGCCGACCAACCACTTGCTGTGGCAATTCATAATTCATTGCGAACAAAGACATTCGAATCGTATACCAGCCAAGATCACCAACACAGCCTTGCGGTTCGAGTTCGCTACTGACTCGAATGTTTCCCTGAATAAATTCTTCCGGGGCACAGAATGAAAAGTGAGATTGAATCCGTTTGATTTTTCCGACACTCTCACCGTCATCAATCACTTTGCGGAGTTCTGGCATTCGCTTGGAATGCATGTACATCACGCCATCCATGAATTGAACATTGTTCTCTTCACAAGCTGCAATCATCTCTTTCAAATCGGAGACGCTGACCGCGCAAGGTTTTTCACACATCACATGTTTGCCAGCCTGAGCAGCCTTAATCACCCACTCCTTGCGAAGACCGGTTGGAAGCGGAATGTAGACGGCATCCACATCATCACGATGTAGAAGTGCCTCGTATCCTTCGACAGCCTCCGGCAATTCTCGAACTGGTCGAGACAACTGACATTCGTCAATAAATGCCTGAGCACTCTCTTGCTTGCGGCTCGCAACAGCCGTCACGACGCCATTCCCTGAATTGCGGATCGCATCCCAGTTCTTCTTGGCAATCGTTGCGGCTCCGAGAATTCCCCAACGACACTTTGACTCACTCATTTCTGATTTTCCCGTTCTTCTACGAATTTCAACCGACATTGAGCATCTTTGAGAATTTCGTCATCAGAAGCAAGCAACGCGCTACTGATCAAGATGTTGAGTAGAACACAGTCCCAGAGAAGGTTTTGAGAACTGATCCTGAAACTTGAAATTGCTCTCTCAATCATCGAGAAAAGCAGCTATTCCAGAAGTTTATGAACCGGCTTGAGTATATTCGGAAGTCAAACGGCCATGCTCATTCGGTGCAAAACCCAAGCAATTCCAAGATTGGTCTCTGCCTTCTTTTCAAGGCGAACAGTCTCTAAAGCCATGAAAGTCTCCCGACCACCACGACTCTTCGATAAAAAGTCAGAACTGCCCGACGCGACGCTCCCGTCCCGGCAGCACTTCTAGACACGTCGTCCACCTGCCGGTAAGAATCGTCTCAATAAACTCTTCGGGCAGTGATTCGTCTTTCATCTCGCGAGCCAGTCTCTCATAGTCATACTCTAACGGAATGAATTCCACCTGACATTGCGAACCGTTCAACGTCAGTAATGTGTACCAGACATTTGTTGCTCCATCATTCTCTGGACGCCCCAACACGCCAACATTGATGAACCGCCGACCTTCAGAGAGCTCACGCTCCCAATGCAACCCGGTATGAGTGCCAAGGAGAATCTCTGCCTGATGGTCGTCAGCAAGCTTCTCCAGAAAATGCGTGCTTGTTGTTGATTCCCAGAGAAATTCATTCGTTTTGCGTGGGCTTCCATGACACAACAGCAGACGCTGCCCTTCATATTCAAAACGTATTTCTGTCGGGAGTTGACGCATCCAGTCTCGATTCAGACGACTTGTGTTTTGATAGGTATATTCATAGCTGATTTGAGCGAAGTGATTGTCACGAGGATCAGTGTATCCACATTGGCAATCCTTTAAATCGTTTCCGATGCTGTTGTCGTAATTGCCTTGAACCACCTGAATGTTGTTCTCATGCAGGAGCGGGAAGACACGATCGGGATGCGGTCCAAATGCTCCTAAATCTCCAAGGCAATAGAGTTGCTCTGCCCCCCGAGCACGAGCGTCTCGGATCGCTGCCTCTAAAGCGAGATAGTTGTTATAGATGCCACCAAAAAACGCCAGTTTCATACTCGATTCTTACCCCTGGATTTCCCCAAGCTCCTCACAAGCTGCAAATTATTGAAGTTCAGCTTGATCACACTCCCTGGTGACTTTGCTCTCTATTCCGGATTTAAGGAGGACGGATTCGAGCAGATTGAACCATACTGATAACAAGTCAGACAGGCTCCATGACTCAGAGCAAATGGTTGCTGCGACTCAATCAGCGAATCTCCCAGAATGGAATCTGGTGCATCCAGGAGAATTGGGCAGACATGGATGCCCCGGTCGGAAACAACTCGACTGTGATTGCAGACCAACTGCGATTCATCAAAGTCAGCCATCATCTCCATCGTAATTCGCTCTGCCTGGCTGTAACCGGACGTTCGTTCCATTTCGGCTCCGAGTTTCAGCCGAGGAAGTATCTTGAGACGCGGACGAGTATATCCATGCTCAGCGAGCACTCTACGAAAGCCTTCCAAGATCTCCCGATCTTCTTCATCAGTCCATGTACGTGTCATCGTGATGATCGGAAGAAAACCAGCGTCGACGAGTTTTTCAACACCCTTTATGGCACGATCGAAAGTTCCGTCTCCGCGGATCGGATCGTTGATCTCTTTGGTTGGTCCATCAATGGAGACACGAAATTCAAGAGTGTAGCCAGAACGATTTTCCGCGTCTCGCAATCGGAGAAGCCATTCTTCTTTGAGAACAGTTCCGTTTGTCAGGACTGTCGCCGGTCCATAGGTAAGTGTCTCTTCCAGAATCGACACCATTTCTTTGTTGAGAAATGGCTCACCTCCTGTGAAATAGTATTCCTTCACTCCCAGCGTCACCGACTCCTGCAGCCTCCTGGAAATTTCTTCTCGTGAGAGAAAACCGAATGAATCATTCTTCGGGCTACAACTGATAAAGCAGTGTGAACATTCCAAATTGCAGAGCGTTCCAGAGACCTGAAACCACAATTCATCCAGCGACTTCAACTCAATCTGCGGAATATCTTCAACGACTGCTGGCATCAAAACGAATGACCTTTCTGCATGAATTTCGGAAACGGGGCCTCATCATGCTACCATTCTGTCAATTACGAACAATCGTTCAGTGAGCTAACTCACCGATCAACCCTCCGACTTCTTTTTCGCAGCGGTCGACATGAAATTTGCAACGTGTTCAATGGCCTGCAACATTTTCACATCGTCGACTTCGTGAACATTGATCTTCCGACCAATTTCCGGCAGCATCGTCAAAGTCAGCCGACCACCAAGATGCTGGCGAAATTCTTCGAGGCCTTTCATCAGCTCTTCAGTCTCATGTAAAGCTGGATGGTCAAGGGAGAGGCCAAGGTTATGCAGGCAGTGCAAGACACGCTCTGCGTCCCCCTTTGGGAATCCATAGACCAGCGATGAATAAACCGTATCGACCGCCACACCGATTGCGACAGCTTCACCATGTCGCAATTCGAAATTCGTCATCGGCTCAAGCTTGTGCGCCGACCAATGACCATAGTCGAGTGGTCGGGCTTCCAGCGCTTCAAAGGGATCGCCCTCTTGTGTGATATGTTCAAGATGCAGTTGCGCGGAGCGACGAATCACCGGACGTACTGCATCCATGTTCCGATCTCGAATCTCTTTGGCGTTCTGTTCGATTCGTTCGAACTCCTCGCGATCTTTTAATAGAGAGACCTTGACCGCTTCGGAAAATCCGTTTCGAAAATCTCGATCCGGCAATGTCAACAGCATCTCTTCATCGTTGATCACGGCCCATGGGACATGAAACGTTCCGACCCAGTTCTTCTTGGCAAACAAGTTGACACTATTTTTGACACCGACTCCGGAATCTGCCTGAGCAAGTGTCGTCGTCGGAATCCGAATCAATCGAATCCCGCGATGTGCGATCGCAGCAGCAAACCCCACAGCATCGAGAACAGCACCGCCGCCGATCACGACGATGTAACTTCGTCGATCCAAATCGGCAGCATTGATCACCTTGAGCATCCGCTCAATGATGTGAATATCATTCTTGACCGCTTCTCCGCCAGGACATGTTTGGATCTTTCCAATGAGTTCAAATTGATCGCTATAACGAGACGCAAAAGTCCGGATTCGCATGCTCAAATCTGGCTGCGCCTTTGCGACTTGCTCATCAACCCACACCTGAACGCGCGGTTGTTGGTCACCAGAAGATTCCAGTAAATCGAGTAAAACTGCCTGGTCTTTTCCGAAAAGATCCTTCGTGAACCTTAACCGATGCACACAAGGCACGTGAAAATCAATATCGATTGCTGAATTCTGTTGCGACATATCTCAATCTTGGCAGGAGCAGCGAAGGCTATCAGGGGAGGGATTTTCGAGAGTGGTTTGAATAATCAAACGATTCTTGCGCATTATACGAGGGAATGCAAGCATCCTTCCGTTTAGCCCCACACTTATGGTGTAAAGCGAATCGGACAAATCGAGGCCTCTATGAGATCGTTTTCAATAACTCACCGATTCATTCTCTCAGCAATATTCTCTTTGACAACTCTCGTCGGATCGACGTATGCCGCTCCGAACATTCTGTTCATCATGACCGATGATCAGCGGCCCGATACCATTCATGCTCTCGGGAATGACGAAATTCGAACTCCAAACCTGGATCAACTCGTTCACCGGGGGACAACATTTACTCGGGCAATCACTGCGATCCCGATTTGCGTTGCGAGTCGAGCGGAACTTCTGACCGGTCGTGATGGTCGCCTGAATGGTAAAAAGGACTTCGGATTCTCTCCCAAGGAAGGGGTTACCTCACTTGGAACCGTAATGCACGATGCCGGATACGAAACCTGCTATGTCGGCAAGTGGCACACACGTGGACGCCCCAGCACCCATGGATATGAAACCGTCGAAGGACTGTTCTCTTCAGGCGGAGGTAAGTTTCCGCTCACGTTCCCGAAAGACTGGAAGGGGATGGACGTCACTGGGTATCGAGGTTGGATCTTCCAAACCGACGACGGGAAAAAATTCCCCGAAAAAGGAGTTGGCCTAACCCCTAACATCAGTGACGATTTCACAGACGCAGCGATTCGGTTCCTCAACCGACGTTCGGATCGTCCATTCTTTCTTCATGTGAATTACACAGCTCCACACGACCCACTCTTTGTCCCGGAAGGTTACGAAGGGAAATATACTGCTGAAAGCGTTTCACTACCGGTGAACTTCAAAACCGATCACCCGTTCGATCACGGGAATGCGATGGGACGCGACGAAGTCCTTTACAGTTATCCAAGAACCAAACAGCAAACGAAAGAAGGCCTCGCTGTCTATTACGCTGTGATTGAACATCTCGATGCCGCTGTCGGAAAACTTCTCGATGATCTGGAATCAAAAGGGCTTGATGACGAGACCATCGTCATCTTCAGCAGCGATCACGGACTGGCGATGGGAAGTCATGGATTGCGTGGAAAACAGAACATGTACGAGCACAGCATTGGCGTCCCGCTCATCTTTGTGGGTCCGAACATTCCAAAGAAAAACATCATCGCTGCGCAGTGCTATCTTCGAGATCTATACCCGACAATTTGTGACTTCGCAGGAGCCACCATCCCGAAAACCGTCCAAGGGAAATCGATTGTTCCAGTCATTGAAGGTAAGCAGAAAACCATTCACGATGTCGTCTTCGGAAACTTTAAGGACTCACAGCAAATGGTCCGAACTGATCGCTGGAAATATATTCGCTATCCTTTAGTCAAGAAAGAACAACTGTTCGATCTCGACAACGATCCCAGTGAGTTAATCAACCTCGTCGACAATCAAGAGCACGCACTGATCTTGAATCAATTGAGAACAAAGTTGAGTGCATGGGAAGCAGAGGCGAAGTAAACTGGGTTCGAATTCTTTCCCAACACTGAGCCAGATGCTTGAAGTCTTTGGAGAGAGTAAATTGCTCGACCGATAGCCCGCTAACAGCGGCTTCGAAAAGAGAATAATGTCTGTCGACATGGCAGATCGCGAATACGATTTCGAAAGTTGCACTTAACAAAAAATCATCATGGACCTGAAACTTCAAGGCAAAATCGCACTCGTCACTGGTGGTTCAAAAGGAATCGGGCTGGGAATTGTACGCTCGCTCATCGCCGAAGGAGTCAAAGTTGCCAATGTAAACCGTAGCGAAAAAGAAGGCCGACTTCTTGAACAGGAATACGCCGAGCAAGGACTGGACTGCGTTTTCATACAAGGTGACCTGACAGACCTCGCCGCCTGTAAAAATGCCGTTGAGAAGACAGTCAAGCGTTTTGGTCGCATTGATATTCTCGTTAACAATGCGGGCGTCAACGACGGAGTCGGCCTGGAAGCAGGGCCGGAAGCATTTATGACGTCGCTGCAAAGGAACCTTGTCCACTACTACGCAATGGTCCACTATGCTCTCGACACTCTGAAGGCTTCGCAGGGAACGATCATCAATATCGGCTCGAAGGTTTGTGAAACGGGGCAGGGAGGAACTTCCGGATATGCTGCTTCGAAAGGGGGCGTGAATGGCCTGACGCGCGAGTGGGCAGTCGATCTGGCTCCACATGGAGTTCGGGTGAATGCGGTACTTCCAGCGGAAACGTGGACACCGCTCTACGAAAACTGCCTGGCTGCCATGCCCGATCCAGAACAAGCGAAGCACGAGATCGAACAGCTGATTCCACTCGGCAAGCGATTCACGACGATTGAAGAACTCGCGGATATGGTCGTCTTCCTGGCTTCCCCACGTTCCAGCCACACCACCGGACAAATTATTTTTGTCGATGGCGGTTACACTCACTTTGATCGAAAATGTACCATCCCCAGCGACGTCGCCTCCTTCGGCGCCGCGAACGAAACGTAATTCTTCAAGCTCTGCAAATTGAGATTCAAAACAAAGATCAATTTCCTCCCAAATTGAGTTCATCGATATGCGTTCTCCAAGTCTGACAACTTTTTTCTTGACGCTGTTAGCAGCTGTCTGTTTCTTTCCGCATCTTGCAAACGCACAAGAGAAGAAAGACGAAGTCAAGAATCCTCAGAAAAAGTACAACGTTCTGTTCATTATCTCTGACGATCTGACATCGACTGCGCTCTCCTGTTACGGAAACAAAGTTTGCAAAACGCCAAACATCGATGCTCTCGCGGAGAGGGGAGTTCGCTACACACGTGCCTATTGCCAAGGGACATATTGCGGACCATCGCGGGCATCGTTTTTATCAGGGTACTATCCTCATGCAACAGGGGTGCTCGGTTACAAGAACCCACGTCCGCAAATCGGAGACCGTGCAACATGGCCTCAACACTTCAAGAACAACGGCTACTATTCTGCCCGCGTGAGTAAACTTTTCCACATGGGAGTCCCGGGCGGAATCCAGGTCGGTGGTGATGGTCGAGACCATGATGGCGGGAACGGAGCAGATGATGCTGCTTCTTGGACTGAACGCTTCAACAGTCCTGGACCGGAGTGGATGGCCAAAGGAGACGGAGAAACACTCGAAGGAAACCCCGACGGTAAAAAGCCGGTCGTAGGCGGCAACACATTTGTTGTCGTCGAAGCTGACGGTGACGATCTTGTTCATTCGGATGGAAAGACAGCTGCGAAAGCGGCAGAACTTCTCGCACAACATAAAGACAAACCGTTTTGGCTCGGCGTCGGTTTCGTTCGTCCGCATGTTCCATTTGTTTCACCCCGAAAATACTACGAACCGTTCTTACCCTATTCATCGATGGTTCTACCGGAGAAATTCCCCGGTGACTGGGACGACATCCCCAAGGCAGGCATCAACTACAAAACCAGTCAGAACATGAAGATGGACATTCGGCGTCAGAAAAAAGCGTTGGGTGGCTACTATGCTTCCGTCGCCTTTATGGATGCACAAGTCGGCAAAGTTTTAAAGGCACTCAAAGAGAACGGACTTGAAGAGAACACCATCGTCATCTTCACGAGCGATCACGGCTACCATCTCGGCGAACATGACTTCTGGGCAAAAGTCAGCTTGCGAGAAGAGTCCGCATCGGTCCCTCTGATCATCAGTGTCCCCGGAAAGAAACCTGCCGTCTGCAACAGCCTTGTCGAACTTCTTGACCTGTACCCGACGATCTCCAACCTCTGCGGGATCGCAGCCCCAGAACATGTTCAAGGCAAAGACATTTCCCAAACACTCGACAGCCCCAATCACGAAGTTCGCGAGGCAGCCTTTAGTGTTGCTCCGTCTCGAAAAGGATTCCTACTTCGCGAAGACCGCTGGGTTTACATTCAATACAAAGAAGACGCCTCCGCCGGGATTGAACTCTTCGACATGGAAAACGATCCCAAACAATACACCAACCTCGCCAGCTTGCCCGAACACGCGAGTCGTGTGGAAAGCTTCAAAGCCAAACTTGCTGCGAAGTTGAAAGAGGTTCGCAATAATGATCTGTAGATCGATGACTTTTCAAACCAGTTTGTGATGCACGTTTCCCAGAGCAGGGCAAGTTGCGTAGTGTGGTTCTTGAGCCCCGGATGATTCAGCTGTGGAATATAATTTCGAAGCCGAAAGAAAGAACAGCCTATCCTGCATCAGGGGCATTACTGATTCCCTTAATCACACGGTCTGCAATCCAGGCTTGAAGTGCAGTCCTTTGAATGACTTATGTCTCACCGACCACAATAATTCAAGAATCGGTGCGGATTCATTGATCCATGAAGTTCGTCAGCACGTTTTCTCCATGACAGCTCTTGTCATGTCACTTTGACACACATTTCAAGGAGAAAATGATGGACCTCTTCAGCGTGATTGGATGTGCATTTGGAATCATCGGGCTGATCTGCGGACTTCATGGCATGTCCAGCGCCCAACGACTCAACAGACTGGAAAAACAACTCAAAGAACTCCACGTCATTGATACCGAGTTCAACTCAAGTTCGCCATGAAATTGTCACTCTTCTTCAGCTCTTACTTTTCCGCTTCTTCTGCTTTCATTCGCTCGGTTTTGGCGATCAACCAGTGCCCCCAAGTGAAGTAATGGAAGGAGAGGAAGAAGCAGAACCCAGCAAACACGGTCAGGAGTTTGGCGAAATCGGGCATGATTAAAGAGATCAGACCGATGAATCCGCCGACACAAAGCAGGACGAAAAAGAGAGCGAGCCAAGTCCCTTTGTTCTGGGCCTGCTGCCTTTCTCGTTGATTGTCTCCCGGAAGTTTTGGGCTCATGAGATGACGCCTTGCTCGATAAATTCTTTGAGCTTTTGATCGCGGATGAACATCCCGTCTTCGAGTTGGTCGATGATTTTTGCTTCGGTTAAAAAGAACCCAATCATTCCTCCAGGTGGCTCAAATTCAACACGGTCGATCTTCGAACACCCGTCAGGTCCAGCTTGATAGATATGATGGTGCCGCCAGGCTTTCATCGGACCTTCGAGTTGTTCTTCAACGATCAGACTTGGAGAAGAGAACTCGACGACTTGGTATTTCAGAGTATGGATTTGTCCAAAGCTGGCAATTTGGAATTCCAGCTCCACACCTTGGCTGAGTGTTTCAGGTGGCGAGACGAACTTGATCCCCAGATCCGGATTGCTCACTTTGACGACGTTTTCTGGTCGTGACATAAAATCGAAGAGCCCTTCGACCGAACAGGCAAGTGAGGAGGTGTTTTCAAAAACTGGCATCGCCGTCTCAACTCAAGATAGAAAGAAATTTGTTGTCCGAGTGACTGAAATATCACTCTAACGGAACCGCGATTGAAAATGAATCGAACATCAAAGCTTCACAATAGCTAGAATCATCGAGTGTTGATGCGATTTTTGTTGACAAGAGATTCCATTCGCTTGATGATTCTCTCAGCGCAGGCGAATTCTGTGAAAACATTCACCCTTGGCGATATGATGCCCTCGAATCATAATCCACAAAAAATCAACTTTTTGATTGCCGGATTGGCTTCGATGTGGCTGGCAGGGTGTTCTGGTTCTCCCGTACAGGTCAGCCAATCCCCCTCTCCGATATCAAACTCTCCTTCCCCGAAGGAACCGACTGAGACAGAGCAGGGGGACTCATCAGCGGATATTCCCAAGATCCGGAGCATTGATGAGTTGTTGCTCTTTCAACCATCGAAGTACCCCGAAGGAGTTTGGACTCCTCAGGATCTCAACTATCTCGATGTCTATTTTGAATCTGCGGATGGGACACGCATCCACTCCTGGTACTGCGAGACGGAATCGCCCATAGCTCACATTCTGTTCCTCCATGGAAACGCCGGGAACTTGAGTGGGCGAAGCAGATTCCTGAAGAAGCTTCAGGAAGAGCATCACGTTTCGGTCCTGTGTGTCGACTACCGTGGGTATGGACGCTCCGAAGGAAAGACGACCGCCGAAGGAGCGATTGCCGATGCCAAAGCGGCCCGCAAAGAATTCGCCAAGCTCGCCAATATCAAGGAGCAAGATGTCGTGCTGATGGGACGATCACTCGGAGGAGCAATTGCCATTCAATTGGCTGCTGACCTGAAACCGAAAGGACTCATCGTCGAAAGTTCGTTTTCTTCACTGAAGAGCGTTGCGAAACATCACTTTCCCAAGCTGGCCTGGTTGGTCCCGGAAGAGAAATTGAATTCAGAAGCAACAATCAAAAACTGCACTGCTCCGGTTCTCATCAGCCATGGCGACCGTGACCAAGTCATTCCCGACAAGTTCGGCAAAGCCCTCTTCGCAGCCGCCAACGAGCCGAAGCGGTTTGTGACAATCCCCGGAGCCGGTCACAACGACCGGCATTCCCAAGAGTACGATCAAATTTTTGACCAATTTTTACGGTCATTAAACTCAAATGAATGACTTGCTTCGTCACCCACCTGAAGTGGTGTCCTCTCAAATTACGACTACTCAGACTTGTCTTGATCGGACCGATTCCAGCTGGTTGTGAGCCAGACGACGGCGGTTCCATCTCGGCTGCCGGTCACGACCTGTTGACCATCTGGAGAGACGGAGATCGAAGTCAACTCCTGACTTTGCTCAGTGAGCGTAAGGATTTCAGCACCTTCCCGTCCGGGAGTGGCGTCCCAGAGTTTTGCGGAGTTATCCTGACTGGCAGTAAACAGCCGTGATCCATCTTCCGCAAAACAGACTGCAGAGATCGCGGCTGTGTGTCCATCGTAGATCGCTATGAGTTCGTGAGTCTCCACATCCCAAAGACGTGCCTGGTTGTCTTCACTCCCGGTCACGACTCGCGTTCCATCTGGAGAAAACGCTCCACAGAGAAGGCCCCATTGGTGTCCGATGAACGGTGTCCCAATCTGTTGACCTGTTTTGACATCCCAAAGTCTGGCAGTCCGGTCATTCGAGACGGTCAGAATTTTCTGACCATCGGGTGAAAAGATCGCTTCTCGAACTCGTCCGGTATGTCCGGAATATGTTTGAATAACTTCCCCCGTCTCAACATCCCAGAGCTTGGCGGTCATGTCATCCGATCCAGTGAGCACCATTTTATTATCTGGTGAAAACGAAACACTGTTGACGTATCCACGATGTCCACCCTGCAGCTTGATGACCGCTTGCCCCGATTGCACATCCCAAACCTTCGCAGAGTTGTCCCAACTCCCTGTTACGATGTATTTCCCATTCGATGAGAATTCGGCAGCGGCAACGGCACCATGTGGGCTGAACGAAATTTCCTTGCGGAGTGTTACGGCATCCCAAATATGTGCTTCACTTCCCCCCACGGTCAAAATCGAATGTCCATCTTCTGTAAACCTCGCAGACCAGACTAAGCCACCCAACTTCTGAAAGTCGAGGAGCGGAGGACCAATCACCTGTTGTGGGTTCTCATTTTTCAAGTTGAGAGCTCGAACGGTATTGTCCGTGGAGACGATGATCGCATGGTCCCCTTGCGGAGTAAAACTGACATCGTTGATCGCGAATTTGTCAGTATTGACCGATCGAATTTTCTCTCCGTTTTCTGTGTTCCAAAGATTTACGGTTGACCCTGGATTCAGTAAGTCTGAATCCAGCATAGAGACGGAAATGAGCCGAGTCCCGTCATTGGAAAGGGCCAGCGACGTGACGCTCGACGAATGCTTGAGAATCGCATCCACATTTTCCTGACCAGTTCTGGAGCTGACCTGACTCACAGTGTGATCGGAACTGGCCATGTAAATCGTTTTTCCATCTGAAGAGAACAGGCAGCCTGTGATTCGGCTGCGGTGGTGCCGTTCGCTCCAGAGCAGACTCTGAGTTTCAAGATCCCAAAGGATCGCTCTTCCGCGAGAATCGCAAGTCACAAGTTCGTTTTTCTGAGGTGAGAAGGCGATCGCAGTGACTCGACTGTAGTGGCCTTTCAACTCAGCAGGTTTGAGTTTGGAAAGGAGATCAGCACTTTGCACACCAGCTTCAGCCGCTTTCACAAGTTGTTCAACATCCCAAACAATCACACCATTTTCTGCACGCGATTCCTCACCCGATAACGCAGGACGTTCATCGTCACCAAGTGGCGGATCATGTCCTGTGATCAAATATTTTCCATTTGGCGAAGCAGCGATGACAGCCGAGCGACCGGTGTTTGGAATTCGCAGGATTTGCGTCCCCGACTCGACATTCCAAAGTCGTACAGAATTATCAGCAGCAGCAGTCGCAAGTATTCGTCCACCCGGAAGGAAGACGCCAGATGAAGTGAGGAAATCGTGTCCTTCTTGGAAGGTACGGATCAACTGACCTGTTTTCGCATTCCAGAGACGCGCAGTTCTGTCGCGACCTGCAGTCAGAATTTGATCACCACTGTTTGAGAATTTCGCTCCCAGCACAGAGTCTTCATGACCGACTAATTCTCGTCCATTCAAGACGCGAATCTCTTCATATTGATCGACGTGCCAAATGATCACGCGGTCATCCTGAGCCCCCGAGATCACCTCTCGTCCATCAGGAGAGATATCAACCGCCAGGACTCCACTGTAATGCCCACGAAATGTTTTGATCGGTCTCATCGTCGCTGTCGACCAAACTTTCACAGCGTTGTCTCGGCCTCCAGAGACAAGGATCTGCCCATCTTTCGAATAGACGACCGACTGAACTGCAGAGGTGTGCCCCAACAATTCTCGGTAATAGACAGATTCAACTTTGTTCACCAACAAGTTATCGATGCTAAATGGCGGAACATCATCAGGATTCCAGAGGAAGACTTTTTTGTCGTAGCTGGCGGTGGCAACTTCTTGTCCGTTCGGCGCGTAGGCAACGGAATAAATGGGGCCTTGATGACCGGTAAAGATCGCTTCTTGAACCATTGTTATCGTCGGCTGTTCAACCTCTTTGACATCCTGCAATAACGCCACACTTGTGAACGGAAGCGGCCCATCTTCGTTTTTCAATGTCCAGACAATCGCTTTACCGTCCTGGCTGACGGTGACAATTCGATTATCCGCTTCTGGATTTCGCGGATCGAAATCAGGACTGAACGCCCCATCCCAGACCCACCAGGAGTGACCTGTCAAAACTTGAACCTGAGTCGGTTGGGCCGGATTGGTCAAGTCCCAAATGCGGGCTGTTTCGTCATAAGAGCAAGTGAGTAACCACTCTCCTGAAGGGGAGAACTTCACACCAACAACGGCGTCGTCATGCCCATTAAATTTTGCGAGCAGCTCACCCGTCTCAGGGTCCCAAAGTCGAATGCGGCCAGTTAAATCACTCCCTGCGGTCGCAATCATTTTTTGATCGGGGGACCACGCAACAGAATGAACATACAGCCCATCCTGTGGGAGTTCGCGAATCAATTTCTGATTCTGCAAATCCCAGATGCGAGCTTTATTATCCCAGCTTCCGGTGAGAAGTTGCTTCCCATCCGGCGAAACCTCCACTGCATCCACGGGACCGCCTGTCTTCATACTCTCTGAAGATTGCTCACACAAATGCATGAGCCGCCCCCATTCCCAGTTCCGACGTTTTGGAGGACATTGCTGCAATAATTCCATGGCGACATCGAATGCGTTCTCGTTAATTTTCGCAGCAGCCAACCCAATTCGGGCGATATACGCTTCGTACTCTTCTGCTTCTTTAGCAGCCACTGCAAGCTGACGCTGTTTGTCCGCTTCGTCACGTTCTTTCCTGGCGATCGCTTCTTGCATTTCTGCCAACTTTCGCTGCTTATCTGCTTCGCTCTTCTGTTTCTCGGCAAGTTTGCGTTGTTTATCTGCTTCCTCTTTCTCCATCAGTGCGATCTTGCCCTGTTTGACCGCTTCCATTTCATTTGCAATCGCGATGATCCGCTGTTCGTTCGCCTCCTGCTCTTTCATGGCTGCAATCATCGCCTGTTTCTTTGCTTCGGCTTCCTGAACTTTGGCAATTTTTGTTTGCTCTTCAGCGATATCTTTCTGATCACGTACTTCAACCAGTGCGACTTGCAGATTTTCGTTCGCTTTTTCAGCCTCACTTTTCTTTTGCTCAGCAAGTGCTCTCTGTACGTCGGCGATCCGCTCTTGCTTTTGAGCTTCTTCGCGTTCGCCTTCCGCAATCGCTTTCTGGTTCAAGGCTTCGTTGCGTTCAGCCCGGATCATCACGAAGCCAATTGAGACGACAATGAGAAAGCAAGCTGCCATGGCCATGATGGCGCGTTTGGCAAGCTTCAAACGTCCCTGTCGAGCATCACGCTCTGCTTGATCATGAAGGATTTGCGAGCGAAGCTCCTGATGATCTTCTCGTTCGGGCGACAGCAGCGAGAGTGCAAGGTCGAAGTCTTCTTTTTGATGTGCGTTGGTCGCATAACTCAGCTTGGCCTCATAGACCCCTTGCGCTGCCTCTTTGTTTCCGGACCACAAATCACGTGCTTGCTCGAACCCAAACACAGCCTTGGAGAAGTCATTGTAATCCCCCGTTTTCTGGGCAACTTGAAGGTCTGCACGCGATTTGGCAGCCAGCGCTAAACTTTCAGAGTGCTCCAGATATGAACGAACATCGTCCTGGAATTCGAGAACGCTGGGATGCCGATCTTCAATATTTGTGGCCATCGCCTTGAGTGCGATGTCAATCAATTCCCCTTTTTCTTCGGTGGGGCGGATTGTATTTCGCATCGCAGCAAGAAGGCACTGCTGCACTTTTTTCCCAGGGTGAGGTGCTTTGCCAGTCACAATTTCCCAGAGCATCGCTCCCAACAGATACACATCACTTTGCGGAGTGATGCGGTCAATGGGTCCAGTCGCCATCTCGGGAGACATGTACGCTGGAGTCCCCCCCATACTGGAGAACTGCCGGATTTTCTGGGCTTTGTCGAACTGATTCATCGGGAGCGCCAGGCCCCAATCCATCACCAGCACTTCGCCGAACTTCCCGAGCATCACATTTTCGGGCTTCAGGTCGCGATGGACGATTCCTCGAGCATGCGCAAATGCGACAGCATCAGCGACATCCAGCAGGATTTGTAGATTCTCATGTCGCGACTTCTTTTTAATGACATTCAGCCACGGCGTCCCTTTCACCTGTTTCATTGCATAAAACAAGCTGCCTGCTGAGTCCGTTCCAACATCATAAATTGGCACGATATTCGGGTGATCCAGATCACCCGTGACAATGGCCTCAGCAAGAAACTTATTGCGTTGACCACGCTTCTTCGCATAAGGCCCCTTGATCATTTTGACCGCAACATTTCGATCAACTGAAGTTTGCTTTGCCGACCAGACGACCCCCATCCCCCCTTCGCCGAGCACGCTCAGCAATTCGTACTCAGGAGAATTCAGGCTCGTTCTTGCGTCTTCCGTACTTTGCATCGAACGCATAGGAACAGAGGTAATCGTGTCCTCAGGAGAACCCTCGCTCGCCTGCGAATCATGACGAGACTTGATCGTCATCTCCGGCCCTTCGCCCGGACGTGTTACCCAGTTCGATTGCAGTGTTTTCAGCTCATCCGCATCTGCATCATCATTTGAAATTAATGTCTGACTCGAATCCATGGTCGCAGAGTCATCGTCGTAGTCGGAAACAAGTGTTTCGTCGTAGCTGTCACCATCGTCGATGTCGATTGTCTGATCACTGAACGCTTCCGCCTCAATGGTTCGTTGCTGATCGTCTTCAGGCTTCTCTTTCAGAAGTTGCTCAGCTTCCTCTCCGACAACAGTATCCATATTTCCAGAGTCGTCATCGTCGTCACTCTCTTCAACATATGTTGAATCGGCATCCGCTTCCGCCTCTAATGTCCCAGCGTGGTCGGCCTCCTCTGGAGAAGATGAGTCTGGAAGTTGATACGTTTTGTCCGGCATCTCGGCTGTTCCGCCGACATCTTCATCATCATCTTCGACATCGGTTCCGAGCTCGGGAATTGTGGCGTCAGGATTCGCTGGGGCGATCTGCCCATGAACTTGTTCATCAAATGCAATCGTCTGTTCCCCGGGCTCAGCGATCTGTTCACCAAGTTCATCCTCCAGGTAGGTTTCATCATCGCCCGTAGAGTCCCCAACAGAATCGCCCCCAGCCTCATCTGCTTCAGCCGCTTTCTGAAGTTCGAGCAAAGACGCATCATCAACGGTTCTCATTTCCGCAGAATCAACGAATTCGTCACTCGCAAAGGTTTCCGCTGAATCATTAGGAGACGGATCTGAATCCCTGGGGGAGACAATTTCCTGACCGCACGATGGGCAGCGATCAAGATCGTCTGAGAAGAGTTCACATTTACAAAATGGACACTGGTTCATGGCAAGTTACCGCACATTAATATGAATGTGTTCGTCTCTCCGGCCTGCTTCAGGATTCGGAGAATTTCAATCTAACAACGTCATTCGAAAACGATTTCGAATGATCGCTTCACTGTCGGCCTCATTCCCATCCTGTGAAGCCGGCTCTACTTATTTCAGCAAGCCCAAAAACAAGCCTGCAAAGTGTTTAAATCGATGCAAAGTCCGCCCAACTTTTCGAATCACCTGCGAACTCACAGGCAAGGCAGCCAGGAAGGCGACTTCGGTTCGATTGTCTTCGCTTCGAAGACTCAACTTCTCGTCCGCATCAATAATTGGCATCTCGGAGTCAATCTGACTGGTCCCTGAATCATCGTCTTCATTATTTTGTTTCTCAGGAGCGGGAGGAACCTTGGGGGAATCATTCACTTCTGGCATCTTGCCCGTCGAATCGCCCATTGTCTCTGAGGTCGGTGGACGATCCTGAGTACCTTCTTCTCCGACGACTGGTCGGCCATCTCGTAAGATGACATCTTCAACGAGCATCATCTGCCCATCTTCTCCCTCTTTAGTGAAAATTTTCCAATGCCCAAAGTCCAGACGTTTATGAAGCTCCGGGAGGTCGTTGAGTCGTTCGATCGCATCAGCCCCATGTAAGGTTCGTTGAATTGGTCGACCAAATTGATCGATTTCAACTTTCCCATCCGGTCCAATTTTCTGGATGATCAAAATCAATTCATCTCGTGAGCCTTCAGACTCGACGACGCCTTCTGAGAAATCGTCCTCTTCCGTATCGATGATTGCCCCCTGTTCCTTCTCTAGATTTTCAGAGAACTGAACTCGTGGAGCTTCGATTTGCGGGACATCGACAGACACATCAAAGACAAATCCGCCAGCAAGCCCTTCACCGGGAATAGGAGCTTCTGAATCGAATGTGATTTCACCTAAGTCAATTGCTCCGGCATCTGCAAAGAAGGTGATATTCGGGTCATCGAAAACTGAAATTGTGATCAGAATTGGAGCTGACGGATTGTTGGGATTTGGATTCCCAAAGTATTGATGATCAAAGTCAAAAGCTCCCGGACCAGTCCCGGGGACCGTTCCAATGACCATTCCTTCTTCATTGCTATAGAGAGGGTCGCCGCTGTTGAAAATTTGTGTATCGTCACCGAAAACAGAATCCCAATCGACGACATAAATAAACGTGCCTTCGGAATTGCGTCCGAAATCACCAGTGATCCTTGCAATCCCGTTCGAGAGAACTTGCGGAGTGTCAATATTTTTGGCAGACGGAACCGGCTGAGTGATTGCCCCAGTGTGGCTGCGGACGATGACATTGTCCGCGAAGCGAACCGGTAACATTGCCAGATGAGCTGGATTGTCCGGATCAAAGTTGATGGGGTCGGTTACGTTTTCGGGCGGATTAAACAAGTCAGGATTCGACGGATCGTAAACAGTTCCTCCTGTTCCTTGGTCGAAATCGGGAACGGGGGATGCGGCAGTTCCAATCACCTCATAACCCTCAATATCCGAGGCCGCCAAGTCTCCCGGATTCGTATCAAGAACGATGAGATCTGCTCCGGAATTCAGCCGGACGATTCCTGTCGGACTGTTAATATCCGCGATGACAACAGCTTGAACGGTGAAGTCCGCACCTGAAGTGAGGTCGATCTCTCCTCCTGTCATGTTCAGCACAGGAGAGGCAATCAACAACTCTCCGTCATGGCTCAAGACGATGTTCTCAGGGATCGCACCTGCCAGCGTGATTCCCGAAAGTGGCCCGAGCGTGGCATCGAGTGCGGTGCTGTTGAAGTCGCCAATCGTCAACAAGGCGCCTGTTGTGTTGTCAATTTCAACTCCACCACTGGTCAAATTTCTGGACGCGAGTGTGGAGACCGATGTTTCAATCGAGTTTCCATCGCCTATTCCTGTCGCAGCATCAAGCCCCAGACTCGCTGCAACAACATCAACCCCACCACTGTCTCCTGCATCAGAAATAGCTCCATCAAGAGAAGTTAAGCGGACATCGGTGGATGTAAGAATTCGCCCCACTTGAATGTCTTCCTTGGCGACAAGATCCACGCGAGCATCGGTCGCATCAATCAATGCTCCATCTTCCATAAGGATGCCACCGCTTGTCACACTACCGGGATCAAGTGCATTTCCGCCAATAAGAAGCAATTCTGCCGCTGCGGTTTCAATTGAACTGGCAGCTCCCATACGAACATTGGCCGCTGCATTGACGGTAATTTTCCCGCTCGTACTTTGAACCGTAGAGTTGATCACGATTTGAGAACCGGCTCCTTCAGTTGTCAGGTTGATTGCAGAGGAAGTTCCGGTCACTCCCGCTCCGCCAGAAACCAGCGTCATCGTTCCGCCTGACGTAATGTCGATTCCTGCTGCAGCGTTTTGATCGACTCGGACAATGTTTATCGCATCAGTCTCAGTGATCGTGACTCCTCCCGTGGAGATGTTCGACAAATCGAGCGATTCCACAGTTGTCCGAATCGGAGCCACTCCCGAATCTGTGTTGATCACCAGACGACCATTGGCCGCGTCGATGTTCAAAAGATTGGGTGGGTCGACACTGTTGACTCCCATGTCTGCATTGAGTGTAACAGCCTGGGTACTGGCATTGGTTGTCACAATTTGCCCAAGAGTGATCTGGCCATGAGCATTGAATTCCACCTGGGCGGTCCCGGCGTTGATGACAGAATCAGCCATCTGAGAAATGTTCCCCATGTCGTCCGTCATTCCAGCAGTCACATCGACTCGACCGGATGTCGTCGTCACATCTCCAGCATCGGTGAACTCAACATGATTGCCTTCCGAAGTCAGCGTCACACTTCCCTGGTCCGTTGTAACGCTCGCCTGAATTTGCAAATCGCCATTCCCGTCGAGGTCACTGTCTCCCGAGGTCAAGACAACATTCCCACTCCCGGTCGTTGAAACCGGGCCAGAGATGATCAGGGTCCCATCGTCAGTCTGCACATTCACATCGCCGTTCTGATTCGAAATCGAAGTGACGGTCAGATTGTTGTCCCCGCCCCCTGCAACCTCGAAAAGCTGAACATCTCCAACCGTCGAATTTGACGCATCGACAGTCATCACATCAAGATTGATGTCGTCAGCGACTCCGATTCCGGTCGCAGCGGAGAGTGAAGCATTGTCGGCGATGATATTCGCTGACTCACCTGCCAGAACTTCGCGAATCTCTCCGTTCCCATTCGGAGTCGAATCTGCAAGACCATTGTCATCGGCGGAAATGACGACATTTCCCAAATCGCCACCACCGTCGAGATTCGCGTTGAGCAACGTGATGGCGACATCGCGAGTTGCCTGAAGCGTGATAGTCCCAGCATCAGTTCCAATCAAAGAACCACTACTCATCAAGATATCGCCATTGACATTCCCGCTCGAGAATGGAGCCGTGTTGACGACATCAGGTGTCAGGACATCGACACCAGCTCGCACTGTGATGTTCGAATCGTATTCAGCGGTCACACTCGATGTCGATGAGATGGTCACATCATCACTCGCAATGAGCGAGACGTTTCCGGCAGATCCTTTTTTCGAAACATCCGCGTCAAGATTCAGGTCGTGCCCAGCCGTGCTTCCCCCCGCTGCCAAAAACAAATCAGCCAGTCCGTTACTGGAAACATTCCCGTTGACATTCAAATCGCCGACGGTCACAACTTCGACGACATCATCCGAGTCCGCATTCGTAATGGTGACTCCGCTCAAGCCATCGACCGTCCCAATCGTCAGACTGCCCGACTCGTCGAGAATCTTAACAGCCAGATTGTCCGAATCAGCTGCGAGCGTATCAATTTCGACTTCAAGCGTGTGGTCAATGACATTCGTCACCGAGTTGTTCGCAATACGAATCGCCAGCCCGGCAGCGATGATATCGACGTTGGTATTGGCGGGCAGTTCGTTCTCATCCAGATCTCGAAGCGCTCCACCGTTTGCTGTCGTATCGAGAATCACATCGCCTGTCCCGGCATCAATCTGCCCGATGTTCAGATCTCCTCGCTGCATCAGAGCATTGTTGATTCGAATGTCACCATCGTTCGTGACGACACGATTCGCGTTCAGGTCACCTTCGTTGTTGATAGTCAGTTTTGTTCCCGCAGCAGCCCCTGAAAGATCCGCATCCAGATTCGTCACGTCAAGATTGAGCGTGGTGTCACCCCCGCTGGACATCGAAGTCAAGAAGAGATCTCGGGCAATTAACAAGCCCAACTCTCGCCCAGCAGGGTCAATGACATCTGTCCCCCCTGACAAACGCAGCGTCCCACCGGTGAGCCCACTCCCGACATCCATTCCGGCATCTGGAAGAGTTAAGACTGTCCCCGCGTGCAGACCGACCAGGTCTCCGATAGAGAGATCGAGAACTCCCGGATTTGTTCCAACATCGAGCATTCCAGTCGTTTGCAAGAGTAGCGTCGCAACTCCATCGGTATCCGGCACAATAGCCCCGCTCGCCGCTTGCAGGTCACCAATGATTTTCAAATGGATCTCACCACCTGCATCGGTAATGGAGAGATCGTGCAGCTCCCCAGTCACGACAGCATCGATGGCGTTTCCAGTTCGAGCAACGAAGTCGTCAATCTCGCCAATATTCTTCGCCGCAGTCAGGCTCAAGTCGCCAGTTGAAATTAAAGTCGAACCGTCGTTGCCATCGAGAATCTCGGTCCCAGCATCCAACGAAACGGAACCGTCGCTGGTGTCGCCGAGTGCGGTCAGGTTTCCGGTCAGACTGATCTCTTGACCGGCAGTCACAGAAATTGCACCAGCGTTGTCCCCTGCTGAAGCGTCGACATTCGTAAGGATGACATTGGACGCAACGGACTCAATCGAAACGTCCCCGGCATCTTCAGTACCTGTTCCAACGGCGATAACATCACCACGGAGTTCGACGTCGCCAGTATTGGCCTTAATGTTGATTTGCCCGGCTGCACTTGCAGGAGCAGAAGAATTGAGATCGCTCCCCAACGTCGAAGCAACACGCCCCTCAGCGAAGAGATTGATCTCACCACCATCGGTACTGATATCTTGATTGACCAACAGGTCGCTACCAGCCACGAGTGCATCAAGATCGACCATCCCGGTCGTTGCTGCCACACCCGTTCCAGAATTGAGGATCGTCATTGTTCCATCACTGGAAATAATCACATCCCCCGAACCTTGCTGGCTGACCCCAATAATGTCGAGTGCTGAAGAGTTGGTAACCATGATGTCACCCGATGTCGAATTCATCGCATCAACACGTTCGACATCCGAAGTGATCGTCGAGCCGGTTGCGGAATCGAGATTCAACTGGCCTTTAATCGCGGTCACATCTGCCATGACTGAGCCGTCGCGACTGAGGATCGAAACGGCATTGTTCGCGGCTGACGTTGTCGTGGCTGACCCAATGATGACACCTTGAAAAGCAGTCACATGAATCGTTCCAGAACCAGCATCGACGGGAGTATCCATGAGATCAACTCCGCCAGTGCCGTTCACTTCGGCGTCTGCATGGATTTCGATATTCCCCATAATGGAAGAGACTGAACCGTTCGCAGTTCCAGTAATATCTCCATCAGCATTAAGAGTGATGCCCCCATCTTCCGTTGTGATGGCTGCGTCGATCTTCAATGAAGAATCGTTTCCATTGGCATCTATCAAGACCGTCCCGATTCCGTTTGTGGAGACCCCCATGTTTGTGATCAGGATGCTTCCATCAACTGTCGTGATGGCAATGTCTCCATCTCCGACTTGATCCGCATTGCTGATCGTGAGTGCCGTTTGCTCTTCGATTTCGATATTTCCCGAGCCGGAATTCTCAAGGTCAATCGTGGCGACTTTCGTCTCAAGTCCGTTGCCAGAGCCAATCCCGGTCACAGCATCAATTGCAACAACAGCCCCGACGGCATCAGCGACAATTTCAAGATGAGTGTCACCACCATCAACAACTCCTCCTGATGTCGTCACGATCGAAACGGCATTGACCGTTGAGTTCGTCGTGAGCAACCCGCCCAGAGTAATGTCCTCATCTGCTGACAGAGAGATCGTCCCGCTCCCGGCATCGATCAGTGCACCATCTTTCATAAGAAGGGCTCCACCGGACCCATCCTGATCTGCGTCCGCATCTGCCGTCACCGTGAATGATCCGGCTGTCAGTTTAATCAGTGCGGTCATCTCAAACGTAATGTCATTGTTCGCTTCGACAAGAACTGATCCGGCAGAGGAACTGATTCCACCAGTGAAAGCCACGTCACTTCCAGCCATCAACGTGACGCTGCCGGTTCCACTCAGAATCGTGGCATCCAGCGAGATGCTGTTCTCTGATGTGAGAGCCACGTTTGCCCCGAGCGCTGCAGTGACAACATCGATATCAGCGTTGATGTCGATCTCGCTTGTGGTCACATCGAAGCCGATTACACCGTTCAGCTTAGTCAGCCCGTTGACCGTCGTTTGCCCTGTCCCGTCTTGTTGAACAAACGAATCAGCAGTGAATGCTTCCTCGATGAGAAGATCACGGACATTGGTCACGATCACATCGCCAAGAGCGGTCGACTGACCAACTGCTTGCTGGAAAGTGACGTCGCCAGCCATCGAGTCAACCGTGATCGTCAAATCTTCCATCCCTGCTGTCGTCCCCTCCACAGTGGAGTTGAACAACAGCCCGGCATCGTTGGAAGTAATCGCAATGGAGTTGACCAGAACGAATGCATCGTCAAACTGAATGCTTCCGGTCGCGGTAATGTCCGCTTCGACTTCAGTTGTTCCGCCACCGTCGACCAGTAAACTCTCAATCGCATCGCTGGCACCGATGGCCCCCATAAACTGGGTCGTACCCGCCGCAGTGACAGTCAGTGCGGAACCGGTCATCGCAACGCCATCATCATCGATGGTTGAGTCGAAGATCGCGGTCCCTCCAGCGGAGATCGTGGACGCCCCGGTCAATCGCACTGCAGAATTCAGATCAACGTTGCCAGCATTGGCGATCAAATCTGCAGAGAGCAAAATGTTGTTCTTGGCAGTGATGTCGATGTCACCAGTTGTACTGTGAATCTGACCATCGAGAATCTGATCCGCATTCGCCGGAGCAGAACCGCGTGGTTGAATTGAGATCTCACCAACTGCCAGAATTTGATCATTCGCTCCATCAGCATCGACGCGAACTGACTCCACTGATCCAGCAGTCGTAGAAAGATCAGCACCTTCAATGAGAACTGTCCCCGCGGAATCGATCTGCCCGCCAACGAGCAGATGAACTCCACCGACACTGTCATTATCGGTATCTGCACTGAAGGTCAGATTGGCCCCCGGAGCGATCGTTGAAACTTTCGCTCCGATAATGATGTCTCGAGGAGCGGAATACATCGCGGATGTTGCAGTCGATTGAGCCGCGTTGATCACCAGATCTAACCCGCCACCGTTCAACGTAATATCGCCAGCACCTGCAGTTAATGTCGCATTGAGAATCGCAGCTGAGACAGTGACACTCCCCCCTGCCCCGGGTTGAGTATTGATTTCTTCATCAACTGTTAACTCTCCACCAGATTGAATGTCGACGTGACTCCCCTGAGTCTTAATCCCGGAAACTCCGTTGACGGTTCCTATCGCCAACGTGTCAACTTCGACGAACGTGAAGGCGCCTTCGACGTCGGCTGCGAGCGTTTCGACATCGTTCATCCCGGTTGAAAAATCGACGGCATCAAAAGCAACGAAGAGAACATGCTCGGCGTCCAATGCTCCGGCGACTTGAGTAATTCCACCACGGTCTCCGTCAGCAGCCCCCTCCTGATCCGCCAGAAATCGCAACTCGTTCACTGCTCCTCCGGTATTGGAAAGAGTCCCGGACATATGCGTGATGTCATCCCCTGCGACAAACGCGATGAATCCGTCCCCATCAGTGTGAGTCACATCAGCATCGATCGTCAGATCGTCTCCCACGACAGCGGAGTTCCCCGCGGTAAAGGTCATGTCCCCACCGACGAGAGTATTCATACTGATTGTCAGTGGGCTGTTCGCGGTCAGCGTCCCTCCCCCGAGTGCCTGTGGCTCGGCAAGAAGATTCACCATCGCCACTTCAAGTGCCCCATCATTCCTGATATGCAACTCGCCCGAACTGTTGTCGAAAGCGAGGCGAGCGACATCAGTATTCAGGTCATCCACACCGCCTGCCGCTCCAATCCCCGAGGCTGCTGTCAGTTCTGCTCCGAAAGCGATGATATTGGCCGTCTCGGCAAGTGTCGCATCAAGGATTTCACCGCCGACATTCACTGTCACGACTCCCGATGTCGTCCCGGCGTTCAGCGAAGCAATCTCAGCATCTCCGGTACCCAGTACGGAAACCGAAATTGCGTTGACGGTTTCATTCAGCGTAGTGACCTTCGAGCCGGCAGATTGAATGAAGCTTCCCGTATCATTATTGTCGGTATCAGCAACAAGATTGATAGTTGCAGCATCTGCATCGAGACCGCCCAGAGTCGTGAATGTAATCGACTCAGCGACTTGGATATCGATGTTCCCGCCCGTCGAGACAACCGCTGTCTGGAACAGCACATTCTCAGTCGTCACATTGAGCATTCCACCGATCCCGGCCCCCGAAGTCCCATTGAACTCGGTTGTCCCGTTCCCCGCAGACTGAGTGAAATTTCCGCCCACTTCGAACGTCGAATTCAGTGTCACATTCTTGGCGGTCGCGATCATGAAGTCGCTAACGACCTGCACGGTTGAATCAAAAGTGATGTCGTTCGCTTGATGGAATGTCAGGCTGTCAATCGGGATGAGTGAACCGGCCGCTTCCACAAACAGAACATCACTGGTTGTTGTGAAAAAGGCATTGGAACTTGTGGCTGCTGCATCCTCATTCAGCTTGCCCAGAAATGTGATCGCGTTGTTGTCAAGGTCGCCACCATCTTCCGCAGAGAAGTGGACATCAGACTTCAGCGTGACGTCATTCTGATAGACCTGATCGAGAGTGCTGGTCACATCTCCGCCCAGGCGACTCGTTCCGGTAATGTTGATTCCACCGGCACTCTGAAGTGTGGAATCGGTATCGAGATTTCCTCCGACAGCAATGTCTCCCAACGTCGTCGAAACCGCTTGACTGGCAACCATATCGCCAGAAATGTTGATCTCCCCAGCATCGAGTTGATCCGTTTCGACATTCAAGTTTCCGATGGTTGAAGCGGCCCCACCAATCGACCCGGCAATGGTGGTCGTTCCATCGAGAGTGACTTGATGCTGCAATACACCATCGCCCACTAAGTCACCAGAGATGTCGATGTTATCCCCCTTGAGAATGACATCGCCTGCCAGCGTGACGTCACCCTGATAGACCTGATCGAGAGTGCTGGTCACATCTCCGCCCAGGCGACTCGTTCCGGTAATGTTGATTCCACCGGCACTCTGAAGAGTTGAGTCAGTATCGAGATTTCCTCCGACAGCAATGTCTCCCAACGTCGTCGAAATCGCTTGACTGGAAACCAAATCGCCAGAAATGTTGATCTCCCCAGCATCGAGTTGACCCGTTTCGACATTTAAGTTTCCGATGGTTGAAGCGGCCCCACCAATCGCCCCGGCAATGGATGTCGTTCCATCGAGAGTGACTTGATGCTGCAATACACCATCGCCCACTAAGTCACCTGAGATGTCGATGTTATCTCCCTTAAGAATGACATCGCCTGTCAGCGTGACGTCATCAGCGAGATCAATATTTCCACTGGCGGTGACATCCGCTCCGAACTGACTCGTGCCAGTCACCTTTATGTGTTTCTGACTGGTGAAAGTGTTAGTGGATTCCACATTCCCTGTTACAGAAATGCTGCCGGAATTTGTCTCAATTGTATTCGTTGCATTGAGATTCGCCGTGATAGTAGCGGCTCCGGCGAGGAACATTCCGGTAACGAAGACGGTCGTCGCATTGTCAACCTGAAACGTACCCGCCACAGTAAACGGATCACTCCCAAGCGTCACTTCATTTGCTGCTGTGATCGTGACGTTTTTAAGGAACTCTCCACCGCTATCATCAACGGCAAAGAAGGCGACATCAGCCCCGGTCCCGGCATGAATCAGCAACGACTTCCCAGCCACCGATGCGGACAAACGGACATCCGAAAAATCGACTTTGCTCGTTGCAGGATCGCTCCCGTCATCGGTTTTGATGTTCACATCGTCAGTCAGATTCATCTCAACCGGAGTTGTGTTCCCAATGGCGGTGAATGCCCCACCATTTGTCGCGTACGTTCCAGAAATTGAAACCGAGTTTGCCTGATAAAGCTGATAGCCGGTGGTCGTCACATCACGGAGCGTAATCATCTCAGCAGCGACGACGTCGATCATTCCAACTTCGAAGTTCGTCGTCGTGAAGAGAACGTTCTCGGCATTGATCTCTAACAGTCCCAGCAAGTTGCCAGAAGCGTTGCTCGCTTGCCCCAACGTGACCAACCCGCCTGGGTTCATGCCGTCAGTCGCATCCAATTGAAGAGTGATTCCAACATTGGATGAAGAGAGGGTCGCAGCGCTAAGATCGATCTCCCCGCCATCGGTCTCAACGAGACTGTTCGACTGAACATCCCACAGCCCCATGACCACGAAATCACCACCCATCGTGACGTAATGACTGTTTGTGGTGATCAAATCGGCGGTGTACGATTGCAGCCCATTTTGCGTGGTCACATCATGCAGCGAAATTCCTGTCTTCGCAGACATGGTGACCGAACCGAACGCTCCACCTGGGCTGGTTCCTGCATTGCTTCCCAATATGATCGACCCCGGCAACGCAGGGTTCCCCCCCATGCCAGGGCTTTGGACCTGAAGCGTGTTGAACTCACCCGCTTCACTGTTAATGGGACCATCAACCTTCACCCGCCCCACAGCAGAGAGTGTGGTGTCTTGAGCGACCACAACTTGATTATGAAACTCAATCGAATCCATCGCTGAAATGCTGTCAGCGTCGATCCGACTGATGCCAGCCCCACTCACATCGAGATTTAGAACTGCTTCGACAGTATCACCGAAGAGAACATCACCATCAGTCATGATGGTCAAATCATGACCGTTGCCGTCGATCGTGTCGAACTCGATGGCTCCTGAACCGGTGCTTTCCAAATTCGCATCGGCAGAAAGCTGAAACGCCCCGTGGTAAAGTTGGTCACCAGTTGAGAGCGCACCATCCCCCAGTGAAATCACAGAGGCTGTGATTTCCACGTCCCCCAACTCATTCCCCAGCAGTCCCAGAGACCCACCAACACTAAACTCATGCCCATCGGTATCGACTTCAAAGCTTTCTGCAGGGTTCCCGGCAACCCCAAACACATCACCCGAGATGTCTACGATTCCGGAGGTGCTGAGGAGTTGATCTTCAGTCAGTTGCAGCGAACCGTTGAGGAAAAGATCAACGTCATCCAGCAGGAAGTTTTCATCCCCGAACCGAATCGTTTCCGCGTTGATCGTCACGCTGGCATCATCAGGGAGGTTTGTGAAGAGAGGATTCCCGTTATCCACCAACGTGACAAGATCATTTCCACCTCCACCATCAACGGTGATTTGCAACGGGTCAGCCCCGGCAAATCCTGAAGGGATACGCATGATCACTTCATCGTCCTGGTCCCCCATGTCAATTCTGATGCCGTTGGGCAACTGCGATGTGACGATGGAGTCCCCGATCGAGTTACCCATGTGGTCAACGATATCGATAGGATTCGCGGTGATGTCAGTTGTATCGAAGATCCGGATCACTTCGTTCCCGGGATCTCCTGCGTTTGAGATTTGAAGAATCGCGAGGTCTTCAGTGGTGTCGGTCCCCTCGATGATCAACTCCCCAGCGATCAGCGCAGCAGTGACACTAAGAACGCGGCGTTCTTCGAGGCGGTCAACATAGAGTTGCACAAAATCGTCGGGATAACGTTGCGCAAAACCACCAGAGTGTTCCCTTTTGGAAACACTCGAACGCTCACCAAGATCGCTGAGTAAATGCTGTAGTCGAGAAAACCACTTCATCCGATCCATCCTACCAGTTAGCCAACTTTCAGCGGACATCGCTCCGATGAAGTTGAACTGTTACAACCGTAGACGCTTGTTGATGTTACAACCAGCCCGCAAGTTTCGACGCGGATTCCGAGCTGATTCGCCTGTACACTTTGCGCAATCCGCACGGTCAAAGAGAGTGGTAAGGCGAAATCAATGCCATTTTAAGTCTGCTGGTACGGTAATCCATTACGAATTGGTAAGTTGCGGTAAATTCAGCCGAATAATAGAAACATAAACTTCGCGCCGATTGTGCTCAATTTTCCTGAACATTCTTCAAGAACATCCTGAATGCCCTCAATTTCGCAGCACGAAGCAGGATCACACAACGTGCAACCGACCGCTTGATATGAAGCAGCGATCAACGGAAGCCCTACAGAAGGTGCCGGGCTTTGACTTCGAGATAGCCGTTAATGGCAGTGGAAGTGAGTTTGTCCGGCAGCGAACTCATCGTCAGAATGCCAGAGTCTTTCATCGTGATCGTCTTCTTTTCAACAGCAGTCAGCAACTCAGCCGCAGCGGAACACTGAAACGCTTCGACATCGGATGTGGGGACTTTTGTCGCCAGATTCGTTAACCCGAGATCTTGCAAGAAGACACACAAAAACAGATGCCGGGAGCGGATGGACTTCAGGGCATGGTGAAGTTCCTCAAGATGCTTGTCGTCGACAACATGAGTCAACAAAATGACAAGCGAGCGTTTGCGAAAACGCTGCGAGAGTTGTTCCATCGCCAGTGTATAGTCAGCAGTTTCTCGGCGCGGTTGAAGATCAAACGAGTGCTGTAAAATAGTTTGAATTGCTGGCTTACCTCGGACAGGACGGACTACACGTTCAACCTTATTGGAGAACGCCATAAACCCGACGTTGTCGGCTTGACCAAGTGCAATGTAACTGAGCATGATCGAGGCATTCAATGCTCGATCCAAGTACGAAACGCCGTCCGATTCATTAAGCATCGATCGACCACAGTCGACGGCGATCAGGATATTTTGATTCTGCTCGACGTTGAATTCTCGACTGACGAGTTCTTGTTTTCTCGAAGAAGCTTTCCAGTCAATTTGCCGCATCTCGTCATCACGCCGATACTCACGCAGTCGCTCAAATTCACTTCCCTGCCCGCGTAGGCGCCTCATTTTGATGCCGAGTTCATCAACGCGATTTCGACGGGCCATCAATTCGTAACGATAGACGGCACGAATATCTGGAAGGATTCGAACTTTTGTTTTCAAGGGGCGCTGCTGCGTGAAGGTCCACAGACCGAATGTACTTTCCTTTCGTAGTGAGATTGAATCAAACGAATTTCTTCCACGCTCGTGCGGCTCGAAGGTGTAACGTTCTATGCGCTCCTGCATTGGAGCGACTTCCATGGTAAGAGGATTGCTGCTCGCAGATCCTGGCTGCGGAGTCTCGTCATACAGATCAACGACGACGGACGTTTTTCCGGTATTGCGAACGATTAAGTTCACGGGATTGCGTGACCCGACGCTGAGTACCTCGGAAACTTCGCGCTCCAATTTCAGTTTCGCCAAGGATTCACTGACGAACAGATCAGCGAGGGCCGCACCGATCACAATGAGATTGCCAAACAATCCCAACATCCGCAGCGGTGGCATCCAGATCCCAGCAATCAGAATCGGAAACGTGCAAGCAAACAGAAGTAACATTCGAGGACGTGGTGTCATGAACGGGGGACCTCAACGTTGTCCATGATTTCCAGAATCACATCATCCACGGTTGTCCCTTCAATTTCGATATCTGGACGCAGCAGAAGCCTGTGTCGCAAGACCCAGGGAGCGATCTCCTTGATGTCATCCGGAGTCACAAAATCTCGACCGCGACAGGCTGCCAAAGTCCGTCCGGCAACTAACATGTTCACTCCCCCGCGAGGACTGGCGCCCACAGAAACCGAATGCCAGTTGCGGGTCCGGTCTATAATCTCAACGATGTAATTGATGACCTTTTCTTCCACGATGACCTGCGAAGCAACTTTTTGAATCTCCAGTACATCAGTCGATGCCATCACAGCTTTAAGATCGTAACCAAGATGTTGATGAGGATTTTTTCCGGATGCATAGTGGCCAAGGATTCGTTTCTCGTCAGCAACTGGCGGATAGTCGATCATCAACTTGAACATGAAGCGATCAACCTGAGCTTCTGGAAGCGGATACGTACCTTCATGTTCCAGCGGGTTTTGAGTCGCCAAAACCAGAAACGGACGAGGGAGGTGACGCGTTTCTCCATCAACAGTCACCTGCTTTTCTTCCATCACTTCCAGGAGTGCCGACTGAGTTTTTGGTGGCGAGCGATTAACTTCATCCGCAAGCATCAAGTTCGTGAACACCGGCCCTTTGATGAAATGGAACTGCTGGTCCTTCATGCTGTAGACGTTGTGCCCTGTGAGGTCAGAGGGCATCAGATCAGGAGTGAACTGGACACGACCAAATTCGCAAGAGACCACTTTTGAAAGAGTGTTGACCAACAGCGTTTTGCCCAGACCGGGAACACCTTCGATTAACACACTCCCCTCAGAAAAGAGAGCAATCAATGCTCCCTCAACAAGCTCCACCTGACCGACGAAAACTTTGCCGATTTCTTCGAGACATTCATCAAATAAGATTTTGACTCTTTCGAGTTCCATAAGTGACTCCTTGCCACGTTGAATTTGTAGAGACTTAAATTCTTGTTCGCGAAACTTCAAAACCTGTTTTCGTGCTGAAGTGCCGTGGTTTATGAATCTGAACGAAGCCTCGAAATCAGGAACGACAGTTGTTTTAACAAACGTCCCGCTTCCGCGTTGCTGATCGCTTTCGCATCTCCACGGCGAATTGCCATCTTGACTGCTTTCAATAGTTCAGCAACCTCGGCCGGTTCCATCCGTACCTGGCGTGCCACCGCAGCAGCATCATCGACTCGAAATCCATTTCCATACAGCGAACGCAATTCCAACTTCAAAAATTCGTACATACTTTCAAGTGAGTGAGCCCCAGCATGAGCACGGAAATACAACACTCCCAGTGCATTCGCATGCTCGACGATACTGCGGCGACGAGAGTACATCGATTCGTAAACCGGACCGAAACGTCGCGCACCGATCCAGCCAAACAGGACTCCGATCAAGATCAGTTGCAGAGTGATCGGACGAAATGCCGGGGTAAACAAAATCCCGACGACTTTCGGGACTCCCGAACTGTTGAGTGTTTCATCGATGAAAGTCTCTCCCCAAACCGGAGTCGCTTCGACGATCCGAAAGGCCAGTAAAGCCCGCTCCGAATCGACCATCGCTCCATTGCTGAAAATCTCATCACTGGTGCAAAAAAGAACTGTTCCCATTCCAACTTCTTGACGAACCACTTGGGGGTGATCGTTTGAGCTCAGTAAGACTTCCCAATTGCCGATGGAGTCTAAATCGAAGATGGCGTTTGATTTCCAGGTCACCGGATGGTCGACGAGTTCCGTCTCTGCGACGGCATCTTCCAGATCGCTGAAAGATGATGCATCGAGAAATGACTCGTTCAGTTCAACCTCATCTTCTTCCACCTCAACTTCGATTCCCTGCTTCTTCAACTCTTCCAGTTTCGCTTTCTCCTCAAGTATTTCTTGAGTTGTAATGGTGAGGCCGAATTGCGGAATTTCGACAAACGGGTCAGTTGTAGAGGCCGCAAAGACTAATGTCGCTCCGTCGAGAACTTCATAGAAAAGTTCGTCCCATTCCTGCTCAGACGGATATCGAGCCGGCCCGAGAATAAGAATTCGATCTTCAAACCCCGGACGCGGAATGAGTTCATCCGTGCTTCGATGAACATCTGTGCCAAGTCGCTGCATGGCCTGATAGAAGACTCGTTTTCCGGGAAAGGCCGAACTGTATGAATCGGATTTGACACTCGCTGATCCGGGAATCCACCAGACTCCCAGCAGCAAAACCAGAAACGTCAAAGTGACCCAGAGAGTTTCAATTCGCCAGATGCGCATTGCCATCCTCCTTAGCGAATGATTGTCGAAACTCTATCAGGCATTTTTCGAATGCCTCTTTCGTTGCGGGACGGCGACCGTAAAAGACACGTTCAAACTCCAGAATAATCTCCTGAAGAGACTCTCTCCTCGGGAGATCGCTCCACAAAGCACGCACATAATCCCGGTTCGTCAGCCCACGACGATAACGAATGAGCGCCGCCCGTTCCGTCCAACTCATGGCTCCTAAAACCAGTTCGCGAAGCGCAGAACGAAAGTCACCTCGACCGGCAACGAGTAGCGCCCGCTGTTCATATTCGTTGGCTGGAATGTCCCCCGGCGGTGATGTGGGAGTGATCGCCTCCTGATCCTCTCCCAACAGGAATTCATCATCTTGTTGATTGAAACTCATACGACGAAATAAATTCACCGCGATAATGAGCAGGATTGCAACGAGAATGACAATGGCGGAGTAGAGCAACCATTGCCCAAGATTCAAACTGGGTTGTCTGGCCTCAGTCGGTGCTCCCGCTTCGTCGTCCTCTCCGAAAAGCCATTCTAAAAACTCCTTCATGATATCCGGAAGCTCTTCCGTCTCTCTGGCCGTTGCTTTCTCCCGAAACAGATGTCGGTACTCGGGATCGCTGAGAATATCTTTGACGGTTTGCTGGACTTCTCCCGAATCGAGCACTCCCTCATTATTCTGGCCCAGGCAGACAGAAGCTGAGAACATTCCGAGAAACAGACAAAGGATGAGGCTTCGCAATATCATGTGGCCCCCTCCAAACGTTGAGCTTCAACTCGGAAGTCAATCTCAAGATCCCAACCCTCATTACGAATGCGAACGTCGAGATAGCAAAACATCCAGGCCAAACGGGCGACGGGGTAAACCAGCCAACACAAGCTGACCAGCACAACGGCGACCAATGGATCGACCGTTAAGAGTGTCAACAACTCATCAGCCATATACTCGATACTGGAAACGCGTCGAAACAGAACTGGCATCCCGAATAGTGTCGAGGCTCCCAAATCGACCAGCAAAAACAAAGAGGTCATAACACTTGAAAAGAAAAACAAAATATAGACCAACCGGCCCACCAGATTCTTGAAGTTCTGATTCATCAAGTCGGAGAGTCGGGTCTCGTACTTCCTCGCAGGACAGTTTTCCAGGAAGAGAATTTCCGATAGAAAACCGTAGCGGGTCGATATTAAGTAGGCTGGAAAAATGAACGCAAAGAACCCCAGAAAGGTAAGAAACTTCACGATGACAACGAGCACTCCGAAGAAAAAGAGTCGCCTCCAGAGTGCTTTGATCCCCACCCAGGGTGAGAATGGTTCTCCAAAAGCACGGTGCCCACTCGCTGCCACAAGTGCCGCTCCAAAGAATGGGGATTCCACAAAAAACAACAGCAATGCCTCTGTGAGAGTCGCTGATTCAGAACTGACCAGCCACCAGGTGAGAGCAATCGAGGGAACCGCAAACCAGACGAGGAGTTGCAGGATCGACAGAAAGTGCTCGCGATAAAATGCAATCGCTAAATCGATGCACCCACCAACGGAACGCTGTTCAATTGCAAAAATCGCCCCGTCCAACTTCACGCGGCCACCTCGGAACTGTTGTGACCGACGGAAGTCATTTTTGTGCGTCCTCCGAGTGCGAGATAAAGTCCCACAAAGACCCAGAGCATTCCACCAACATACATTTTGATGGTCCGCCAGGTCTCGTCACTGATTCCGCCAATTGCTCCGGACGGAGACCAGAAGCCTTCGATGAGCGCCGCGATAATCAGCATTACTCCTGCTCCAAGTGCAATCTTCACTGAATCAAGTCCACGTTCACGCAACGCATCCCAGCGTCTCTTTTGTCCGGGGTGAACAATCGCATTCCCCAGCATCAAGCCTGCTGTTCCGGAAATCACAATTGCCGTAAGCTCAAAAGAACCATGGCCGACTACAAACTCAAAAAAGTTGGATTGATGGCCTCGTCCAATGAGGTAACCGGTCACCGTTCCCAGGAAGATACTATTGAATGTTAAAACAGTAATCGTCCCGATTCCCGCAAAGGCTCCTAATGCGAAACACTTGAAAGCGATCCCGACATTGTTGCGGACATAGAAGCCAGCCATCATCCCTTCCGAACCGGTATTCCTGCCAGCGATACTTTCCGAATAACTGAGTTCCATTTGAGCTTGAACCTGCCCCGGTAAAATGCGTCCAGCTAAAGAGGTGTCGTACGCAACGAGGATTCCGCATATCGTTCCGGGAACGACTGAGAAGAAAAACGCCACGAGAAAATATTTATAATTCGCTCGCAACAAACGCGGGAATTCAGCAACGAAAAACTGAATCACTGCGTCCAGCGAACCGGGTTGACTGCGATATAAAACGTTGTGGCCACGCGCGACCAACCCATTCAGAAAGCGGCTCATGCTGGTCCCCCAATCGCGGGACTGCACAAGTGATAAGTCGTAGCAAAGACCACGATACAGGCCCGAGAGTTCCGCGATTTCCTGTCCGGTCAGCTTCTTGACACGTTCCTGCTCTGCACGATCCAGCAAAACCTGGAACCGTTTCCATTCACGTTGCCGTTTCGAAATGAACTCATCACGATTCATCGGGGTATTTTTTATCTGGAAAGGACTCTGACAGGAACTCGGCTGGAACTTTTGTGCATCCCTCCGAGGTCGTTCAAGCACTCCGGAAGCGATTTGTTGACTCAGTTGTCAATGAGCGATTTCATTCGGCTGCGAATTCTTTCATTGAGAAAACTATCGACTTCTCTTTGTACAAAGTTCGATCAACAGATTCGAGTCGACAGCGTACGAAGGAGGTTCAACAAGGTCGTTGACGCCGGGGATTCACCGGGAGTTAAGTAGCTAGAATTCGAGATCAATCACTTAGGCTTCCCTGCAACGCACCCTTCTTTTCTCCCTGTTCTATGCCCCCTGTTCCGACGATGTAAATGTTTTCAATATCCTGCGCAAAAACAAAATGTCACGTGCACCGTTTCGGTTGTCGCCGAGTCTGTACCCCAGTTGATCCGCAATCGGCTGCGCGAGAATCGAAGCGATCTCTTCGACGCGTCGACGGCCTAATTGTTCTCTTCTCCAAAGAAGTTGTTCGATGACATCAAGGGTTCTCTCAGAGACATGAAAGCGGCGGTCGCATTCCGTTGGCAAAATCGGTTCGACGTTACGAAACGCACCTGGATTTCTCTTGTAGGTGTGAACATCTGCCCGGACGACAATCGTTCCCGCAACCAGATCGCCGAGCCGCTGCATCCGTTTTGTGGCAGCCATACTCAGCAGGCCAACACCATAACCAATGGGTAAAAAATCGGCAGCACGCAGCAGGTTTCTCAGAGCAGCATCATAAAAATGTATCGGATACCCAGCATCTTTGATCACTCGCAGCTTCAGCATCTTCTTACCGGGAGTTTGCCCATTGCAGAAGCCTTCGAACAGCGCGGTGTAGCCCCATTCCAGGAGAAAAATTCCGACAAGAAGAATCCCAATCGGCAATCCATCTCCCATCAACGGAATCATGAATTGGATCAAATAGATGAGTCCCCAAGCGACCACCATCCGAATCGCCAGATCGATGATATACGCCGAAGCCCGTGAACCGGGCCCAGCCAAATCAAACGTCAGGATGACATTCTCGGGAGTTTCAATTTCGGTTCGAGTATCAACAATGTGGATTGTCGATTGCTGATCAGCTTGCTGAACTGACACGATTCCCTTTCAAGCGACAATTTGCAGCAGTTTGCAGCGGTTAGCAGCAGTGGAAACCGGAATGGAGATCTCTCGTGATCGCTGCTTGCGAACGACGAGACATCCCCCCGATTCGAAAATGGTTGAACCTGAAGGTCAAAACCGTTACATGTTCCCGAGCATCACGCCGAACAGCATCATTCCAATGATCATAAGAATGAGGCAGACAAGATAAATCACTGTAATGATTCCGACGGTTTTCCAAAAAGTCTTTTGAGACCGCAGGGCTTCCTCTAAATCGACCAGTCGTTCTGTGGCGATGAGCGAGTTAATTTTGCTGGCGTAGCCAGTCAAAGACTTCGCCATAATTCCATAGACGACTGCAATCAGGACATACAGAAAGCCCATCAAGATCATTCCCGTTTCACCGGTGAACAAAGCAGCCGCGATCACAAAGAGCGAGCCCAGGACCATCAACACAGTTCCAACCCACATCAGAACTCCAATCAACGAAACCCAAGGCCGCGTTTCTGCAAGCAACTGAATCGAGAGGCCCGAAACCTCAACACCGGATGAATCATAGTCTCCCCCAGATCGATCGCCGTACGAATCACCTGAGACTTCAAAAGGATTGTCGCTGCTCATCAGTTCTCTTTCATTAGCTGAATTTGGCCTGCCTAACATTCGAGTTATGCAGCTTCGGGATGACTCTTTCAAACGTAATCGTACTTGACGATACGTTCGTACTCAACGACGAGTCGACATGGATGGATGAATAAAATTTGATTTTTTCACAGAATCCAGCAGCCTCCATTCAGCCCCTCTGACAGTGGTCAGCATCCGATCAAGAGCAGAGCTTCTCTCACCTGTTCAGCAGGTTCCTGTGTCTGATCAGACTCCAGTTCGAAAGCAAGCAATTCCTGACGTTTGCAGAAACGCTTTTGACCAGTCTCAAAGAACAGGAGCAAACTTCGAGCTGAATCTGCATACGTATTCGCCACACTGAAATCCTCGTAAGCAATTCGCCAACAATGACTTACGTCGTAACCAACACGCTTCCAATACTGGAATTGGCTCAAATTGCGAGAAATGTTAGCTTGCGGTCCTGTTGAACCGAAAATGATCGGGGTTCACACAAGCATGAGCGCACGGAGATTCGGGACGAATCACTGTGAATCCTTCAATAAAGTTGACGTTTTCACTGCTGCCAGGGATTGGCAAAGAGTTGATAATGAAGATCAAAAGTCCGTTACTCAATCGTATCATCTGTGAGATCGCTGTCTGGTCACTGCGAGCGTTGTACAAAACGACTCGTATTGAAATCCGCCTCACCGACCCGGTTCATGACCCATACGAACCGAATCGAACAGAAGAGTGTGTCTATAGCGTCTGGCACGATTCGCTGCTGTACCCACTATTCATGAACCGTCCACGATCGATTGTCGGACTGGTCGGTCCGCATCGCGATGGAGATTATGTCTCGAATGTCTTGAAAGCACTGAAGCTTAAAGCGGTGCGAGGCTCAAGTTCACGAGGCGGAGCGACTGCAATTGTCAAATCGATGGAAGAAATCAAAGACCATTCATTGGTGATCACGCCGGATGGGCCGCGCGGACCGCGACGAGAAATGAAACTCGGCTGTGCGTTTGTCGCTGCTCAATCTGGAACCCCCGTGATCGCCACTGCATTTAGCTGCTCAAACGCCTGGAGCTTGCAGGGGAGTTGGACAGACTTGATTGTCCCAAAACCATTCTCAAGGGTGTACGCAGTGACCGGGGAACCGATATACGTCCCCAAAGACGCAACGCGCGAAGTGATCGAGGAGGTCACTCAACAGATTCAGGCAGAGATGGATCGGCTTGATAAAATCGCAGTTGCTTTAGCAAAAGGAGAAGATCTCCCAAAGCAGGATGTCCAAACCGAAGCACCGAAGCGATCAGCGGCATAGTCCGCTTTGTGCAGACGTTCAGCTTCCGTCAGCTTACAAAAAATAAAACTCCGGAGAGAAGAACGACAAGCGTCATCGCTGCCGTGAGCCGAATCTTTGAATTGGTATCGCTGAAGAACCTCTCAGCGATCGATGTAGAATCGATCTCTGGCTCAGTTTGCTGCTGGAACGGAACCTCAGTCGTACGTTCGAAATTTTCAAAACCGACGTCATCCTTGCTCACGATCTGCAAAAACTGCAAGCCGTAAAGAAAGGAGGCTTCAAATTTTCCACTGAGCGCCTGACTGTCGTCTTCGAGAGTCCTCACAACTTTGACTTCAATCAAAGAGTTCGCCAACTGAGGCATGAAGAGTTCGATGAACATTCTCTGGCACTCCAGAGGGGAGCATATTCGAATAAGTGCTCCGGTCGTGGAAACATCCACGGTCCAGAAGCGAACAGAACCGCCAAGTGGTTCGTCTCCTGACTCTCCGAGCGGAAAGGCATTTCCAGTCGCTCGAAAATCAACGCGCCCTTCCCGACGTTGTTCAACAATCTCAGTCCAAAATTGATGTTTCGATGAAAATGTCGAAACGTCGCTTTCGCTTTGAGTATCAATTTCGTTATTTGATTCTAGTGTCATCGATTATTTTTCCATCCCTGTGGATGTGAATTCGTGCGGCAAAATTTTGGTTCGACCAACCTAAGTGAATGGCTGATCGAGTTGCAGCGAGCACATCCAAATCTAGAGCATCTTTCGAATTGGCGTTCCCGATCTATCTTGCGGCGAACAGCAACTTCACTGATGAGATGCATTCAATACAGGCACAAAAATCAACGACAAAGGTTGAGCGCTGATCGAGCCGACTTCTGCCCCAGTATTGAGTCTGTTCAGACAACACTAGCTCAAAGGATCGCTGCGACTCGCACTCATGTACACAAAATCCCGGGGCAAGTGTTTCGATTCTATTGATTATGCTAATCAGACTGTTGCTAACGATTTAAGAACCGCTATCAATACGCCAAAAATCATACTGGATTACCGGCATTAAATGGTCTTTTTCAGGTTTTTGAGAGCTAGAGCAGTTTGCTCTACCGTGTGCCCGAGAAGAACGCATTTCTCAAATAAAAATGCTGTTCGCCACGAGGCAGAAGTTGAACACCAATTCGATAGATGCTCTAGCAAGCTTGGTCAGCTTTTTCCTCAGCCGCGCTCCTGCGCATGTAATGCGGTTCGACTGTCCAGTAGTCGTCGCACTCTCCGCTCTGAATTCTTCTCTCACCAATCAAAGCAATCTGTCGCGCATGTGGAATACGGTCCGTCTCATCGACGAGATTGAGCCCCTGAAGATCATCGAGCAGTTTCGTGACACCCGGCCCGGTGACAGGCTCGTCAGCTTTGACCTGCCGCTTGAAAGTTTCCAGAGACATCAGTCTCGAAGAGGTCTGGCAGACCCATTCTCCACTTTGAGACTGTTGATACGCTCCGGCATACACTTCGCCTCTTAAGGCATCGTCGATCACCCAGATCAATTGCTTGTCTCGACCGGAATTCTCAGCGACAGCTAAAAACGTATCAACCGCCACGAGTGGGCGTTGCAACGAATAGGCAAGAGTTTTGGCACACACGACGCCGACTCGCAGTCCGGTAAAACTTCCCGGCCCCAAGCTGACAGCGATCCCATCCAAGTCAGTCATGGCAAGATCCTGATCGGCAAGTAACCGGCCAATCTCAGGAACAAGAGTCCGCGCATGTCTGCGTCCGGTTGCGGAGAGTTCCGTTGCATCCAGCACAGTTTGCTGATGGACAACGGCAATCGTTCCAGATCGACCGGATGTTTCAATTCCGAGAATGGGCATCGCTCACTTTTCCATAAAAATCGAGGCAAGTTCTTCAGGATCTTTTCAACAGTGGACGTTTCTGTCAAACCGGCTATTATCAATCATCAAAGCCTTTTGATTTTGATGATTGAGGTTAACCGCTAATGATCCGTTCAGTTTATCCAGCCGACACCGCATTCTCGACTCCTGTTGAAAATCAATACGATGTCGTTGTCATCGGTGCGGGACCGGCAGGTACAACTGTTTCGGCATTACTCGCTGAGCGAGGCTATTCGGTTGTTGTGCTTGAACGATCCACAATCCCTCGTTTTCATATCGGCGAATCGCTCATTCCGGAAACATACTGGCCGCTGAAAAGACTTGGCCTCATCGAAAAGATGAAGGCAAGTGCGTTCCCTAAAAAATTCAGCGTGCAATTCATTTCTGACGGTTGGAAAGAATCAGCTCCGTTCTTTTTCGATGAGCACTGCCCACTGGACAGCTCTCAGACCTGGCAGGTCGAGCGAGCAGACTTCGACAAAATGCTCGCTGAAAATGCAGTGGAGAAAGGAGCAACCGTTCGCACACAGGCTCAGGTGCTCGAAGTTCTCTTCGATGGCGATCGTGCGACCGGCGTCAAAGTCAAATTAACTGACGATGATGGAAATGTCGAATCGCGAGAGATTCAATCAAAAATTGTCGTCGACTGCTCAGGGAACTCTGCATTCCTTTCCAATCGACTCAAGCTCCGGGTCGCGGACCCCTATCTCCAAAAAGGGGCGATCTGGACATACTTCAAAGGTGCGCGACGCGGCGAAGGGAAAAATGAGAACGCAACTCTCGTCATGCAAACCAAAGGCCAGAAGACCTGGTTCTGGTTTATCCCCTTACGCAACGACATCGTGAGCATTGGCTGCACCGGAGAGATGTCGCACATGTTCCCCAAAGGTTCCACCCCTGAGGAGACCTACCACCGCGAACTTAAACTATGCCCTGCGTTAGAAAATCGGCTTGAAAACGCCGAGCAATGTATGGAGTTCTTCATGACGAAGGACTTTTCGTACTCCTCCATACAAGCCGCTGGCGATGGCTGGGTCTTATGCGGTGATGCGTTCGGCTTCCTCGATCCGGTCTACTCCTCAGGTGTTTACCTGGCGATGAAGGGTGGAGAATTTGTCGCCGACGCTGCCCACAATGCACTTTCTACCGGCGACATCTCAGCACAGACTCTTGGTGCCTGGCAGGATGAGTATCGATTTGGCGTCTCGAACTTCCGCAAACTGGTCTACGCCTTCTACACACCCGGCTTTAGCTTCGGGTCGTTTCTGAGAGAACATCCCCAGTTCAAATCAAACTTGGTCGACATCCTCATCGGAGCTGTTTTCAAACCGGAGCACTCCAAAATGTTCGAAGCAATGGGCGAGGTTGTCCCAGAGAGAGTGAAATAAAGTCCATCGCATGACATGGATGGTCCCATTGGAAATGATCTCAACCCTCTTGGCATTTCTCTCTGAACATAAAATCATCCTTTGGGGGCTGCTGTTCCTTGGGATTTCCAATTTTCTCCAGTGCACAATGTTCTAAACAAAAGTCCTGAAGTTCTGGAGAAGTACACTGGTCTTTTTAATGGAAGAAGAATCCATCGAAGACTGTCCACCTTTTGTGAAATTCCTCGACCGCTTTCTCAGTAGCTATTGGCTCCGCGTTTTTCAACCGCTTACGCCGTCGCACTAATCGCCTTGAGCATCATCGGACTCGTGCTCCTTTAGAGCAGTTTGCTCGACAGTGTGCCCGTGAAGAACGCATTTCTCTAGAACCGGTCCTAAAACGCTTTGAGGATAGTGAACATGCAGCCGAGTTGCCAGAACGCTTGGTGCAAGTGTGAGTA
>NZ_JBLWTN010000018.1:0-109922 GCF_048270125.1 Thalassoglobus sp. | reverse complement strand
CGACCTGCCTCAAGAGCAAACATCAGACCACACCCGCCAAAGAGCAAGCTCCCCAGCAATTCAAGCCACAAACCCGCATCCACTCAAAACCAAAGTTGTAAAACCTACCAACAATTGTGGGGAACGTTCAGGTCCGGAAGTGATGGGATGGTCACTTTGCTCAGTACTTGAGAGAGCAAGTTCTGGTTTCAGGTTCCGACTAAAGATCGTTATCGATCGTTTCGTTTTCGGAGATCATCGGGCTCGGAAGTGGGAGAGATTCCGGGAGGCCGGAGCGTGTCCAATCGACCCCTGCGTTGCGTCCGTCGCTAGCGGATTTCAATGCAGGGTTGTCGAAATTGAAGTCCCGATTACGGAGCTGAAACGCGATTGGCTGGGTGGTGTGCAGCGATGTTCGGGAGATTGAATTAGGCACTGTGAAAATATTGTCGTCAGTGATATGTTCCAGGTTGGCGCCGATTTCCCGCGGTGAGATGACTTGTGGTTCCAAAGGAAAATTGGCAGACGACTCCACAGTGAAAAGAGGGCCTTCGGACTGTACAAAGCTCCGGTCAGAATGTTGTTGCCAGAGAATTTTGTCCTTCAGGAGTGCAGCGTCGAGATGCCCCGCCAGTGACACGACGGATTGATCCGGTCGCTCGATGCGGATCAAGCTGTTTCGGATATCGATTGAAACCGGATCGAGTGTTCCATGGTCTCCAGTGGTTGCTCTCAGGATGCCTTCGCCGACAAACGCTGTCACATGATTCAGCGAAATGAAGGTTCCGGGATCAGAGTCTGCCGTCATGTTTGTCTCATCCGAACTGGCTCCGTCGAGACGATGGACAGTTCCACTGATTGCTATCGCTGTTTCTTCGAGCGACACGTCCAGCGGATGGAGATTAAATTGCTTTGTGATGTCCATTTGACCGCGACAAATCGAATCTCGGATTTGGACCATTGATGGCCGCTCGGACATCCTTTCCGGCATCAGGTTTGAAAAATCTGCTGGCTCTGCATCGGGCGAGAGAATCAATGCGGCTGGAATGCGACTTGGGTTGTTCATTGTGAACGAGGACCACCTCGCAACAAAATCGGTTCCCGGCGAGAGTTTGACAATCGACCACTGATCTACTGTTGTGTCCGGATCGACAAGGAGTTCGATGTCGACATCATAGACTTCCAGTGCTCCTCCTTTACCAATGTCGAAGACCGAAACAGACCTGGTCAACGAACCGGAAATGAGCAATTCTTCAGTGAAGTCAAATCTGATCACTGGGTGGAAATCCTCAGCACCTCGCAAGATGACCCGCTTCCCGGAAAACTGAATCGCTTTCTTTTGGATATCAAGAACACCGTCAACGTGAATTTCGATTGCTGAGTTGTCATCCGCTTTTGCAAAGGCTTCAGCCAGTGTCGCATAAGCTTTGGTTTCGCCTGTCGCTGATTGAGTGACAACGAATGGGATCGATCGGTTGGTGTTCTCCTCAACCATTGCGGGGCGAGGCTCTACTTTCGTCGTCTCCGGATCGACCTTGACGATTGTGGATGGGGTCGTTTTCGGTTCCGGGGTCGGTTTGAGTTCGTTCGCTGCGAGAGACTTCCAGAGGTTGCTCGAATCACCCGAAATGAAACTTGAGGGCCAGTCCGAGCCGAGCGTGGCTGTTGAGGGGAGCACACTCAGATCAGGCTTGTCAGGCTTCGTTTGAGCGAGAGTATCGGTTTCAGACGGAGTGGCTTCCTCTGCAGGTCCTTCAGTTGATCCAGTTGTCTTTGAATTGATTTCTGTGGGAGGATCAACAACTTGAGACTGTGTCGAGTCATCCGACACTAACGTTGGAGTTTGATTCGGTTGCAACTGGTCGACGAGATACACAAACAACAAGAGCACCAGCGCGACGGCCATCCAGGTGCGAGTCCCATCCCAATACGGGTTCCGAGCTTTGAACAGTGGCGTCGTCCAGACGACAGCTTCTGGATACGTCGGTGCGAGGCCAAGCTTTTCTGCAATTTGGACAAGGTCATGAATTAATGCATCCGGAGTCGCATAGCGTTCGTCCGGGTTGCTGTGCATCATCTTCTGAACCACGCGCGAGAGTTGCTGCGAGACTCGCGGGTTTTTAAGAGTGACTTCAGGCGGAGCAGGACCGTGATGGTTGATCACCTTCTGGAACATCGTTCCTTTCGGATACGGAGGCTCGCCGGTGAGCATGTGATACATCGTGCAGCCGAGCGAATAGATATCGCTGCGGACGTCAACGTTGCGGGCATCGATCGCTTGCTCAGGAGCGATGTAGTCGAATGTTCCCAGTGCAGTCCCGGCAACTGTCAGGTCTTTCGATTGATCTTCTGGGTAGTGTCGAGCCAATCCCAAATCGACCAGGGTTGCTCTTCCAGTTGGTGAGACAATGATGTTTGACGGCTTGATGTCTCGGTGGACAACGTTCGCCGCTGCGGTGTGTCGAAGTGCCTCTGCGATTTGCAGCGTGTAGTTGACCACACTCTCCGGGCTGAGCTGGCCCTTCTGGGAGATGAAAATCCGGACATTGGTTCCGGTCACGAACTCGAACGCGATGAAGTGGAGCCCGTTTTCTTCTCCGATGTAATGGACACGTGCGATATTGTCGTGGTCGAGTCGTGCAGCAGCACGTGCTTCATTCTGAAAACGCAACACCGATTCCGGATCGGAAGAGAGGTCCGGCGAGAGAACCTTAAGGGCGACAATCCGGTCAAGTCGTTTGTCGATTGCACGAAAGACGGATCCCATTCCGCCTCGTCCAATTCGCTCTTCAATGACAAAATGCCCCAGTTCCAGTCCAGTCACGGAAGGCATCGAGCCCGAGTCTTCCAGAATGCGTGGTGGAAACAAGCGGCTGGCAAATTCAACTTGGTCCCGTGGAGAGATGGGAGCAAGTGGACGATGTTCGGTGTGCGCAGACTGGCTCTGTGGAAGAGGCCGGACGAACGTCAGTCCCGTCCCCTCAGAAGCTGAAGCCGGTTGGTCGACACCAAATTGAGACATTTCTGAAGACGTCGTGACAAGGTGACTCGGAGTAGACCTGAATCGACCGAAAATCTGTGGGTCGAGTTCGGTTGTTTCTTCGAGAATTATTGGTGATGTGTGTAACTACTGGTTTGGTCATGACTTGAAGCCAAAACTTCAAGTCGATGCGAAGATCGAGGTGTTATTTAATTGCTGTACTCTACCTTCTATATCAATGTCGACGAGAGGGAAATCATTTCAACACTTAATTTCCGATGATCTTGTTGACATCTTGTTCGATTGATCCAAGAAAGCCTTGGAGTTGGTGACAAAGTTGTCGTGAAAACTGATCCGACTTCAGCACTTTCTCGACACCACCTCTGACAGTCATGTCGGTGATTTCGTGCTGCTCTTTCGGGTCGTTTCCTTTTCTTGCGGTTCTGCGTAATAGATGAGCTTTTGGGATATACCCATGTTCAATATGGTGGATCAATTCGCGGATGAGTCGTTCTGCTTCGTTCAATTTGTTTCGAAGCGTCATGTTTTCTAGCTGTTGACTCATTGGCGACCAACTCTCGAAAAGAATAGGAAACGCGAATACTTCTATTGTCGTCCTGCGGTAACCGTTCTGAGTGATTGAGATTACGACGTATTGAGGTTGTGATCCATTGAATAGCGACCACTTGGAATAGCGATCACTGATGTGGGGGGCGATGGGAACATTTCCATCATTTTCAAAGATGCTCTAGAACTGGTCAGTTTCGAGCGTGAGATGAAATTCGCATCATCGTTCGCTCCTTCTCGCAACAATTCCTTTCGGCGATACTTTCCGACGATTTGCAAAAAACGATTGAGGTGCCACTTCATGGATTGATGGATGGAACCATCCAAGCGTATTGTAACCTTTTCTCCCTGCCTACGGTCAATGACAGTTTCCAAAATCCTATGCGAATTCTCGTCCTCGGAGATATCCACTCGAACTGGGCTGCCCTGAGCGCCATCGATGAGAAATTCGATTATTGCGTGTTTACTGGTGATCTCGTCGATTACGGAACAGATCCGCTGCCATGTGTCGAATGGATTCGAAGACACGCCAGTGCGGCCGTGAGAGGGAATCATGACCATGCAGTGGCTCAGCGTGTCCCTGCAGTCGGAGCCACCGGATTTCGACGCCTGGCCCGAGTGACACGACCGATGCATTGGGAGCAGCTCAGTCCGAAACAGCTAAAGTTTCTGGGACGACTTCCAGTGACGACACACTTTCGTGTCGATGATATTTCTCTTCTGCTGGTGCATGCGACCCCACGTGACCCGATGGATGAATACCTCAGCGCCGACCCAGTCTCATGGAAGCAGCGACTCGCTGATGTCGACGCAGATATTGTTTGTGTCGGTCATTCACACATTCCGTTTCATTTGGATCTCGATGGAATTCAGGTATTGAACCCAGGTTCGGTCGGGCAACCTCGAGATGGTGATCCACGGGCCTCTTACGCCATAATCGAAGATGGAAAAGTCTCTCTGCATCGAATTGAATATGATATCGAGGCTGCCATCAACCAGGTGAAATCGATCGGTGTTGACGACTGGGTCGTTGAACTCAACGCTGCCATCTGGAGAATGGGAGGGAAATTGACAAAAGAACAAATGGATCAATTTCAATAAAAGACTCTCGTGTTTCTTCAGTCTGTGAGAAGTGCTCTTCGTTTACTGAATCACTTACTTCCATGAGACAGAAGATGCACTTCCATTTCAGAAATATTTTAGAACTGATCCTGAAATTTGAAATTGCCCTCTCAAACGTTGAGGAAAGCGGCTACTCCAGAGGTTTTCGGACTGGTTATAGACGATGGAAACAGCTCGATGCACGGTTTATCGAGCGACAGAACTTAACACTAACTCCTAACTTCTTTCTTATGAAAATATGCGTCACCGGCGGCGGAGGATTCCTTGGTCGTTACATCGTTGAACAGCTTCTCACCAAAGGACACAGCCTGCGTGCGTTTTGCCGTGGAGCGTATCCCGAACTTGATGCACTTGGCGTGGAAGTTTTTCGGGGTGATCTGCAGGATGCCTCAGCTGTGAGGCAGGCCTGTCAGGGAATGGATGCCGTTTTTCATGTCGCAGCTGTCCCTGGCATCTGGGGGAAGTGGGAGACATATCATTCGATCAATTCTGTCGGAACAGAGAACATCATTGAAGCGTGTCGAGCCAGTGGAGTACCGAAGCTCATTTACACCAGTTCACCAAGTGTTGTTTACGACGGACAGCCGCATCTGAATGGAGATGAGTCTCTCCCTTACCCGGAAAGTTATTTGTGCCATTATCCTCATTCCAAAGCACTGGGAGAGAAAGCGGTCCTCGCAGCCAATTCGGAGACTCTTTCGACAGTGGCCCTGCGTCCACATCTCATTTGGGGACCGCGTGACAATCATCTGATTCCAAGACTGATTGACCGCGCGATGGCTGGTCGGCTGGTCCGTGTTGGTGACGGAACAAACGTTGTGTCGATGGCGTATGTCGAAAACGCAGCAGCAGCTCACGTGCAGGCGTTCGAATCTCTCTCGCCTGCAAGCTCCTGTGCCGGAAAGGCCTACTTCATTAACGAGCCCGAACCGATTCAGCTCTGGAAGTGGGTCGATGAACTCTTAGCGTTGGGGGGACTTCCACCAGTGCAGAGAAATATCTCACCCGGTTTTGCAAGAACCGTCGGCAGGGCCCTGGAAGGCGTCTACACACTTTTCAGAATCAACTCTGAGCCACCAATGACCCGATTCCTCGCGTCACAGTTGAGCCAGTCGCATTCGTATTCCATCGATAATGCCAAAAAAGACTTCGGGTACAATCCGGCTGTCTCCTATGAGGAAGGAATGGAGCGGCTTCGTCCAGAAGTCGAAGCGTATGTTGCCAGGAAAAAATCTTCCTGAACTTAGAGCCCAGTCATTCCTCGTCCTCAAAGGGGGAGGGGACTTCAATGCCAGACTTGTCTGTCGCAGTTTGCTCTGACGTGTTCTTTTGAAGAACGCGGACACCGGTTCGAAGAGGACCTTAAAAGGTTGTCGGCAAATTGCATTGAACTCAGTTCATTGGCTACGCATTGGCTACAACGTCAAACGAGCCGTCACCTTTGAGGGCGACGGCTCGTGTTGACGGATGTCGTTCAGCTTTTCAATTGTTATCGCGTGATTTGCTGAACTTGTGGTTTCACCGCTTCTCCGTTCGTGAAGCCAGCGGTTTGCTGAATCGGATTGCGGCCAGCGGTGGAGGTTCTCGTCAGGAAGTTATCAACTCGAGCTTCCTTGCGAAGTTTTTCGAAGACTTTGGCGACGGATGTTTGGGTTTTCTCTTCTGTCAGTTGCGCCAAGAGATCATTCCAGACAACGCGGATGTCTTCCACGACAGGTTCGGTCATGCCTTCGCATTTCAGAATGACGTAGCGACCTTCGGAAACTTGAATCAATCCCGACAGCTCACCTGGTTGCAGTTTGAAGGCAGCCTCTTCGATGGCTTTGTCGACACCATTTTTTCGGATGGGAGGAATCACACCACCTAATGGTCGTGAGTTCGGATCTGCGGAACTTTCGCGGGCGATGCGGTCAAAATCATCGGGAGTTGCCATGCACTTCTCCCAGATTTGATTTGCCTGGCGAATGTTTCCTTCAACAAGAATCATCCGAGCTTTGACGCGCGGACCGTAGTCACGTTCAAACCCTTCCTGCATTTCTCTTTCAGTGACTTCTGTATCTTTGCCAGCCAGCTTTTTCAGTGCCAGCATCGGCCAGATGATGTCGTTTTGGTATTGCTCTTTCGTTAACCCTCGTTCGCTACTCAGCATTTGATACCAGGTATCGAGTGGCAGGTTGAATTTCTTTGCCGTTTCCGCAACTTCGGCTTCAACTTCACCACGTGAAACGGTGATGCCAAGGCGATCACATTCCTGCTGGATGATCAGGCGGTTGACCATGCTTTCAAGGATTTCTTCGCCATATTTTGCGACGCATTCACGAGCGACGAGATCATAAGTGATCCCCTGGTTGTTGACTTTCGCCAAGATTTTCCCCGGAGTCGCAGCGTTCATTGTGACTCGACCAGTGTTGGCGTCTGTCCCATCGGTTTGGGAGACTGCCGGGTTCGCTTGGAAAAACTGCAAGCAAACCGCAGCGAGTACCAACAGAACCACGGTGCCAGCCAAATAGCTTTTCCAGGACCTGCGAGCAGCTGCAGGTGGCAATGCCGTTTCGATGGTTACCGATTCAGTTGTTGGATTGTTCTGGACTTCTTCAGAAGAGTGATTCAGTTCACTCATGGTTTCGACTCCATCCGTGGGGCGAGAAATTACGAATTGACATCTGAGTCGAGTTCACAGGGGTTTGTGGACTCGAGATACAGCCGATTTACAAAAAAATAGCATTTTGGGTCAAGATCGTATCGACGATTGCCGAGGGGCGTTGAAAAGCTCTGTAACATTTACAAAATCTGGGACAAAATCCGCTGAGAATGAAGTGGCTGGAAGCAGTTCTGAGAGAATGGACAATTGTGATGGGAGTCCACTTCGATTCCTTCCAATTCAATCGCCGTCCGTTAGCATGGAAAAAGTGAGTCTTTTGAAACACCGGAGAGATTGAAGATGTACGACAAAAACGCCTTGATGGAACTCTTTCGTGAACGAGCTTTGAAATTTGGAGATTTCACACTCGTCTCTGGAAAGAAAGCAACTTATTACCTTGATGGAAAACAGATCACTCTTCATTCACGAGGCTTACAGCTCGTCAGTGAAGGTTTGCTCGAACTTCTCGACATGGAAGAGATCGACGCCGTTGGCGGAATGTCCATCGGAGCGGACCCGATCGTCGCAGGGGTCCTTTCCGCAGCGGCAGCCAAAGGGAAAGACCTGAACGGGTTTCTCGTAAGAAAAGAATCGAAAGGACACGGCACAAACAAATTCGTCGAGGGACCAGTCGAACCGGGAATGAAGGTTGCCATCGTCGAGGATGTGGTCACCACCGGGGGAAGCTCACTGCTGGCGATTGAGCGAGCTGAAGAATTCGGCTGCGAAGTGAAGCAGGTTCTCACAATTATCGACCGCATGGAGGGGGGAGCCGCCAACTTCAAGAGCAAAGGCTACGATATGCAGTCGCTCCTCACGATTGAAGACTTTGGGATTACCCCCCCCGCTTAGAGCATCTTTCGAATTGGTTTGCAGGTTCTGCCTCGTGGCGAACAGCATTTTTACTGGAGAAATGCGTTCTTCACGGGCACACGGTAGAGCAAACTGCTCTAGTCCGTTTTTTGTGCATTCTGTCCCCGTGGGGAAGCGGTTCTCGCAGCGAAATTGCTGAGCTCCAGGAGACAGAATGTGAATACGATTCCTAATTTCGTTCTGGAAACACATACTTGAAGCGTGCTGCGGCCCACCGGCGAACAGAAAACCTCATCACATTGTCGAGATACTAAGCCAATGACCACTCCCATCAAATTTTGCTCGAACGCTTCACAATTTCTGATCGGTGATCAACTCTCAGAGATCACTGACCAATTACATGCCGCACGAGATGAAACGTTTGCGGACGTGGACTTGCTCCGTTCAGGCGGTGAGATCCCTGCAGAGAAGCAACCACTCGATAGTGGTTTCATTGATCTTCCGCAGCGATTGCTTGGTGGCGAAGATCATCTGGTGGATAAGATTTTATCTTCGGCGGCTTCACTTCGCACGAGGATTGATCGACTCGTCGTTCTGGGGATTGGCGGGTCTTACATGGGGCTGCGAGCTTTGTTTGAAGCGTTGTGCGATCCGTATCACAACGAGCTCTCCCGCAGTGAGCGCGGTGACGTTCCCAGACTCTATTTTGAAGGCAATAACCTCGACAATGACACGATGTCGTCGCTGCTGAAGATGTTGAAAACCCAGTGCGTGCGTCCTCAGGAACTTGCCGAACGCTGGGGGATTGTTGTCATCAGTAAGTCGGGCGGAACACTGGAAACAGCTGCCGCGTTTCGGATGTTTCGCGATGCGTTGGGAGAATACTACGGACACCAATCTCACCTCGCGCAGGAACTTGTCATCCCTGTCACGGGAGAGACCGGTAAACTGAGAGACTTGTCGAACGCATTGGGCTACGAGCATGTATTTCCCATTCCCGATGGTGTCGGAGGGAGGTTTTCGGTCTTCACTGCGGTTGGCCTGTTGCCGGCTGCTGTACTCGGGATGGATATCCGCGCGATACTTCGGGGAGCGGCCGATATCACAGAGTTGTGTCGCACAAAGCCACTCGGAGAAAACCCGGTTCTTGATTACGTGGCGGCGTGCCATCTTTTAGAGCGTGACCACGGCATGGACATGCGTGTCCTCTCCACCTGGGGAAATCGACTCGAAGCAACCGGCTTCTGGTACGACCAACTTCTGGCAGAAAGCCTTGGGAAACACGAACGAGGTGCCACTCCGTTGACCGTTGTGAATACGCGTGACCTGCACAGCCGTGGACAACAACATCAGGAAGGGAAGCGAGATCGAGTCATCAACAACCTGACTATCTCCGAATTCGCCAGCGAGCCGATATCTATTCCAAAGGTTGCCGAAGATCTCGATCAGGATCAGCTGAACCGAATTGCAGGGAAGACCATCCCGGAACTTCTGCAAGCCGCTATTCAGGGTACCAACAAGGCTTATGCTGACGAAAAGCGGCCGACGACCGACATGGTGCTTCCAAAGTTGGATGCCTACGGCATGGGACAGTTACTGCAACTGTTCATGCTCGCCACTGCCATCGAAGGCCGCCTCGTCGGGACGAATCCCTATGGTCAACCTGGGGTTGAAGCTTACAAAAACAACATGGGCGAGATTCTTTATAAGTGATGCCCGAATCACGTCTCGAATGTGGTCCAGTCAGCAGGTGATTCCCTTATGTAGAAATGATTCACAAGGGGCGATCTGAAGCACGGAACGTCAACAAACCCCGTCCTGCGATCAATCGCGGAACGGGGTTTTGTTGAATACGCTGTTACTCTGACGGCAAGGTTCTCTGACAGTAGGGCCGTTTGCTCTACCGTGTGCCTGTGAAACTCACTTTCATGACTTCATAGACAGCTCGCCACATGGCAGAACCTGCAAACCAATTCGAAAGATGCTCTGAAGGCGAGCCGTTCAGCATCTGAAAGGCTTACTTCACGGGGCAGAAAAGACGGACTGGTTCTTGAGCCGTTTTGAAAATGATGTACGTGTGCTGTCCCGTGAGAAAGGGCCATTCATTTTATGAATAGTTTTCTTCACGAACAGAGAAGCACAAACGTCTTATTAGATTACGCCGCCGTGTGTTCTAAACGGGGTTGCCAAATCGGGCATGTCGAAGCCCCAGATGCGATCCCAAATGTTTGGAACGTGTCGATAGTTCTCTGATTGATAAATCAATTGGCGAACGCGTTCGTCTGGTGTCGCCGACCAGATAGGAACTACACAGCCGGACGAGACCGTCAGAGTGGCCGTTAACACGATCAGCAGCAACAGTTTCCGCATCGGTATCCTCCTTGACTCCTCGAAGATTCTTCTTGAACCAACGTGGAGAGACTGCCAACCCCAGTTGGGCTGACGACAATCCTGATTTCATCTATGGAATATGCAGAAAGTCTGCAACAAGTATCTATCTTGATGACCTCAGGATCGCTGGAGTGATCCTAAGGCTGCCCTCCCGGAGGAGGATATGGTGACGCTGGAGTGTGGGGTGTTGGTGAGGCCGGTGAAGGCGGAATTCCAACCGAAGGTGTTTGTGACTCTGGCGTTGGGGAAGGTCGAATAGGTGGACTTGCTTGCGGAGGAGGTGATGAGATTCCCGTATCTTCCTGCGTAACAGGGCGATGCGGTTCAGCTGACTCCACCGGGATCTGCAAGACCCGTTCTTCCATCTCCTTACCGGGTTTGAATGTCACAACAAATTTTTCAGGGACATCAACACGATCTCCAGAGCGAGGATTACGTGCCTTACGCGCAGCACGCTTCTTCACTTCAAAGACACCAAAGTTCCGCAGTTCAATGCGACCTTCAGCAACTAACGTATCGATAATCGCTTCGAAAGTTTTCTGAACGATTTCTTTTGTTTTGAGTTGAGTCAGGCCACACTCTTCGGAGATTGTCTTGACGATTTCTTTCTTTGTCACGACTCTCTACTCCCGGCTAACCGATGACAAGCATCGCGAGGTTGCAGTATTGAGAATGACTCAACTTTAAGTGCAACAGCGACTTACTGTCAAGTAGTTGTTCCGAAAGTGAGTGTGAACGAACCCTTGAAAAGGAATCCATTCAGACACACAATTGACATCGTCATCTAATAACTGGCACATGAGTTAAAACCACAAGAATCCGCAAAGTTTACCACGTCCCACTGAATTAATATCAACGGACGTTTAATTAAAAAGGAAGCAGCGTGTCTCATCGAGAACTTCACGACGGACGTTCAGACGGACTTATCCCATTAGAGTCACTGGACTTAGGTTCGGTCACAAGCTTTGCGGACTTGCTCCGAGGCATGTCGAAGACGGCTTTTGCTGGGCGACAACTCGGATCTGCGCTCGATGTTTTTCTGGAGATGACCCGAGACCCGGATTGTAAGGTTGTCTTGACCCTTTCAGGAGCGATGACCGTCGCCAAGATGGGGACCGTCATCTGTGAAATGATTGACAGAAAGCTGGTCGATGCAGTTGTCTCGACCGGCGCCCTGATGGCTCATGGCCTCACAGAATCGATCGGATTGGCACATTACCAATATGATCCCACCAAAAATGATGAAACTCTATTTAACCAAGGGTATAACAGAGTTTACGACACATTGGAGATGGAATCGAACTTGAATGATGTCGAAAAACTGATCCGAATGGTCCTCGAAGAGACCGATCCTCCGGAGGGTTGCTGGAGTTCCGCTCGCCTTTGTCGCGAAATCGGGCGGAAATTGAATGAGGTGGGAGAAGGAAGAGGCATCCTGAAGAGCGCCTTTCAACAGGATGTCCCGGTCTTCATTCCGGCGTTCACAGACAGTGAAGTCGGTTTGGATGTCTCAACCTGGGCGATGAGGAAGGCCCTCGCTGGCAGAAACATCGCTGAACTGACCCACGATGAAGCTCTTCAGGCGATTCCTCCATTCAATCCGTTCTTTGATCTTCAGGAATATGCACGCCTGGCGGGCAAAGCCAAAAAGCTGGGGATCTTCACAATTGGAGGAGGAGTCCCACGAAACTGGGCTCAGCAGGTCGCGCCTTACATCGACATCACTAATGACCGGGTTGGAACGACGTTTCAGCCTCCACGTTTCCAGTACGCAGTCCGCATCTGTCCGGAACCGGTTCATTGGGGAGGTCTGTCTGGATGTACTTACTCCGAAGGCGTCAGCTGGGGGAAGTTCGTTGCACCGAGTGAAGGTGGGCGTTACGCCGAAGTCCATTGCGACGCCACTGCAGTCTGGCCACTGCTCATGAGAGCTGTCTTCGAAGAGCTTGATAAAGAAGCTTGAGAGAGACTGTCGCCGATTTCTGATCGCCTGAGGGGCATGACAGTAACTGTCCCTCAGGACATTCACCTTCGATCGTCGTGCGAAAGCAGTAAGGATTCAGTCGCCGAGATGCCCAGTCATGGAGCAAGCATTACGGGTGGAGAAGCATGATGAAATGCGTTCTTCACGGGCTCACGGTAGAGCAAACTGCTCTACCGATGACCTTGGCGTTATCCGTTGGTTTTGGGGCGGCGCTGCAGGTACTGTTGGATGGCATCAGCTGCCGCGCTGGGAGCTTCTTCTTTTGCCTTTTGATCGGCAGTTCGTCCGTCTTCCTTTTCAGCTTCACCTTCGGCAGCAGGTGGGGCTGGGGGCGGAGCTTTGACACCCGTTTCAGAGGGGTCTGGCAAGCGAAAAGCCAACTCTGCTCCCGAGTCGGCAGCTGCACCTTCTTGTGGTAGGACTGCTTCAGGTTGTCCTGGCTGTCCCGGTTGCTGAGGCGGGTATTGCTGCTGCGGGTACATGTTTGGGGGATAACCCATTTGCTGTGGTGGGTAACCCATTTGCTGCGGATATCCCGGATAGCCGTATGGCATCATCCCTTGCGGATAACCCATTTGTGGAGGATATCCGACAGGCATTTGTGGCGGCATTCCACCTGGCTGAGGGTAGAATTGCGTATCCCCGGCTGGAGGAAAACTTTGGCCTTCCGCGGGCATAGGTTGAGTTGGAATATTGATGAGAGTGTCAGAAGCAGAAGCTTCGTTGAGCTCTGAGTCATGAAGAGTTTGGTCGGGAGCCGTCTCGAATTCTGAACTCGATGAGGAATCGGCGTCAGCGGGAGCGCCACTCGGTTCACCTGTGGGAGAGATGATTTCCGTCGGCATATCGTTGGCGAGGTTTGTCCGTGTTTCATCAGTGATCGGATCACCGAGGATCACTTGAAACTCAAGTTTCCCGACAGAGACTGCATCGCCCGGATTCAGGACAACAGCTCCACGAATCTGTTCTCTGTTGACGAACGAACCGTTTGTGCTGCCCAAGTCACGAAATCGTAATCCGTATTCATCGAGCGTAAAGACACAGTGATGACGGCTCACCAAGTCACTATTGGGCCGAAGATGGCAATCTTCTTCTCGACCAATCAAAAATTTCCCAACTGGTAACGGGATTGTGCTGCCGGCATGTTTTCCAGATAGGACACGTAATTCCGCTTGCAGCATGCTGATCCAACCTTAGCTGAAATCGATTCAAAAACTCTAAAGCAAATCCGAAAGCCTGAAATTAGTTTCTCAGGCTCTAAGAAAATCCTTCAACACAGAGATGTCCGGAGAGGGATTTCAATCCGACCCGAAGATCTCACTCAGAATTTTATGAATTCCACGGGATGAAACCAACCCCAAGGATTTGAAATTCTGATGATGATTCGTTGTTGATTCACAACCGAATCTCAATTGAAGGATGCTTTGAGTTTAATATGAAGTCGCAATGAATATTGACGATGAAGTGAAAGTTTAGAAACTTTTAAGTTCGAAATTAGTAACCCGGGGGATAAGACAAGATCTTAGAACCCCATCAAGAACCTGTGTCGCGAAGGGTTTTCTCAATGTTTGAGAACTCAAATTCAGGTTTTCGAGTCGCTACTTAGAGTACCACTCAGGTTACCTGGTGTCAATTTCGAATTAGCAGTCTTTGATCGGTTGAGAGTCTGTCTCAAGTGAGAAAACGAAAATTTGAGGCAGGTCGATCTAATGATTTTAACCTTACGAACCATTTTTCATTTTGCCAGCAAGACGCGTGAAGTCGATCATCGAACTGAGTTGCTCAACCTCTTCATCTGTCAGCAAACCGCAGGCACGCTCTTCGTAGCCCGGGCGAACGTTCCAGCGAGATAGAGCGTCAAAGAGACTATCGGCTTTTTCAGCGATGATCCCGTACTGATCCTTGTGCTTGTTCGCTGCTTCAGGAGGTAAGTCCTGGAACTGGCTGAGCAAAAGATAATGGCCATCCCCAGCATAATCGAGGTGAAGTTGTTGAAGCTCTTCAGCGAATGCGTGGTTGATGGTCGCGCCACTTTTTAACGGTCCCGATTCGATGCATCGCTGAGCATGTTTGGGTTCGCTCCGGATCAGATTGGCAGCTGTTTCACACACTGCGTAGACAATTGCTTCGTCGAGATACGTGGCGGAAAAAGTCTCTTTCGAAAGATGCTTGTCCCACAGGTCGAGCAACAGGTCGAGTTGCACTTGTGCCGGGACCCCTTTCAAGAAAGGGACATGCGTCAGATACCCAAACGTGCGATGCGATTCGAGCTCTAATTGCTCGGCCAACGCCAATCGCTCTTGGGTTTCGAGGAAGGCAATTCGGAACGCAATGTAAATGCGTTCTGAGAACGGGAGTGATTTTGAGGAGAACTTAATCATGATGCTTCAATCTGGCAAAGCTCATGCCTGTTCACAATAGTGTTTTTTTCAAACCACGCAAAAATTACGCAAACCCAAAAGAGGTAACATGTTGCAGAGTACCCAGTCAGTAAAAATTAACACCGCCAAAGTCGTGGCGTGTTGACTGAATTCAACGTGCGTGTTGCAGTTGAAACGTTCGTTTCGTTTTTGCAACATTCCGTAAATGTGTGGACTCCTCTCCGAGGTCGAAGGGCCGCTTGAAGAACTGCTCATTCTGCCCGCCGACTCAGCGACTCTGCCACCTGTGGGCTTCGGTGGTTCATGTTCCAGAGTCATATTCGCTTCGATGGCGAGATTATTTGCTTCAGATTGAGCAATTACAGATCGACCGGCGCACCCGAATACAAATCAATATGGAGAGACCAGGTTATGAAGTCTCTCGCCCCGATGATTTTGCAAACTTCTCAGTGAGAGCCAGATTGGCGATCAATAGCCAAATCCATTCTTGCGGATGTGAACGTAAGGCTTACCGGTCGCGATCTCCTCGCTCGGTTTTCCCGAAGTGATTTCAACAAGATAGACCGTGTGGTCGCCACTTTGTAATGAACTCCGAACAGTCCCTTCCATCCAGCCCAAAGCGTCACTCAAAACTGTTAAGCCAGCTGGAGTCTCTTCCGTGGCAAGCCCTTCAAAGGCTGGCTCGCCCGGTTCAAAACCTTTTCCGAAATGTCCCATCAGCTTCTTTTGAGCCTCTCCGACGAGGCTTAAGGCGACCGGAACACCTTCTTTCAGCCAATCGTTGAGATACCGTTTCGTGTTGACAGCGACTGTCACCATGGGAGGTTCAAACGATGCCTGCTGGACCCAACTGGCAAGCATTCCGGTTTGGTCATCTTCCGAGCTTCTAGCTGTGAGGATGAGGACTCCACTGGGGATGCGTCCAAGTACTGGGCCGATTTGTTCTTGATTCACAATTTACTCTTTATCTAGGTGAGATCGATTTTGTCGGGGGGAGGAAAGATTCAATAATCATAAACAATTCGAAAGAGGACTGTCATATCAAGCTGCTGCAACAAGTCGCAAAATCGATTCAATTCCTACAAGTTGGTGAGTGAGGTCGGGTGGAATGAGACGCTCGTGACGAATTGTTGTTTTTTTGAAACGGAACACCAGAAAAATCCGCCGACTCCGAAATGATGACCTAAAGATTGGGAGTTGCAGAATGCATTCCCCTTGCCTTGCTGCAAACCTTTACGGAATCGTTGTCCTTAACCGGCACTTCGATTCCTTGGTCAGGTTTAGTTAGAGCCAGCTCTTTCGAGCTTCGGATGTCATCTCTCTTCATTCATTGTGCATGCTCACTGGCGTGCCATGGAATGAAGACCACCCGACATTTGTTCTCGATGAACGGCTCGTAAATCCCTTTATCAGGATGACTTTGAGATGCCTCACATCAATCGAATCAAAGACGCTGCTATCAATCCCACTCCCGAGCAAATCGAAGAAGAGTGCCGCATGATCCGCGCTCACTGGTCGCCAGAAATCTCCGAAAAACGGCAGAAGCAGTTCCGGGTCGACACAGAACACCAAGAACACAAAGCACGGCTCAGGTTCTTGCGATTCCTCGCAGAGTACGCCGAGAGCAAATCGTAGAACTCTATCAAACATGAATTGTCACGCAGGAAGCTTCGAGTCGGTGACTGGCTTTACTGTCAGGCAATTTGAATCAGAGATCGTTCCACATTCCAGGACCAGGTACGCCGGGTTTCCGAACCCGGCGTATTCAACGATGCCGAAGTTCCTGAGCTTTGATGCTTCTCAGCGTTGAAAAGCCTGAACATGGCATTTTCGGGAAGAGTCTAAGTGATCTGTCTCGTGCTGTGCAGCGTTTTCCTGTCTCTCAAGTACTCTCCCTCAATTCAGAGACCTGAGATTGATGCCTCTCATGGTGGCAGCCTGTACTCTTCTTGTAGTGAATCTAGTAAACTCTTGATGAAGTCGTCGGCACGATCATTTTCGCGGCGTGTCTCGATGTCTACAATGGATGTTTGTTGTTCTACGACTAACGGCTCTCTCGAATGTATCGCGTCACCCAGGAAATCGAATTCTGTTACGGTCATCGTTTGCTGAACTATGATGGCAAGTGTCGGCACTTGCATGGACACAACGGGAAAGCCGTGCTTGTCCTGGAAGGGATGGAACTCGATGACCGAGGCATGCTCATCGACTTCACCGATGTTAAAAAGAAAATTCGCTGCTGGATCGAAGACAATCTGGATCATCGGATGATTCTTTGCGAGCATGATCCCGTCCTGCCCACGCTTCAGGAGATGGGTGAAGCACTCTATATCATCGATACCAACCCGACAGCTGAGAACATCGCCAGGCTCATTTTCGAACAAGCCCAACGCAAAGGCTTACCAGTCGTAGAAGTCAAACTCTGGGAAACCTCTCACTCCTGCGCAACGTATTCCGCTTGAACTGCAGTTTCTGGAGCAGTTTGCTGTGCAGCGTTCCTGTGTCGAACGTGTTTCACCAGTGAAATAGCTGTTCCCGACAAGTCCGAACACGAATTCGAGACTGCGACAGGCATTTTCAACGCTTGTTGTTCCAGTGAAGACCGCTTTCAAGGCTTCGCAAGCAACTCGCCTCAATGAAGTCGTACGCCGAAGCTGCCCACCGGCTCAATGCTGTTCAACCGGTCGCTTAAAGCATCTTTCGAATTGGTTTGCAGGTTCTGCCTCGTGGCAAACAGCATTTTTCCTAGAGAAATGTGTTCTTCACGGGCAAACGGTAGAGCAAACGGCTCTAAAGGATGCGGTGATCGTGTCAGAGCGAATGTTTTGAGATGGTTCTCGCCAGATACAAACTTGTCAGGGCTCAGTCTCTCAGGCAATCTTGAGGATATTCTCAGCAATACCTGCTTTTCTTCCAGATTTCTCCGGACAAACAAAGCCTGCTAATCGCATTAGTGATTGGGGCATTAGGTTTTTCGCCTCGGAACCGGGACAAAATAACCAGGTGAAATTGATGCGTTTTTCTATATTTTGCGTTGTGTTGACGGTGATTTGTGGTGTGTTCGCGCCCGTTTCTGGCTCTGCAGGACTGGTGATCCAGTCTTTCAGTGGAGGATCTAATGGTGTTACCAACATTCATCAAACGACTTCCCTGAATATTCTCGTCGGTTCAAATGATGTCGTCATTTCGAAACTCGGATTTTATGACCACAATGCCGACGGATTATTAGCCAGTCATGAAGTCGCAATTTGGACATGGACAGGTGGACTGGTCACTTCAGCGACTGTCCCGGCCGGGACAGTCGCTGAGTTAATTGGACAGTGGAGAATGGTTGATATCACTCCTGTCACTTTAAATGCCAATCAGAAATATCGCATCGGAACACAAGTTTTTGGAGATCGATATATCTTCAATGGTTTCGTCGGTCCATTTGATCCCGCGGTTGGGCCAGTGGCTCCGAGGTCGGGCTATATCAATGGCCCGGGTTTGAATTTCCCGGCGTCCGATGCTTCAGGTCGCTACAACGCAAACGCATTTATTTCGACCTCCTCAGTTCCGGAACCATCATCGATTTTGCTGCTCGGGCTGTGCGCACTGGGATGTGTTGCGATTCGTCGTCAAAGGAAAGGAGCTCTAAGGTGAATTGTCGTTTTTTTTTCAGCAGCATCAAACTTACGATGCTGTTAGTCGTCAGCATTTTTCCGGGTAGTTCGCTGATGGCTGGCATCATTTATGACAACGGCGTCTCTCCGTCGGATGGAGATCAGGCGCGGAGGTCAGACCTGAGTTCGCCAAGTGTTTTCAGTGGGGATGACTTTGTCCTCAGTGCCGATTCCACTTTAAGGTCCATCGAATGGTCTGGGATCTATTGGGCAGACAACACTCCACAAGCGGTCGATAACTTCTCGGTTCGCATCTATGACTTCTCAGGAGCGAATCCTGGAGGCTTTCCGTTGACGACAATCAACGTCGGCAACAACGTTAATCGAACTGACTCAGGAGAAGATTTTTCACTCGGCTCGTATTCGTCTGACATCTTCAGCTATTCAGCAAACATCACGCCGATTGCTCTGACTGCAGGTCGATATGTCCTCTCGATTTATAATGATACCTCGGTCGACAACAACGACGATTGGTTTTGGAGCTACAAAACTGGTGTGGACGGAGTCGATCTTTCATTCCTTGCCACCACGGGATGGACTGAGTATAGCTCGATTCATGACTTCAGACTCCGAGATGACAGTATTGGATCTTCAGTTCCTGAACCGAGTTCAATCCTTTTGTCAATCTTAGGCTTAGGCATGTTGGGGCTGTCTGTAATCGCGCGTCGTAGAAGGTTAAGTGTATCAGCGACAACTTGAAATCCGACCGGTGAGGCCCAGTCGCCAAACTCAGTCCTCACCAGCCGGTCCAGCACCCTCGGGCATACGGTCTGCGCGCCCGTGGGTTTGCTGGTTTCATTGTATTGCGCAGATCATCGGACTGACTATTCCAAATGGTAATTTCAACGATGATCATTCAATTTCGAAACCTGGCAGCATTCTTAATCGGCTGTGTGTGGTTGCTCTCCTCCGCTCATTCCGAGGCAGCCATTATCACCTATTCCGGCACCGGGCATTTGTACGTCCCCAGTATTGCACCAGATCATGACCCGGCTGGTTTCGGACTTACTCCCTATCCGGGGCTTCCCTTTGAACTTGAAGTTAAGGTGAATGACGATCCCCAGAGAGTCTTGTCTCAGGTTCCCGGAAACAGAATCGGGGGTATCAGTGGTTTTGACGGAACGATCACGATCGATGGTGAGACTTTCGACGCTCCTCATGTCCCAATTTTTATCTACGACAATTTCCGAAGTGGGGGAAACTTAGGGAATCCCGAGTTTGACCAAGTCACTTTTACTTTCCGTGCGGTCGTCAACGAAGTGTTAATTGGCATCTACTACATTTACAACCTTCCCTCGGATACTTTTTCCTTTTCCGGCGACCCAACCCCTCCTCCGATTTTTCCAACAACGGCTGTAAGTGGTTATAACGAACCAGGACACAGCAGAAGCGACCATCGCTACCAGTTCATCACAAGCCCAGCTCCCGGACCATCAGGTCTGATCCCGGATGGACACACTCTTTCAGCCACAATAGAAAGCGCCGTCCCGGAGCCAAGTTCCTTCGCACTCCTTTGCCTCGCTTCTACCGGAATGATCGTCATCGCTCGACGAAGGCGACGCTTGATTGCATCCAGATTTCTTGAAAAGAACTGACGCAGGTCGGCACTCGGTGAACTTGCAGCAATTTCCGTTGGGAAGACCTTGTTGTTTCGTCATTCCGACTGCTGGGCACTCCTCACCAATGAGAAGGATCATCCACTTTCTTTCTAGAACCAGTCCGAAAACCTCTGGAATAGCCGCTTCTCTCAACGTTTGAGAGAGCAATTTCAAGTTTCAGGATCAGTTCTATCCATAAAACTCAACGAATGATTGTCTTTCAGTGAATGACAATCATTTCTGTAGAGCCTCCACACGTACCCGATCACTTTCAAAAATGAAAATGGGCATCTTATGTTTTTCAATTTTTTCTCACTGAACTCCAAACCACAAACCAAGTCTTCAGCGAGCGGAGTTGCGGGAAGCTTCCACGATTCCTGTTCGCACCATCGGGCAAGATCCCGGCTAAAAATGTTTGTGTTGTTCTTTGCATGTCTTGGAAGCACGCTCTGGTCTCAACAAGATGGGCAAGCTGGTGTGATCACATTTGAAAGTGGTTTTTTTGATCGCCAGCCGATTACAGGCCTGCCTATCAGTTCTGGGGACAACTCCGTTCAGATTTCAACATCCGGAAGTCCGGGGGCGTACATTGCAAGAAAAGGCGGCCAGCCGACAGCCTTCTATGGGAATGGGGCAGATGGCGTTTATAACCAGGCTTCGGTTGGAAATTTCTTTTTGACAGATGAAAACAGTGGTTACCTCAATGCGAATGGCACGTTTCGCTTTCAGTTCGCGCAGCCTGTTGACAAATTCTCTCTGGATTTGCTGGATTATGAAGGGACAGAAGTTGTTCTGAGCGGTTTTGCTAATTCGGATTTTACTTCAAGCGTCGTTTCGACGACCGCTGGGTTTGGCGGAAATGGAGCGATACAAACCTTAAGTGTCGAGCATGACCAATTCTTAAGCGCCGAGCTGAGGTTCATTCGGCCGGATTACTCTGTCGGTGTCGATAACCTCGAACTGCGGAACGCGACGATTGATGACGGTGGCGGAGACGGTGGCGGAGACGGTGGTGGAGACGGTGGTGGAGATTCATCGCCAGACCCTGTGATTTCTGTGTTCGACTCGGATGCAACGTTTTCTGTTCGGAACCCCAGCAATGGAGTCAACTCGGGCGCCGCAGTGACAACAGTATCGATTGCTGAGGTCGGCAATCTTCCGATTGGTGGGGTTCCCGATGTTCGTGGATTTGCTGAGTTTCTTTCGACTACAAGCGGAGCGGTCGACGAAGCGGAACTCACATTTGATGTGATTAGGAATCAAATGACTTCGATACCGGGACCACAAAACCAGGTCTTCGATATTCAGATTGAACCGTTTGTCACTGGAGTAAACGGCGCCCCAGATGTCATCGATTTTCAAACGCCTGTCGCACCCATCCTAGGGCAATTTAGCACTGGAGGGACTGGCCCAGGAAGCCAATTGAGTTTTGATGTCACGTCGTTATTCAATTCAACATTGGCAATTGGTGGCAACTTGGGATTTCGTTTAAGCCAGGTCAATGAGAATGACCCTCGGGGGCTCGGGTTTACGTTCAATAATTTTCAAATCACAACCACGACCACTCCAGCTTCAAGTCCAGTTCCAGAGCCTGCATCAATGACACTTCTTTTGATGTGTGGCGGGATCGTGCTTTGGCGACGTAGGTTAACACGCCAAGCTCGCGAGAAACGTGACTGCAAAACTTCATCAAGAAGTTGCTGAGCGAGAGATCAGAGAGAAGAGTGGGGTGGAGTAGTACAGCATTTCGCCCCACTCTTTCATCGACACTGGACTTTCATCAAGACTGAGGAAATTGACCATTCCACAATCTCCCGGATTGGTTCTTATTGAAGCGCTTTCTCCACAGACACAAGCTCTAAGGCAAGTGGAGGCATGTTGTGTTGGGGCGGTTAATGGAGTGTTCGGCCTAGCCAGCGGTCGAACCAGGCAAGGCTCATGCGGCGTGCGACTCCGGGGAGTCCGTGGCCGCCGGGGAATGAGAACCAGCTGAAGCAGTCACCGGCTCCGAATTCGCTGAACTGTTTTACGATCTTCGATTCGCTCATTCTGTGCTGAGTTTCGTAGTACTCCAGAGTTTCTTCAAATCCGAGTCGATCTTGTCGGGCTTTTAAAACACTTGGCAGGCCAGGGGTGTCGCGCCAGTTCACATAGACGTCCAGAACCTTTGGGACTTTCTCAAAGAACTTATGCCGGTAGAGTTCCTGTTCCGTGGAGATGATCAGTTGCGGTCGTGGCGCGATCATCGCCATGAGGTCATCGAAGTCGACCGGCAACGGTAAATTTTGATCCTCGATGTACGGCCGGAATTTCTTGATGTAGATGAATGGGCCGCTGTTTGATTTGAAGCCGAATCGTCGTTCCAGTTCTTTGCTGCTGGTCGGAGCGTCAACGCCTTCTTCCCAAGGACGCCAGTTATCATTCGGTGGGACTCGCGACCATGCACTGGCATGGCGGTACCAGTCAAGCACTCCGCCATTGCTGACAGTCGCTGTGATTCGAGGTTCGAAGGCTGCCGCGAACAGCGCCAGATGCCCACCCATCGAAAGGCCGGTGATTCCGATTTGTGCGTGGTCGACAAAATCGAGAGTCTGTAGAAAGTCGACACTCCGCATGCAGTCCCAGGTGTTTTTTCCCACAATGGACCATTCGGGATGCTTCTCGTAGAAGACTCGAGTGTCCATCACTCTTCGCTTTGGCTCGATCCGCTCGCCGTCCGTGATCGTGTCGATGCTCAGTGTGATGAAGCCATGTTGTGCATGGGTTCGTCCGTAGTCCCGCCCCGCTTTCGGATCTGGTGGCGGATCGATCGGACGTTTACCAGATAATCCAATCACCTGATCTTTTCCAGAACCCCAAGTGGTGCTGTGAAGACAGATGATCGCTGGTGTCGGTTTCTTTCGGGCGGCATCTGGAACGAGTAACCAGGCGGTGACTCGGTCGTCAGGCTCGGACTGAAAGCTGACGTGGTATCTCGTGATGCCTTCTTCTTTGGCGACTTCCTTCATTTCAACCCGTAGGTCCGGAATCTCTTTGGGAAAGTCTCCGAGCAGATCCAGCCATTTACGCTCGATGATTTTTCGTTCTTCCGGCCACAGTTTTTTCTTGGCCTTTTCTGGAGAGCCTTCACGGACTCGCGAGTCATCTGCTGAACTCTGTTGATGTGGAGCCAGTGCGGCGGCAGCGAGCACCGGGACTCCCATGCCAAGTAGCTGACGGCGAGTGCTTTTTGAATTGCTGTCCATGGAAGCCTCGGTTTATTGAATTCCGTGATGGAGAAGCATGGATTCATCGCAGCGCCTTTAAGCGCGTTGTTGAATTCATCTTCGCGGTTTTCCCTGTGAGCACCAGACCCTTGAGTCGACGAAATTCGTTTCTTAGAGCAGTTTGCTCTACCGTGTGCCCGTGAAGAACGCATTTCTCTAGTAAAAATACTGTTCGCCACGAGGCAGAACCTGCAAACCAATTCGAAAGATGCTCTAGGACGAGAACCGCGCAAAACTCTGATGTTCAGTTCACTCGAAGTGTATCAGGTCAAGACGTTGTGCCGGAGTGATCTGATTCAAATTACGGTATTCGTATTTTGTTTGAGGCTGAAGAGTTTTTCCAGACAGAAGTTCAAGATTGATATTGGGATGACTTCAGGATTTGAGGTCGAGCAGGTAGACAAAAAAAGCCCTGCCGAATTCGGCAGGGCTTTATCAGTTTTTTAACTGTTGCTCGATGGCTTTGGACGAGATGAACTTATCCAACGCTTCCTTCCATTTGGAGTTCGATGAGTCGGTTCATTTCGACTGCGTATTCCATAGGAAGTTCTTTGACGAGTGGCTCGATGAAACCTGTCACGACCATTGCAGATGCTTCTGCTTCCGTCAGGCCGCGGCTCATCAGATAGAGCAACTGTTCTTCAGCAATCTTCGAAACAGATGCTTCGTGTTCCATCGCGACATCGTCTTCTTCGACTTCGATGTAGGGGTAGGTGTCGCTTCGGCTATCTGAGTCAAGGATCAGGGCGTCGCACACAACGTTGCTTCGGCAGTTCGTGGCACCTTTGACGACTTTCGCCAATCCACGATAGCTGCTCCGTCCGCCATCTTTACTGATGGACTTCGAGATGATCCGGCTTGATGTGTTTGATGCACAGTGAACCATTTTGGCTCCGGCATCTTGGTGCTGTCCCTTGCTTGCGAAAGCAATTGACAATGTTTCGCCGCGGGCACCTGGTTCCATCAGGTAGATTGCGGGGTACTTCATCGTCAGCTTCGAGCCGAGGTTTCCGTCGATCCATTCCATGAGCGAATCGCCATAAGCCATCGCACGTTTGGTGACGAGGTTGTAGACGTTGTTCGACCAGTTCTGAATTGTTGTGTATCGACAGCGGCCTTTTCTTTTCACAAGGATTTCGACAACAGCTGAGTGAAGCGAATCCGAGCTGTAAGTTGGTGCGGTACATCCTTCGACGTAATGGACGCTGGCCCCTTCGTCGACAATGATGAGTGTCCGTTCGAACTGTCCCATGTTCTGCGTGTTGATGCGGAAGTAGGCTTGCAGCGGGAATTCGATATTCACTCCCGGTGGAACATAGATAAACGAACCGCCCGACCAGACTGCGGAGTTCAACGCAGCGAACTTGTTATCGCTCGGTGGAATGATTGTACCGAAGTGCTCTTTGAAGATTTCCGGATGTTCTTTCAGAGCGGTGTCGGTATCAGTGAAAAGGACACCTTGCTTGGCGAGGTCTTCCTGAAGAGAACCGTAAACCACTTCCGATTCGTACTGAGCTTTCACTCCGGCGAGGTATTTCTTTTCTGCTTCGGGAATCCCGAGGCGATCGTATGTTTTGCGAATGTCTTCGGGGACGTCGTCCCAGGACTTCTCCTGACGATCACTGGCTTTGACGTAATAGAAGATGTTCTGAAAATCCATTTCAGACATATCCCCGCCCCAGTTCGGCATCGGCTTGGATTCAAAGATGTCGTAGGATTTCAGGCGGAAGTCACGCATCCAGCCTGGTTCACCCTTCATCTCTGAAATCTGGGCAACGATCTCTCGGTTTAGACCTCGTTGTGAGGTGAACGAGTACTGGTCAGTTGGATCGTGAAATCCGTATTGATAATCACCGATTGCAACGTGTGCTTTTTCGGTATCCGTTGCTTCGTTTTGAAGTGCGTCTGTAGTAGCCATATCTGCTTTCTCCGATTGAAAGTCGGGATTGCTAAAGTGAGTGAATTTCAGTTGTGACAAATCAGTCTCAGGCAAGTAGCCTGACTGACAATGGAACCTCTGGGCGATTGCGAAATGCTTTGATCTCGCAGGAAAATCCAGGAAGGTGTTTGCTGATAATGACGTTTGTTGGCCAAATTGTGGGTTCCGGATCATTGCTTCGGGAACCTGAACCTGGCTTCTCAGGCACTGAGGAAACCCTTCATGGCAGTCGGTGACTCATCAGTTTTAGGCGGTTGCCGGTGCTCCTTTGGCTGCTTCTTCTTCAGCGGCAGCATCCGGGTAACGTTCTCGGACGCCAGCGTATCCGTTGTTGTGAAGTTCACGAGCGAGTGAGGCATCGCCTGTTTCAACAATACGTCCAGCCAACATGACGTGTGTGAATTGTGGGACGTTGTATTCCAGAAGTCGCTCGTGGTGTGTGATGATCAACACGCCCATGTGCGGTCCAGAGAGTTTATTGAGACCTTCGCTGACGACGCGAACGGCATCGCTATCGAGGCCGGAATCGGTTTCATCGAGGATTGCAAACTTCGGTTTGAGCATTGCGAGTTGGAGAATTTCCATTCGCTTTTTCTCACCACCGGAGAATCCATCATTCAGGTATCGGCGAGCAAACTCGGCGTCGATATTCAATTCTTCCATTGTGGAGCGGAGTTCTTTACGGAACTCTCGCATCGGCATGAGTTCTTCACCTTCCTTGCGGTCAGGGTTACGAACATTGCTGATGGCGTGTCGCAGGAAGTCTGCAACTTTGACACCTGGGATTGTGACGGGGTATTGGAAGGCGAGGAACAGTCCGAGTCTGGCACGCTCGGCAGGATCAAGCTCGTTGATGTCCTGGCCATCAATTGTGATTGAACCTTGAGTCACTTCGTACTTTGGATGACCAACCAGCGTGTAGGCCAAGGTGCTTTTGCCAGAGCCATTGGGGCCCATGAGTGCGTGGACCTCTCCTTTGTTGAGTTCGAGATTGACCCCTTTGAGGATCTCGGTCTCGCCAACGGAAACGTGCAGGTTTTCAATTTTCAAAGTAGACATAAGTTCGGAACTGGGAATTAGGAGTGGTAGGAACGACAGAAAAATCTGTGCATCAAACGCCTGCACTGGGCAGTGCGATTTGCTGAGCGCGTTCTGCGCGAATTTCCTCGCAACTCATTGTGATGAATGTGTTTCAGCGTCGATTCTTCAGGCTGCGATGCTCTTGAATAGAGTTTCATTTTCTATTCTTGAGTCTTCGTCTCTCAATCAGGTGACCTGAACTGACGCTTCCTTTTTCTTTGCAACTTCACATTTTCTTGACGGGTAACATTCGTGGTCGTGTGACATCCTTAGTCATCTAACATTCTGAGTAGCGTGACATTCAGGGAGTGTCACAGGCTGCATCAGGGTGAGTTGGCTCTCACAAAACTTGAAAAAGTTCTCGATGTTCGATGGAGTCGAAACGATTTCAGGAGTCTTGTTCGCAGTCTTAGGCCAGAATGATTTCTGGTTCTTTGACGTAGCCAGTGTGGTGAGGAATCGGGAGTGTGTCCCCGTTTCCTTTTGTGATCCGCTTCATGCGGATTTTGTCTTGAATTCGCATCACCCCTTCGAGCAGAGCTTCTGGTCGAGGAGGGCAGCCTGGGACGTAAACGTCGACAGGAACGACGAGGTCAACACCTTTGACAACGTGGTAACCATGTTTGAAGTAAGGACCACCACCAACGGTGCAGGCACCCATGGCAATCACATACTTGGGATCGGGCATCTGTTCGTAAAGTCGACGAACGCGTGATGCCATTTTGTGCGTCACTGTGCCAGCGACGATCATCAGGTCTGCCTGTCGAGGCGTGGCACGAAACGCACCTGCTCCGAAACGATCGATGTCGTAGCGGCTGGCTCCTGTGGCCATCATTTCAATCGCACAACACGCCAAACCGAACGTCATTGGCCAAACACTAGACTGCTTCGCCCAGTTCATTGCCTGTTCAAGTGTTGTCGTGATGACATTTTCTTCAAATTTGCCTTCAATCCACGTCATAATTTACTTCCTGGAAGCCTGCTGCAGGCACGTTGCATGTGCCAGCTGTCGTCATTTGTAATCTTCGACCGGTCCACACCCCGGAGAATCGAACTCAAAATCATTAGTAGAGAGTCTTTGTGACGAAAACAACTCTCGAAAATGAACTCTCAAAACTGGTGACATTCAACACTGAATAATAACGACTTTTCACACACTTTTCGTTGGACACTAAGGTGACCGGTCAGCCGACTTGAAATTCGCAGCATTGATGGCCGTCTAATCGGCACGACGATAACTCAACCGGGACTCCCAGAAGTTCCGAAAAGACCGATTGTTCGAGGTCGCAAATTGACGCATCTTCTGCAGCCAGTTCATGATACGGACAGTTGTGCTCTCGCAGGATCAGCAGGTCTGAAGGGGTTTCTCCGGCTTCATATTCTAAATCAAAACCTTGCTCAGCCATTTTGGACGTTAATAACTGTAACCGGCTGGCGAGGCTTGTTCCGTAAGTGAAATCACCAAATCGTTCAACAAGTGCTGCTTGAACCCCGTTTAAAACAGACTGTCGAACTTCTGGATTCTCGATCAACATCAATTGCCGCCACAGGATGGCTGCGATCTCTGCGTGATCGTCTCCGAGCTCTTTAAGACCAGACTCTGTAAGATGATACGTGTGGCACGGGCGGCCGCGATCCTGTCGTGAGACTTTTCGACTCACAAAACCTTCAGCCTGGAATCGCATCAGTTTTTGACGAACAGCGGTCGCAGTCACGCCGATGGCATCGCACATGCTCTGCACTGTTGCGGGCGACTGTCGCTGCAACACGCTGAGAAATTCATGATCTGATTGATCGCGTGACATCTGCTTCACCTGACGATTTTATCCGTCCCTGCTCCTCGTAGTATAACCATTGCAATGTTTTTGACAACAAGTAATGCGAATAATGCGAAAAGTGTCTGGGATAAGAATTTCGACGGCCATGGGAGTTGCTCCTCATTCAGTTTCACATCTGGGAAGAAACTTCATAAAGTCAAGTTTCAAACTCTCTTTCTGTTGCTTGTGAGGCGTCAAATGCTTGGTCTTCGTGGTTTCATTACACTGGTTCTCTTGATTGTCGGGAGTATGGAAGCAGATGTCTCGGTTGCCGCTGAGTTGGGAATGGGGCTACGTGTTGGCGAGGTGACGCAGAACTCAGCTGTCGTGTGGACCCGTATTACGAAAACGAAAGAACGCAATTGGGACGGGATTGTCTCACCGCCGTTGCGATCAAAGAGTCGAAAGAACGAGATTTCGGAAATTCCGGTGCAGGACCTGGAAGGGGAGATCACCGGCGCTTCCGGATTGCTCAGGCTCTCCTGGTCAACCAGCGATTCATTCGAAGATGCAAACGTCACAAAGTGGGTGGCAGCGAAGGCTTCTGGAGATTTTGTCCACCAGTTCGAAATCAATGAGTTGAGCCCGGGAACGAAGTATTTCCTGCGGGTTGATGCGAAAGATGCTGAGGGTGCGACCATCACTGCGACGGCGGCGGGTTCCTTCAGCACTCCGGTAGAAGCAGATCAATGGCAGGATGCCTCGTTCGCTGTCGTCACAGGGCAAATGTACAAAGATCTGGACCATCGGGAGGGGTTTCACATTTATCCAGCCATGAAGAAAGTTGGAGTAGATTTCATCGTCCCGACGGGAGACACCGTTTATTACGATAACGAAACTCCCCGCGCCCACACTCTTGAATTGGCTCGCTATCACTGGCATCGCATGTACTCGCTGCCACGTCACATTGAATTCCATCAGACGATACCAGGTTACTGGGAGGTCGATGATCATGATGCGTTGAGCGACGATTGCTGGCCGACAAAGAACCCAAAGTTCATGCTGCCTCTGACATTCGAGCAAGGCTATGCCACATTTCGTGAGCAAGTTCCTTTGGGGACGCAACCGACTCACCGCACTGTTCGCTATGGGAAAGGGTTGCAGATCTGGATGGTCGAAGGGCGTTTGTATCGCTCGCCAAACAACAGTCCTGACGGACCAGAGAAAACGATCTGGGGGAAAGAGCAGAGAGAGTGGTTAATGAAGTCGATCCTTGAAAGTGATGCCGATTTCAAAGTTCTCGTCAGCCCAACTCCAATCGTTGGCCCGGATCGCAGTGGCAAGAAAGACAATCATGCGAACGAAGTTTTTGCTTACGAAGGGAATCTGTTTCGTGATTGGACAGCAGAACATAAGTTGGACAACTTCTTTGTCTGTTGTGGAGATCGACACTGGCAATATTACTCGATCGACCCCAAGACAAAACTGAAAGAGTTCTCATGCGGGCCTGCGAGTGACCAGCATGCTGGCGGGACTCCCGGACAGGATTTTGAGATTCAACCGTTCCACCGCGTCAAGGGGGGCTTTCTGTCTGTGAATGTTCTCAAAGAGGAAGGCAGCCCGGTGATCGCGTTTCGACATCATGACGTTCACGGGAAGGTCGTCAACGAGTACAAGCAAGTCAGTCAGGAAAAATAAACCTGTAAATAACGCCTGCGAATCACCTGCTCGCCTGGGAAAATTCCGTTGACGAAATCGCAAGATCTACGGCAGTTGGTGAAAATCTAAAACTTGAATTAATTGCAGCACAATTGATATTGAGAAACCGCAGAGGGGAGCGGGCTCTCTTTCCTATCAAGATTCTCAGGTTTGCGCATCCTGCCGTCTCTTCGGCGGATAGTGCCGCCAGAGCTCCATGTCAACGGTTCAATTCAATCTGGTATGGGGTAGTTTTCGATAAGGTTTTAGCATTCGCGGTTCGATACTGGAATGCGGCCTGTTCGAATGACTCACGATACGGAATTGCCATGGATCGGCGAAACTTTCTTTCTACATCATCAATCGTTTTGTTCACTTCAACCTTTGGTTGTCGAGGAACACAAAAAGCGACGGTTCTTGATCCGACTGATGCAGATGCAATAGCCAGCCATGAAGCAGGCGCGGAGACCTGGAAACCACTGATTGATGAAGCGGTCAGTCGCTTGACTGGTCGGCAGATTCAGGAGATCCAGCAAGCTTCAGCTGTAGGTATGCCGTCCGGTAAAAAACGGATCTGCTTTATTGGAGTCGAAAACCGCAGTGCCGAGGAAATTGGCGACTTCAAAGAACAGATCTACGAACATATCGATACTTTGCTTTCCAATTCGGAGCTCTTTGGCTCGATCAGTCGACGTTATGTCGATGCGGGGTTACGCGATGCACGATTGCGTCCGGACGACCTGTTCATGCCAAAAAATCAGCAACTCTTCACGCAGACCATGCAGAAGATGAATCAGCCATTCGACTACATGTTGTTTGCGAAGATTACATCTGGCACGACGCGTGACAACAAGAAGTATCAACGAGATTACTTGCTGACACTGGAAATGGTGGACATCAACACCGGTGAATTCACAAAAGAGTCAGCGACTCTCCGGAAGATGTACAAAAAATCTCTTATGTAGATGTTGTGCAGCGTTCGGGCGGTTTCTCTGTGGTTGATCCGACTGTTGCGGTGAGAGTGAATTCTCAACGGACTTGCTCAATATTGAAATGTCGCCGCCCACGTCTCTCCTCTAAGCAGCGATCAGTATGTTGATCTTTCGTCAAACTGACCTTCATGACAGCGTGCGAACAAGTGCGATAGCCGTGACTTTTGTGTTGCTGGTAGGCCTGTCTGGCTGCGCGACGCATGCTCATCAGCTGGAAGGAATCCGAGACGACTATTACTCCGGTCATCTCGAGAAGTCTGCGAAGACAATTGATCAGCTACTTGCGAAGGAGACCAAAGAGTCAGATGCTCTCAAACTCGATCGAGCAATCGTTGAGCTGACATCCGGCCAGCCCGATCGTGCAGAGCAAACCTTGCGACAGGTGCGAGATCGGCTTGACCACCTCGAACAGAAAGATGCAGGTGAACAGGCTCTTTCCATGATTCGGGATGATCAAAGTGTCTCCTGGTCCGGCGAGGACTATGAGAAGGTGCTCGTGCGGACGTTTTTAGCAATTTCCAACTTGATGAACGGCGGTGATGACGCTGGGGCTTATGCTCTTCAAGTTGATGAAAAGCAGAATCAAATCATTGCTAAAATGGAGCAGAAGCGCCATCCCAACGAAGCGGAGCTGGACTTCAAACGGATTGCCTTGGGGCCATACATCCACGCTGCAATGACCGAAGAACGGCATTCCAATTATGACGACATCGAACGTTCCCGGTTGAAAGTTGTGAGCTGGGAAGAAGGGTTTCGAGATGGCAAAGACGACCTCCAGCGAGCGCGGCATGGTCGGCACTCTGAGCCAGGAAATGGAGTTGTCTATCTGTTTTGTCTTGTTGGCCGCGGGCCCTACAAAGTGGAAGCGAATGAAATCCCGACACAAGTTTCGATGCTGATCGTTGATCAGATCCTCAGTAATGTTTTGGATCAAACGCTTACACCAACGATTGCTCCTGTGAAAATACCGGTCGTCAAACCGGGGCGTTCTGTCATCTCGAACGTCGGGGTCATCGTCGATGGGGATGACATTGGGACAACAGCGACGATCACAAACGTGAGTGAATTTGCGGTTCAGCAGTCAGAAGCAAATCGATCCGAAGTGCTGGCGAGAGCAGTGGTCCGCAGGACGTTGAAAAAGGCTGCAGCCTATGCTGTGAAAAGCAAAGTGAATGCCCAGAGTTCCCCAGTGGCTGATATAGCCTTGACCGTGGCCGGCATTGCCTGGGAAGCTGCTGAAAATGCAGACACACGTTGTTGGGGCCTCTTGCCTGATCAGATTCAGGTGCTTCGAGTCGAACTTCCAGCAGGCGAACATCAATTCGAGTTGAAACCGCTTCAGGGTGGCAAGAGAGTCGGGCGGTCTGAAGGGCTCACCGTTCAGGTTGAAGATGGCCGGAATACGTATCTTCTCGCAACGATTCCAGATACAGAGTTTGTCGGCGAAGTGGTCACAAATTTCGCTGATCGTAAAACGAATGTGGAAAAGTAGTCCGCACACTTATGTATGACGCCTCGCTGAACGAGTTCCACAGCGAAACAAGTCAACGTTTGCGGTTTGCTGCCTCGCATTCAAAGCTGTCCGGGGCAGTGAGATCTTGCTATCTGTCGTAGAATTACGCTTTCTTGACCCGACTCTTTGGAGCTTCTTCCCTGTAGTTTCGACCGAAGAAGAGCTTCCAGTTGATTCCCCAAAGTTCCTTACGAAACGTCATCTATAATCTCGTGACAAGGGGAACTATTTAGAATCAGTCCGAAAACCTCTGGAGCAGCCGCTTTCCTCAACGTTTGAGAAAGCAATTTCAAGTTTTAGGATCAGTTCTAGATCATCATTCAAATTGGTGTACAGGTTCAGTCTCGTGGCGAACGGCAATTTTTTGATGAAACGAGTTCTTCACGGGCACACGGTAGAGCAGACTGCTCTAGTGGTGCAATCCTGTTGTTGGCCTGAATTTTGTTTTGAAATCGTGATGGAGTCGTTATGATTCTTTCGCTTTTCAATCAGATGTTCAGGGATTGCAAAAGTGGCTTGTTTTTCTGGCACGCGGGCAGTGTTGTCATAAACAATGAAGAAGCGAAGTGCAAAAAAAAGTGCAAAAAGATTGATTCAGTCCAAAGAGTTAGGGGCTCGTAACGGAGATCAAATTCAACAGGCGCTTTCAGATGTCGAAGGTCTGGAGCGGTTGCAAGTGATGCAGCTGACGATGATTCGAGAAATTCATCGTCAGCTGAAAGAGTTGAAAAAGAAGGCTTAGAGCATCTTTCGAATTGGTTTGCAGGTTCTGCCTCGTGGCAAACAGCATTTTTCCTAGAGAAATGCGTTCTTCACGGGCACACGGTAGAGCAAACTGCTCTAGCGGGCCTTGGAACAATTCCAATATCGGTTACGACGTTCTGCCTCGTGGGCGAGTCTTCGATGAGGTCATGGAAGTGACCTTCACGGGATGGGTAAGTCTTGATAGTGCTCTACTTGGAAAGCTCAGAGAGTTTTTCGCGAACTTCATCGACATGCCCTTTGACTTTCACTTTAGGCCAAACGGCTGCAATTTTGCCTTCCTTGTCGATGAGGAATGTTGCTCGCTGAATGCCCATGTAGGTCTTCCCGTAATTCTTTTTTTCAACCCAGACCCCGTACTTTTCTGCGATAGCGTGGTCTTCATCAGATAGTAGAGGGAACGGCAATTCAAATTTGGTTGCAAATTTTTCATGCGACTTCAGGCTGTCTCCGCTGATCCCAAGGACCACAGTCTCTGCACTTTCAAACTGTCCAAGGTTGTCACGAAAGTCGCACGCTTCGGTGGTACAACCAGGCGTGTTATCGCGCGGGTAGAAATAGAGCACGACGTTCTTTTCGCCTTTAAATTGGCTGAGTCTGATTTTTCCTTCTGGGATCGCTGGCAGAGTGAAGGCTGGGGCTCGTTTGCCGACTTCAGGGATGCTCGACATATCTATTCCGGTATCGTGAGAATCTGTGAATGAGGATTGACCTACCATAGATTCTTTGTGGCTGACATTGAAGCGGGGCAGCGGTGAAACTTATGGCCAAAGGGGATGGCCAGAACCGGTCCGTAAACCTCTGGAATAGCTGCTTTTCTCAATGAGTGAGAGAGCAATTTCAAGTTTCAGGATCAGTTCTATTTATTTCCCATCGCTTTCTAAGTCAATCACCTGCCATTCTTTCGAGGCTGCCGAGCAAATGTAGATCTTGGATTTGACTTGGAATTTGACAGTCATCTTTGAAAATCCGGGAATAGGGACTTCTTCTGCATCGACCTGAAGCCACTTTCCAGTTTGATCACCGATCGCGTAAGCAGTCTTTTCATCCACAAAGCAAACCATCGTTCCCGAATGAATGAACTGAGCACTTTTAGTTTTCGTTTTTACAGCTTGCCATTTCCCGGTCGTTGCGATGAACGCGTAGGCAGATTTGTTGTGAGCGAAGCAGGCAATATTGGCTGAGACCACTGGTACAAATGGTTCAACCTTTTCCTCGAAACTCAGTGACGCAGTTTTGCCTGTCAGAGCCGAGAATGCAGTCACCGTTTTTCCAGTTTTGGAAATCGTAATCAAAACATTGTCTGTCTCGACATACGGAGTCGACGACGCCTGCAGGTTTGAACCAAAAGTTCCGTTATCAAGCCCACCGAATCCTCCACCACCATTAATTTGTGCGTGGGTGGAACTTGCAATGGAGAAGACAAGAATCGTTGCGAAGACTCGAACAGGCATGGCTCCAGGCTCTCATGAAAAGTGTGTTTTTATTTTCGATAGCATTGTTCGAAATGATGTTCGTGTTCTGCCATGGCGAACAGCAATTTTCGCCAGGGGAAAAGGCTCTCCACCGGCACAAGAAACACGTAACTTTTTTAGAACTGGTCTCAAAACTTGCTGTTCACTTCTCTGGTACAGAGAAAGGTCGCAATTCCATAGGTCCTGAGACTGCTTCTAGATTCAATAAACGTTCGCAGTGATCGTCTGTTAACAACTGATGTTGCGTGTTTGAGAGATTTTTTTTGAGCCGGGCACTTTCAATTCAATAGTGTCGAGCGGAGTGGAAGACTCAATATCGTCGCGACAATCAGGCTATTCCGATGTGACCTCTTCGAGAGCTTGTTTTGGTGACCCAAGGTGCTCAAGTCCAAATACAAGGACAGCTGCGACAATGGCAACCAGAATAGTCAGTGCGAAGTCGCCATTGATTTCGATCTTTGAAAACGGAACGATTTCGAAAACCTTGTGCTTGAACTCTTCGACTTCGGGAGTGGTGTCGACTTGGAAAGGCCAGATTTTGTACAGCGAGCCAATCATGAATCCACACAGTAGTGACATTGTTTGTGCGGCGTAATTGGCGAGGAGCCATCGCAGGAGTTTGGCAAATGAAATCAGCCCGACCAGACACCCGCAAGCAAACGTGAGAACGAGAAGGATTGACTCTATAGTGAGTTTGAGCTTGATGACCGCTTTGATGATCCCGGTGATCTCGTGGTACTTACCAAGGATTAGCAAGATGAATGAGCCGCTGATTCCGGGGAGGATCATTGCGCAAATCGCGATGGCTCCACACAGGAAGATATACCAGAGGTGATCGGGTGGATTTGCCAGTGCCGGCTGAGAGACAAGCCAGACAGCAAAGACAGCTCCGCCTGCTAAGAGTCCATATTCCAGAGCGCGCCAACGTGTCACAAGCTTGGCAACCAGGAAGCAACTCGCTCCGATCATGCCGAAGAAAGCTGCCATCGTGTACTGTCGGTAATCTTCCAGCAACGTATGCATTACCGATCCGAGCAGTACGATGCCGACGAGAATGCCCATCCCGAGTGGGATGATAAATCGCAAGTCGATATGCTTGGCAGCGTCCCGAAACTTTCGCTGAGAGACGAACGTCAAGAGCGTTGCGTCAACATGACTGACTGCACTGATGAGCCTCTCGTAGATCCCCAGAATGAGTGCAACGGTTCCACCCGAAACCCCCGGGATCACATCCGCTCCTCCCATTAAAACGCCTCGCCCCAGTTGAGCAAGATCTTCAGTTGAGGGGATTTTCTTCGTGGCCGCATCGTCCTTGGTCATGTTTTTTTGTTCGTCGTTCATTGCATGTTGAAGCGATTGAGGCTCGGAAGTTTAGGTGGATTCAAAAGTCGGAGAAAGCAACTGCTGCAAAAGTTTGCAGTTCCAGGGAAGATTTCTACTGAAACGGGTGGTTTGCCGGAGTCTCGCAAGTGTCCAATAAAAAAACGCTGAGGCAAAATGCGAATCCGGAGAATAAGAAAACTGATCGATGAAGTGAACTTTCAGGCAGTTTTCAATGTCTCGGCAATAGGGACTCATGAAATCGGGTGGTCGTTGACCGAGATTGTGATAACATTCGGACTCACCCCCACCGAGGCTCCTGTGGCATCAGGTGTTGGTAGAAAACCATCGGCAGGGGTTGAAGTGTCGTTTGAGGAATTCTGCTGGGCTGTCATTCTCGACCAATCGTTAGAGATCATTCAGACGAGATGTGTTTGTGTGAAGATCTAAACGTTCTCATTCTTTAAGGCAAACTTTAAGGCAAAGTATACGGACATGAGTCACGGACGTCGTCCCGAGGAATCGGAGCGAATTTATACACGACGATTCTGGTTGGCATTCGCTGCGAATGTCGTCCTTGTGACTGCGAATGCGCTGACGTTTCGATTTGCTGAGTTTGTTAGATTTCTCGGTGGAAGCGAAGAAACAACCGGAGTGATCGTGAGCGTTGGCCTTGTCGGGTCGCTGTTCTTTCGTGCCTTTCTGGGACAGGCTCTTGATCAGTTGGGAATCCGAAAGATCTGGATTGTTTGCTCGCTGATCAACATCACCGGTTCGGCACTCGTGTTAACGGCCCCTGATGTGGGGATTCAGATCTACGCTGCGAGAATCATCTTTGTGATTGGGCTCTCCGGGATGTTTGCCTCTTCGGTTTCACATATTCAGCATCTGGCTCCCCTGAGCCGGCGTACTGAAGTGATAGGGACGTTCGGAGCGAGTGGCTTTGTGGGGATGATCTGCGGAACGAATCTGGGCGATTTGATCTTTCATCTCTACCCGGAAAGTCGTCAGCTTTACCATGTTTTGTTCGGAATCTCCCTGCTGGCAAGTGTTCTTCACATGTGCCTGGCGATTTGGTTAACGAGAAGCGAACGTCACGAAACTCCGTCATTCACCCCGCCGATTCATAAGCTGATGATGCGGTATTGGCCGCATCGAGTCTTTCTGGTCACATTCATGATGGGGATGGGATTTGCGGTCACGATGACGTTTCTGACTCGCTACTCGACCGAATTGGGACTCAGTGGAATCCGGACCTTCTTTACGGCCTATGCCGTGACCGCTTTCACAGTGAGGCTCGTCGCGCGGCAATGGAGTCGCAGCATGGGGCGGCATCGCTTGATTTGCATGGGGCTGCTCGGCCATGCGATCGGACATTTGCTAATGACCTTTGTGACGACCGACTGGCAGTTCATTCCTCCTGCGATGTGTCTGGGATTTGGTCATGCACTATTGTTTCCGTGTGTCGTCTCGATGGGAGCCGGAGCGTTTCCCGACCAGTATCGCGGGACAGGAACCACGGTGACACTGGCAGCGATCGACAGCGGAACGATTCTCACCGCGCCGATTCTCGGATGGATCATCGATCATTACGGCTTCTTTGCGATGTTCTATTTCGTCAGCGGGTCGTTATTAGTCGGGGCTGTCTCGTATCTGGCGCTGACCTCGAAGCTTGTTGATTCTGATATCGAGATCAAAACGGAGAGCGAACAACAGGAGCCTCCAAGAGCAGCGAAGGTTTTGGAGGCAGTTCAAGTGACTTCCAAAGAACCTGCTCGCGTTCGCCCTTGATAGTGTTTTCAATACTTGTCGTGCCCGCAACGCAGAATGCGAACAGCCATTCGAAATGGCTTATTCGAAAGCTGCTGTCAGGGTAGCTCTTTGATTCACCCATTGCTCCATCCAGGCTCTTCGACTCTCTCTTTCACGTCCTGGAATCTTCACAATTCAGTCTGATCAGTCAGAATTGTGAAATGAATTGCATTGCAGTGATGGCATGCAGCAGCGTAGGGATGCACTGAATTCTTTTAATGAAACGGGCGTATTCCCGGTTCAAACAGGCGAGAGGAACTGCTCGTTTTCGAGTAATTTCCAGAGAGACATTGAAGTTTCCGCATGGATCGTCAAGACTAGGGTACACATGAACCGTGAACAGAGGTATATTGTGAACGGAAGTTCTTGTGTTTGCGACTTCGTTTGGTGTAGCTCTAACAAAGCCTGAGTGCATGATCGTGAGTCTATTGAAAGACAACGATTTCAGAAGTCATTGTTGAATGTTTCTAAAACATGTTTGAGGAGTTAATCGATGACCGACCCACCCAAGTTGACGAAACGACAACAGTCGATCTACGAATTCATCAAAGATCGTATCGTGAACCGTGGGTATGGGCCGACGGTTCGGGAAATTGGGACGAACTTTGAAATTAAATCTCCCAACGGAGTCATGTGCCATCTCAAGGCGCTGGAGAAAAAGGGGCTAATTACACGTGAGCAGAACATGTCGCGTGCGATTCAACTCACAGAGGCACTCAACCGTGGTAAAACATCATTGCCGATGGCGGGGCAAATCGCTGCCGGGGCGCCGACATTGGCAGTCGAGCAGGCCGAAGAGGTCGATTTCGGTGATCTGTTTGCTGATGAAGAGCATTTTTGCTTGAAAGTCAGCGGTGAATCGATGATTGAAGATCACATCGCAGATGGTGATTTTGCCATTATTCACAGGCAGTCGACTGCAAGTCCCGGTGAGATCGTCGCTGCTTTAGTCGATGGAGAGGACGCAACTCTCAAGCGGTTCTATCGCGAAGAAGACCGCTATCGTTTAGAGCCTGCGAACTCAACAATGGAGTCGATTTACAGCCAGGACGTCCAGATATTGGGTGTTTTGGTCGGGGTGATCCGGCAGTATTAGAGTCATCTCTGTGCTTGAGCATCTTTCGGATAGGCGTACAGGTTCTGTCTCCTGGCGAAAAGCAATTTTATTGATGGAACTCGTTCTGTACGGGCACACGGTAGAGCAAACTGCTCGAGCCGTGTCCGTGTGATCCGTTTCTGACTTCAGTGACCGCTCGTGATGAGGTTGGTCATGAAGACTAGAATTTCTGGTGTTTCGTGGAGATTGTCTCTTCCGCCAGCATGGGCTGAAAGTCTGCAACGATCTAGAGCATCTTTCGGATTGGTTTGCAGGTTCTGCCTCGTGGCGAACAGCATTTTTACTAGAACTGATCCTGAAACTTGAAATTGCTCTCTCAAACGTTGAGGAAAGTGGCTATTCCAGAGGTTTTCGGACTGGTTCTAGAGAAATGCGTTCTTCACGGGCAAACGGTAGAGCAAACTGCTCTAATCATTCAGGCGCGTGCGAACTCGGTTTGGTGTCAGATTCGTAGTGTTTGTTGAGAAATGAGAAAAATTCTTCGTGGAAATTACTTCAACTTGGCTGAGATTGCTGAGCAAATCTTGTCCCGTTTGGTGTTCAGGGCTAGAATCTGGTTAGGTGAATTTATTCCCTCATCATTACTGAGGCCCCACATCGATTGTTTTGATTGATTCAGCAGGATGGCTGAATTGAAAGGCGATGTGAGTTTCATCGCACGGAGATTGTTTCTCTGGGCTGTTCACTAGCGAATTAAATTCACGCAAACAGGAGTCAGAGAATGTACGAACGCTTTACCGATCGAGCCCGGAAGGTCATGCAATTGGCCAATCAGGAAGCTCAACGGTTTAATCACGAATATATCGGAACAGAGCACATCCTTCTGGGGCTTGTTAAAGAAGGATCTGGTGTTGCAGCGAATGTCTTGAAGAATCTGGACGTCGACCTTCGCAAGATTCGACTCGAAGTCGAAAAAATTGTGCAATCTGGCCCAGATTTGGTGACCATGGGGAAACTTCCGCAAACTCCACGCGCTAAGAAAGTGATTGAGTATGCGATGGAGGAAGCCCGCAATCTGAACCATAATTACGTCGGAACCGAGCACTTGCTGCTGGGATTGCTGCGTGAGCAAGAAGGGGTCGCTGCTCAGGTTTTGATGAACCTCGGCTTGAAGCTGGAAGACGTTCGGGAAGAAGTCTTAAACCTTCTCGGTCACGGACTCGAAGGGGCTGAACAGTCTGAACGTGGCGGAGCACCGTCAGGAAAGGCTGGAAAAAGCAAAACGCCTGCTCTCGACAGTTTCGGTCGCGATCTGACAGAACTGGCTCGTCAAGGAAAGCTTGATCCTGTGATTGGGCGTTCCGAAGAAATTGAACGTATCACGCAAGTCCTTTGTCGTCGTCAGAAAAATAACCCGGTTTTGCTTGGTGAAGCAGGGGTCGGAAAAACCGCCATCGTCGAAGGGTTCGCCCAGCTGGTTGTTGATGGCAGCGTTCCGGACTTGCTGCGTGAGCGACGTATTGTCGTCCTCGACCTGGCGATGATGGTTGCGGGAACGAAATACCGCGGTCAGTTCGAAGAGCGTATTAAAGCGGTCATGAACGAAGTTCGTCGTGCGAAGAACGTGATTCTGTTCATTGACGAATTGCACACGCTTGTCGGTGCTGGTGGAGCGGAAGGGGCGATTGACGCTTCGAACGTTCTGAAGCCTGCATTGAGTCGAGGTGAGTTGCAATGTATCGGAGCGACGACTCTCGATGAGTACCGAAAGTACATCGAGAAAGACGCCGCTCTGGAACGACGCTTCCAAATGGTTCTTGTCGATCCACCGAGCAAAGTTCAGACAGTCGAAATCCTCAAAGGACTTCGTGATCGGTACGAGTCTCATCACAAGGTTCAGTACACCGATGATGCTCTTGAAAAATCTGTTGAGCTTTCAAGCCGTTACATCACTGGTCGTTGCCTGCCGGACAAAGCGATTGATGTCATCGACGAAGCGGGTGCACGAATTCGCCTGAAATCGATGGTTCGACCTCCGGATCTCAAAGAACTCGAAGAAGATATCGAGCGATTCAATACGCAGAAAGAAGAGGCCGTTGCGAATCAGGACTTTGAGAAAGCAGCCAATTTGCGTGATAAGGCTGATCAGCTGAAGAAGAAGAAAGAGTCGATCACGAGTGAATGGCGTCAGAAATCGCAGGAGACCGACGGTGTCGTCGATGCCGAAGTGATCTCCGAGGTTGTCGCTAAAATGACCGGCGTTCCGCTCACACGCCTTTCCAGCGAAGACACCGTACGTCTGCTGGAGATGGAAAGCGTGATGCACAAACGTGTCGTCAGTCAGGACGAAGCGATCAAACTGGTTTGTAAAGCGGTTCGTCGTTCGCGCAGTGGACTCAAAGATCCCAAGCGTCCAACGGCAACGTTCTTGTTCTCTGGTCCAACCGGGGTCGGGAAAACCTTACTTGCCAAAACGCTCGCTGAGTTCATGTTCGGTGATGAAGAGGCACTCGTTCAAATCGACATGAGTGAATACCAGGAACGGCACAATATCAGTCGTTTGATCGGAGCTCCTCCGGGATACGTCGGCTACGAAGAAGGTGGACAACTTACTGAGAAAATCCGCCGTCGTCCGTATGCGGTTGTGCTGCTCGACGAAATCGAAAAAGCCCACCCGGACATCTACAACATGCTGTTGCAGATTATGGAAGAAGGGCATTTGACTGATAGCTTCGGTCGAAAGGTCGACTTCAAGAACGTCATCCTGATTATGACAACCAACGTCGGTGCCAAAGCGATTGCCAATGCCTCGTTTGGATTCGGAAACCAGAACGTGGAAACCGCTCATGATGACATGAAGAAGAACGTCATGGCGGAAGTCAGCAAACGCTTCAAGCCTGAGTTCATCGGGCGATTGGACGAAGTTGTTGTCTTCCATAAACTGGCTGACGATGATCTGAAACACATCGTTGAGTTTGAACTGAAGAAAGTTCGTGAACGACTCAAGGAACGTGGTCTGGTTCTTGAATTGGCCGATGAAGCGAAGCAACACGTCATCGACAAAAGTAAGTCCGAACAAGGGGATCGCGATCACACAGACTACGGGGCTCGTCCATTACGACGTGCTGTCGAAGTTTATGTGGAAGATCCGCTGGCTGAGGAGTTGCTGCGAGGTCAGTTTGATGGGAAAAACATCATCAAGGTTGGCGTCCGAAAAGTTGGTGATGAAACGCAACTCGACTTCGAAGGGGAATACAGAGAGACCCCAAGCGAAGAAAATCTGGAAGCTGTCGGAGCAACCGCTGAAGGCGATCAGGCTTCAGAAGAGTAAGTCTTCGAGAGGATCAACCGAATTTGAAAGCCATTTTCAGATCGGTAGTGATTTCCAATAATTGAAAAGCCGAAGTGTTGCACCTGCAGCACTTCGGCTTTCTTTATGTACTTCGAGGATCTTCAATGCTTGTCGTGCCAGTTCTCGTTGCCAGTGAAATTTACTTTCGTGGCTTCACAGGCTACTGGTCTCGGGGCAGAGCGGACATCGTTTCCAATAATGTGATTGATGATGTCAACTTTCTGGAATTCCGAACTGTCTACTTTTTGGCCTGATTCTGCAGTCTGAGTATGTTCTCTCGGAAATGGACAAAAGTGGCTACTTGAGGGGGCTTCGGACTGGTTCTGAGGCTGTTGCTTTGCAAATCTCGGAAACTTGGTTTGTGTCTGGATCGACTGCGAGTATCATTCATTTCCATCAGATCTGGGAATCAGCGATGTAGCGAACCTTCGTACGTGCCGTTGGCTCCCAGTCGGAAGACCGTTGTCGAATTGCCACTGTTTTTGAATCCCTGAGCCGTTTTTATGTCCACCGATTTAGCGTACCAGTCCAGTATTTCTCCTGACCATTCGAGTACATACGGGCTCGACGAAGTCCTGACTGCCTGTCCCGAAACGGGAGAGTTGCTGGATATTCAATACGATTGGGATCGTGTGGAAGTTCCCTCTTCGTTGAAGGAGTTCGAATCTCGCTGGGCAAATCGAAATTGCCCGCTCGACTACAGTGGTGTCTGGCGATTCCGTCAACTGCTGCCGTTTGCTCCTGATGATCAAATCGTGACGATCGGGGAAGGGCAGACGTTGCTCCAACAATCAAATAGTGTCGCGAAGTATGTCGGCCTGAATGAAGGTCAGTTGTACCTGCAGTATGAAGGACTCAATCCGTCTGGCAGTTTTAAAGACAACGGGATGACGGCAGCTTCGACTCATGCGAGGATGGTTGGGGCGAAGATGGCGGCCTGTGCATCGACCGGGAACACGAGTGCGTCACTGGCAATCTACGCCGGGACGACGAAGCATTTCAAGGTGATTGTCTTTGTTGGAAGCGGGAAAATCGCTTACGGAAAGCTTTCTCAAGCCCTCGACTATGGAGCCACAACCCTTCAGATTCAAGGGGATTTCGACGATGCTCTCAAGCAGGTCCGCGAGGTTTGTAAGACGGCTGGGATTTACCTGTGCAACAGTGTGAATCCGTTTCGCCTCGAAGGGCAGAAGACAATTATGTATCGCGTTCTTGAAGGACTCAATTGGGAGGTTCCTGACTGGATCGTTGTTCCGGGTGGAAATCTGGGAAACTCAAGTGCCTTCGGGAAGGCTTTCATGGAGTTGAAAGAACTCGGCTTGATCGATCGCGTCCCTCGGCTGGCTGTCATTAATGCTCAAGGAGCGAACACGCTGTACGAACTGCATGAGAAACATGGTTTATGCTGGAACGGCGGAAAACCGGATTCTGAACTCATCAAGTCGTTCTACCAAAAGATGGATGACGAAGATCGGCGGGCCAATACGCTTGCCAGTGCGATTGAAATTAATCGCCCCGTGAACTTGAAGAAATGCTTGCGGGCTCTCGATTTTTGTGATGGAGTCGTGCGAGAAGTGAACGATGAAGAAATTCTTGATGGAAAATCACAAGTCGGAGCGGGAGGATTTGGGTGTGAACCGGCCAGTGGGGCGAGCGTCGCCGGGGCCAAGTTGCTGCGTCAGCAGGGAATCATCGCTCCCAGTGATCGTGTGGTTTGCATTTTAACCGGGCATCAACTCAAGGATCCGAATGCAACCGTGAACTATCATTCCGGGCAACCTGCTCCTGAATTTCAGAATGCTCCGATCCCGGTCGAGAATGACTTTGAAAAAATCATGGAAGTGATTCAAAGAATCGCATAAGATTCAACAGACCTGTTTTACTCATTCATCTTGACGAGGAGAGTGTTTCTTTGTTCAGTCCTTACGAGGAACTTGAATATCTCTCTGACTATCTCCCTGAAGAGGGGGAAGCTGTTCTCGTTGTGCGCGAATCGGGCGAGCTCATTTGCAAACCGTGGAGCCAGGACGACCTTCGAGAGGGCATTCACGATTCGCAACTCTATGGAATGCTCGTTCAGGCCAATGAGCGATTGAGTTCTGTTGGGACTACACCGCTTTGGGTAGCGGGCATTGCTCTGGTTTGGTTGGCGATTGTGGTTCATGGACTGCTCGGTGTTGGCTGGGATCGCTGGTATTTGATTCCCGGTTGTTCAATCCCAGTACTCTATGGAGCACTGTATTGGATGAAGAAACGTCAGCAGGCGTACTTTCAAAATGCGATTCTGCCAATGCTTCAAACGGAACTTCGGAACCGCCAGACACCGTTTTACTCCCTGGTGGCCGGAATCCGACAGCACGAAGAGTTCCGTTGTCTGCTGGATGAAATCGTCCATTGGTCTCCGCTGAAAAGTGAGCTATGATTGTTTGCTGAACATGTGCCGCGCTGGATGCTGGCACGCTCTTATTTTTCATTTTTAGCTGACTTCTGCTTCTATGGGCATCGAAAATCGCGAATATATGCGAGACGGCACTTCCAGCCACTATCGTGGGGGGAGTCCTGCGATGCAGAACATTGTCAAAACGTTGGTGATCGTCAACGTGCTTGTGTTCATCGCGCAGAACCTGCTTCAAGCACCGATCAGTGTCTCGGACTTTCCGAGGTACTACAATACAAAAGGCGCAACGCAGGAGCAGATTCAAGAGGCCTATCTGGAAGTGAAAGCTGCAGGTCGACTCCCGCAAGAACCGTTGCTCAATCAATGGTTCACGCTGGACTCTACGAAAGTTTTTCAAGGCCAAATCTGGCGCCTGACGACTTACGACTTCCTGCATTCGACCGAGAGTATCTGGCACATCTTTTTTAATATGTGGCTGCTGTACCTGGCTGGCAAACCTGTTGCGGACAAATACGGTCACCGAGAGTTTCTCTGGTTCTATTTAGTTGCCGGTGTCTTTTCGGCGGTCTTCTATATTGTCTGGGGAGCCATCAATCGGGAAGCTGTCGCTGCAGTTGGAGCGTCCGGAGCTGTCTCGGCGATATTGGTGCTCTATGCGATGAACTGGCCACACCATCGCTGGTATATTTATGGAATCATTCCGGTGCCGGCGATGCTTCTGGTCCTGATCTCTGCAGGGCTGGACCTGTTTCCAATGTTGATTCAATTCAGCGGAGGAGCGCGGACAGATAATATCGCTCACTCAGCTCACATCGGTGGGATGCTCTTCGGGTTTTTATACTTTCGACAGCAATGGACGTTCAGTTCTTTTGCTCCCAAAGGGTTCTCGTTGAAAAAGATACTGAGTTTCAAACGGAAACCGAACCTGAAAATACATCGGCCAGTTTCCTCTGCAGAAATCGCAGTGCCGAAGGAGCCTCAACCGATCCCTGCTCATGTTGCGCAGCGAGTTGATGAACTCTTGGAGAAGATCAGCCGCTCAGGCGAAGCGAGCCTCACTGCGGAAGAGCGGGATTTTCTTAACGAATCCAGTCGAAAATATCGCTAGAGCAGTTTGCTCTACGGTGTGCCCGTGAAGACCGCATTTCTCTAATAAAATGCTGTTCGCCAGGAGACAGATCCTGCAAACCAATTCGAAAGATGCTCTAGAGCAAATTCACGATTGGTCTGCAGTCATATCGCTGAATCTTGGCTGGGCGTTTACCTCCCCCGGTGACTCACCGGAGGCTTTTGAGCCCGTGCTGTAAAAGCGTGACCTCTCACGAGGTTTCTTCAGCGGTTATTTGCCTTGGGTTTTCTGACGTTGGCGATACATCTCTCGAAAACTTTTCTTGGGGGCATCGGGGAGTTCTCTTTGCCAGCCCCATTTGTTCAGTTTGTTATAGGCCAGAAAACGAGGAAGTTTTGGCAGCCAGAATCTCGCCATTTTTCCAGCAAACTGGTACAGCCAGGGACGGAGGAGAACGGCTGATGCGAACTTCATGCTGAGTCGTTTTGAAGTTGGCAAGAGCCCTTTGAGCACAATCTTGCTCCGCCAGGTATAGAGTTGTTCGTGGATATTAATTTTGACTGGGCAAACATCCGAACAGGATCCGCACAGCGAACAGGCATACGGGAGTGTTGAATGTTTCGCTGGATCGCTGGCTGGGCCGAGGATTGAGCCAATTGGACCGGGAACGGTGTTGTTGTAGCTGTGACCTCCACTGCGACGGTACACGGGGCAAGTATTCATACATGCTCCACAGCGAATACAATTGAGTGAGCGACGGAAGTCGTCACTGGCAAGGAGTTCGCTGCGACCATTGTCGACGAGGACAATATGCATCTGGCAGTCTTGATCTCGTGGCCCGTGGAAGTGAGTGGAGTACGTGGTGATCGGCTGACCGGTTGCGGAGCGGGCGAGTAATCTCAGAAAGACCCCGAGGTCTTTGACTCGGGGAATGATTTTTTCAATCCCCATGCAAGCGATATGCAACTTCGGGAGCGACGTTCCCAAGTCGGCGTTGCCTTCGTTTGTGCAGACAACGATTCCACCAGATTCGGCAATTGCAAAGTTGACGCCAGTAATCCCCGCCTCTGCGGAGAGAAACTTCTGTCGCAACTCTTGCCGGGCAGCTTCGGTCAGGTACTGCGGATCAGTCGCTCCTTTCTTGGTGCCGATTTTCTCATGAAACAATTCGCCAATCTCTTCCCGCTTGGTATGGATTGCGGGCATGACGATATGGCTGGGTGGTTCTTCTCGAAGTTGGACGATCCACTCTCCAAGATCGGTGTCAACAACTTCGATATCGTGACGCTCCAGATATGGGTTGAGGTGACATTCTTCGGTAAGCATCGACTTGCTTTTGACGACTTTCTTGACGTCGTTCATCTGCAAGAGATCGAGGACGATCTGGTTGTGTTCTGCCGCATCCTTTGCCCAGTGGACCTGGATTCCCCGGGCCTGAGCCTGTTCTTCAAACTGGGTCAGCATCTCGCCCAGATGTGTCATCGCGTACATCTTGATCTGCGAGGCACATTCCCGGAGTTCTTCCCATTCGGGGATGGTCTTTGCAGCTTTATCGCGTTTGGCCCGAACAAACCAGAGTGCCCGATCGTGCCAGTGGGCACGGTCCAGATCTTTGACAAAGGCGGCGGCTTTCTTCGGATGTGATGTTGCTGATGCCATATCTTGTTTTCGTCTTCTCAAACAGCGAGGCTGCAATCTGGGGAATTTTTTAAAACTCTATGCGAATAGTCACATAGACTTGGGCTGCATTCAAGGTTGCAGCGATATGAATCAGGTTCAGAGGTGTTGTCACTCTTGGGAATCAGGTTGTTTTTTCTGACATTTTCGAATTTGAACGATAGGGGTTGAGCAGTTTGGGCGTGGGGGAAAACGGCGGAACTCAGGTCCGGGACGAGGCAAAAGGCTCGGTTTTACCTCGTTTTCTGTTCGGAAATGGGGTTGGTTGAGGCTGTTGATTCAGACTGGTGAGTCCCTAGAATGCGCGCCTCTGAGCAAGTCCTTAATTTTTTTAGCCTGAAACGGTGCAATTTGGAACTCTCAACGCTTGTCACGCTGGTTTGCGAACTTGTTGGTGGATTGGGAATTTTCCTTCTCGGCATGAAAAACATGTCGGAGGGGATGCAGGCAGTAGCGGGGAAAAGTCTGCGCAGCTTGATCAACCTGGTTACGACACATCGCCTGCTGGCGACGGTTGTTGGCGTGATCGTCACATGCGTCGTTCAGTCCAGTTCGATTACGACAGTCATGGTTATTGGCTTCGTCAACAGTGGCGTGATGGGGTTATCGCAGGCTCTCGGCGTGATTATGGGGGCCAATATCGGGACAACGATTACGGGCTGGATTCTGGTCTTGAAGATCGGGAAGTACGGTTTGCCGCTCCTGGGTGTCTCTGCGTTTGTTTACCTTTTCTCAAAAAGGGATCGCTGGCGTTTCCTGGCGATGTCCTTGATGGGAGCAGGGATGGTCTTCTTCGGCCTGGAAATCATGAAGGATGCATGCGGGATCATCAAAGATCTTCCCGACTTTGAGGCGTGGTTCCAACGCTTTCAAGCGGACAGTTATTTTGGTGTCTTGAAGTGTGCTCTTGTTGGATGCGTTCTCACAACACTGGTTCAATCTTCTTCGGCGACATTGGGGATTACGATTTCCCTGGCGAGTCAGGGAGTCATTTCGTTCGAAACTGCAGCCGCGCTCGTTTTGGGTGAGAACATCGGGACTACAATCACTGCGTTTCTGGCATCGTTGGGAGCCACAACAAATGCCCGCCGGGCTGCCTATTTCCACGTTGTCTTTAACCTCGTCGGGGTCTTTTGGATCACCCTGATTTTCCACTGGTACATCGAAATGATTCAGTGGATGTTTGGAGGGAACGTGAGTGAGGCTGTCGTCGTAAAAGGCTTGGAAACATTTCCTCGAACGACGGCTGCAATTGCTGCCACGCATAGTGTTTTCAATATCGTCAACACGCTGATCTTTCTTCCGTTCCTGCCATATTTCGTGCAGGTGCTTGAACGAGTGGTTCCTGACAAAGAGTTTAAAGAAAAGCCACGTCTGACAGATCTGGATCTCCGCATCCTCGAAACGCCAGCTCTCGCGATTAGTCAATCGCGAAAAGAGATCGAACGGATGAGTGATGGCTGTTCGAAAATGATGGACTGGCTGCTTGAGCTGATGCAGCAGGACGAACCTGATAAGGCATTGGCTGACCGTTTGAAACATCGCGAGCGCGTCCTGGATTCTATTCAGGATGAAGTTTCAGAGTTCATCACTAATTTGCTTGCTGAGAATGTTCAATATGCAGTTGCCGAGGAAGCCCGACAACAGTTGCGTCTGGCTGATGAATACGAATCGGTGAGCGACTACATCGCCAATCTGGACAAATTCGACCGGAAGCTCCGTCGTGACGGGTATCGCTTTACAGAAGAGCAGCGGGAAGGTCTCCGAGATCTGAATCGAAAAATTGCAGGTTATCTCGCTGAAATTAATGAAGCACTTGAGTTGAAGAATCGAAATGTCTTGATCAAAACCCAAGCCACTTCACAGCGAATTCGCAGCGACGTGAAACAGCTTCGCAGAAAGCATCTGCAAGACCTGTCTAACGGGACGATTGCCCCGTTAGTGAATGTCGCATTTCTGGCATCGTTGAACGCGTATTCGCGTGTCCGAGACCATGCTCATAACATTGCTGAAGTCGTCTCTGGCGAGAAGTAAAAGAGCCACTTCAACAAGTCTTCAGGACTTCACGCTCAATGGTTCGCGGAGTGCGGCAGTGTCCGAGGTGGTTACTTCTGTCATACTGAAGGAAGTCTTCTACCGGTACGAAAGACTCTCGACGTTTCATGCCCAGTCAGCGTCTGCATTCACTGATTGGGTATCACTAAACTGGTATTACTGAGGCACTTCTGAAGGTTTCGTGGCAGCTGATTCGTCACCTTTTTGAACAGGTTGGCATCGACTATACTCAGAGGGATTCCCGTTCAGCAAAAGTTCAAAAACGAATTAACCTCTCGAGCGGAGTTTCGACGAGCTGCTTTACTGCTACTACAAAAAAGATGAGTCCGCGAAACTGATAACCCTGGAATCACGTTGACGCCACGCGAATTTTCTATCGACGTCATTCAGCAACTCACAGACGCAGGGCATCTTGCGTATTGGGCAGGGGGATGCGTGCGTGATTTGCTTCTGGGCAAAGAACCGCACGACTTCGATGTTGCCACTGATGCGGACCCTCAGGCGGTTCGTGAAATCTTTGGGCATCAGCGTTCCATCCCCGTCGGTGAAAGTTTTGGGGTCATGATTGTGCTCGGGCCAAAGTCTGCCGGGCAGGTCGAAGTCGCAACGTTTCGCAGTGAGGGGGAATATCTCGATGGTCGCCGACCAGAGAGTGTCGCCTTTTGTACGCCTGAAGAAGATGCGCAGCGACGTGACTTTACGATCAACGGGATGTTCTATGATCCGATCAGTGAGACGGTTCATGACTTTGTCCAAGGGCAAGCGGATCTCAAAAATCGGCTGGTTCGAGCAATCGGCGATCCGCATGACAGAATGGAAGAGGATAAGCTTCGCCTGCTGCGAGCGGTTCGATTCACAGCTGCGTTGAACTTCGACCTCGATCCGAACACTGCGGATGCCGTTCGTGGGATGGCGCATCAACTGGTGGTCGTCAGCGCCGAGCGAATTGCTCAGGAGCTGAAGAAAATGTTGACTCACGAAAATCGTGGGCTGGCGATGTCGTTATGTGAAGAGTTGGATCTCTTGCCAGTGTTTCTCCCAGAGGTTGTTGAGAAAACGATTGAGTTTTCTCTCGAACGCTGGCAACAACGGATTGAGTTCTTGCATCAGCTGCCAACGGACTCCTTTGAAGTCGCCATGGCAGCGTTGCTTCGAGATGTTCCTGCTCCTCAAAGTCACCCACGGCAGAAGTCGAAGGCTGGAACTGTTCGTGCTGTGTTGAAGCGGTTGAAACTTTCGAATCAGGAAGTGGAGACGATCGAATGGCTCGTTCGGAAGCGTGGCATCTTTGAGCAATTCGCTGACTTCACGTTGGCTGAGAAAAAACGACTCGTCGTCTCTGAGCATTTCGATGACCTCTTCGTCATGGAGAGAACAGCAGCGAGCGTCGAGAAGGTGGGAGATGCTGCCTTCGAAATGGTCGCGATGTTTCGTAATGAAGTGCCGATTGAAAAACTCGCTCCTCCAGATCTTCTCAATGGGCGAGAACTCATCGAGCTTGGCTATCGACCGGGAGCACAGTTTAAGCATTTGCTGGCGGCTGTCCGTGATGCGCAACTCAATGAGCAGATTGAAACGAAAGAGCAGGCGATTGAGCTGGTTCGGAAGCTCAGCCAGGACTGAGAGCTCGTTGAAAATGGACGACTCCTGCTTATTTCAAGTTGTGTGAAGCTCGAAGCGAACCTGTTTGATGGTGTGCCCGCTTGCTGTTGTCCGAGCAGAGACGTATCGTAGTTATGCTCGCGCGGCGGTATTGTCGTTCATAACTTCCTTATGGAGTTCTGTTTGGTCAGCAACGGTCCAATTCTTGGAGCCATTGAAATTGGCAGCCAGCAATGGCTCATGCCAGTCGTGACTGTCTTGATTGCCAGCCTTGGTTTGTTGGTTCTCAGTTACTCGACGGCGAAGCAATCGTTGGGGCTGAAGTCCGTTTTGATTCTACTCAAAGCGTGCGGTATTGGACTGCTCGCACTCTGTTTGCTGAATCCGACTCTGGTGCGCAGCCAATTTCGACCGGGCGAGAATATTATCGTCCTGCTGACAGACAACAGTTCGAGCATGCAGATTCTCGACGAGTCGGGAGTCTCTCGATCCGATCAGTTTGCGGAAGTGCTCAAGAATGATGACGACGAATGGCTGACACGGCTAACTCAAGATTTTGATCTACGCAAGTATTCGTTCGATGAGCGAGTCAATCAGTTCGAGAATTTTTCAACGCTCGATTTTCGTGGTCGCCGAAGCCAACTCGCTGCCGCGATTGAATCGATTCAGCAACGTTTTCGAAATCAACCTCTTTCCGGGATCGTGTTACTGACCGACGGGAACGCCAGCGATCTCGAGCGATTACGTGAAGTCGATCTCGACGTTCCTGTTTATCCACTTAAGCGAAACGAAAAACCGAACAACGTTTTTGACGTCGCGATTGATCAGGTCTCCGTTTCGGAAAGTCCTTTCGAGGATGCTCCTCTGGAGGTGACAGCGACGGTTTCGTCGTCTGCTCAAGAAGAGTTGAAGGTACTTGTAACGCTCGGTCAGGAAGCGATGCCAGTTACACCCTCTGGAAATCTGGAGCCTGAAGAGGCGGCGTCTGAAGAGAGCTCATTGGAACCTGATATTGAGACCGATAGTGGAAATCAGAAACTTCCGCAGTACGAGAAGACGATCATTGTTCCGATGGGCAAGCCAGCTGTTGTCCGTTTCAAATTGAAGCCGACGCACAGGGGAGTTGCCTTTTACCGTTTGCGAGTCCTGCCAGATGATGAACGTGATGTTTTTGAACATCCCGAAAAGAGTTCCGAAGCGACTTTAGCGAATAACGAGCGGCTCCTCACTGTGGACCGTGGCGAAATTAAAAAAAGAATTCTTTACGTTGGTGGTCGGCCGAATTGGGAATACAAGTTCTTCAATCGAGCTGTCGCTGAAGATCGGGAAGTGAAACTTGTCAGTTTAATTCGCATTGCTCGGAAAGAGGCAAAGTTTGACTTTCGAGGACGTGTGGGTGAAACAGGTAATTCATTATTTCGCGGGCAGGATCGCGAAGCAGATGAAGAGACGGAATCGTACGATGAGGCTGTGGTCATCCGCTTGAATACTCTCGATAATTCTGAGCTGAGTGACGGTTTTCCCAAAGCGAAAGAAGAACTCTACAAATACGATGCCGTTATTTTGGACGATATCGAAGCGGCGTTCTTCACTCCTGATCAGCAAGCTTTGCTGGAGAGATTCGTCTCCGAACGAGGGGGTGGGTTGATGATGCTCGGTGGACGCGACTCGTATCGACATGGTCAATGGCACAAAACTCCGCTTCGGGATGTCGCCCCGATCTATCTGGATCGAGCAGGGGGAGCACCACATGGGAAACTCAAGTGGGATCTGACGAGAGAAGGCTGGCTGGAACCGTGGATGAGAGTTCGGCCCACAGAGAACGAAGAAAAAGCTAGGTTGGAAGAAATTCCCAAGCTTGAATTGCTCAACTCTGCACGTGAAACAAAGCCGGGTGCTCGCGTGTTCGCTGAAGTGGAAGATGAACAGGGGGCGCGATTCCCGTCTGTGGTTGCGCACCAATATGGGCAAGGACGCTCGGTGGCAGTTCTGATTGGTGATTTATGGCGCTGGTCGATTCAGCGACAAGAAGACGAGAAGGATGACCTTGCACAAAACTGGCGGCAAATCATTCGCTGGCTCGTTGCGGAAGTCCCAAGGCAACTTGAGACAGAGTTGGAATGGACGGAAATTGGAATCGTACCCGGGGTGAAACTGAATGTCCGTCTGCGGAATGAAGAGTATCAGCCAAAAGAAAATGCGGTCGTTTCAATCTCTGTCCAACCGCCCCATGGAGACCCCATTCTACTCGATGCAGAGCCGAGTCTCTCTGAGCCGGGGCTGTTCGAAGCGACTTATATTCCTCGCGACACAGGTGCTTATCTCGCGGACGTGCATGTCAAAGATGAAACAGAATTGACATCCCAAATGAGAGTTGGCTGGACAAGCCAACCGGACGAAGAGGAGTTTCGCCAGATTGAGACAAACTACAGTGTTCTCGAATCTTTAGCGGATCGTTCCAAGGGAGAAGTGATTTCGATTGCGGACTTGTCAGGTTTTGTTCGAGAACTTCCACAAAAAGAGATGCCGGTTCAGGAAATTAAAACGACACCACTTTGGCATTCACCGCTGATCTTACTGCTTGCACTTGCCTGCTTCGCTGCCGAGTGGGGACTCCGACGATGGCGAGGGATGCCATGAATTCTATTGTTTGGACATTTGTCTCGACGGCTCTACTTGCGGGCTCGATTGTTGCTGCGTCTGATGAACCTCCACGCGGCGACCTGTTGATCATTCAAGGGTCTCCCGGTGAAGAGGAGTACGGCAAACTGTTTTCGATCTGGTCGCAGCGTTGGCAGTCCGCCGCCGAACGAGGAAGGTTTCGAGTTGTCATCAGCTCTCCCAATCCGGAAGAAAAACAGAAGGTTGCGATTTCGGGAATCTTAGCAACTTACGAAAACGAAACGGCTTTCCCACTGTGGATCGTGATGATCGGCCACGGGACGTTTAATGGTCGGGAAGCCAAGTTCAATCTGGCGGGTGAAGACCTGTCTGCCAAAGAGTTGGACACAATGCTGGCGAAAGTCGCAAGAACAACTGTGATCATCAACTGCTCTTCTTCGAGCGCTCCGTTTCTCGATGCGTTATCACAGGAGAATCGCATCATCCTGACCTCCACTCGTAGCGGCGAGCAAGTGAATTTTTCACGGTTCGGCGAATACATTTCTCAAGCGATTGGTGAGACCACTTCCGATCTTGATAAGGACAAGCAGACTTCTTTGCTCGAGGCGTTTCTCAGTGCTTCTCGGAAGACCTTGGAGTTTTATGAATCGGATGGGCGAATCCCTACCGAAAATGCTTTGCTCGATGACAACGGCGACGGCAAAGGGACGCGTGCTACTGCTTTTCGAGGTGTTCGAGCTATCGCCAAACCGAAAGAGGATGGGATTTTGCTGGATGGATTTCGAGCCCATCAGCTTCACCTCATTCCCAATGACGCAGAACAAAGTCTTTCCCCCGAGCAAATTGCTCAACGAAATGAACTCGAACGTAAAATCGAATTGCTGCGGCTGGAGAAAAACAGCCTCGAAGAAGACGACTACTACCGTCAACTTGAAGCTCTCTTTCTTCAATTGGCTGAGATTCTTCTGCTTGAGGATCAAGCAAATCCGGGTGAAAGTTGAGCTTCCTGGAGCGTGATTGATGCCATCTCACGAGGCATTTGGGAAGGAGCGTTCTGCAATTTCTCCAATCCTCAAGAGTTTTCAATCCACGGGATCGCTGTTAGTATCTGACGCATGGTTTTGAAACGGATTACAAGAACACGGCTGCGCATTGCTTGACTTGTGCCAGCCAATCATGGAGTGGGGAATACGAAAATGTTCCGATATGGATTCTTTCTTTTTGCCGCAGGGATAGTGTTGAACATGACGGGAGCGTCACAAGCAATTGCCGCTGAGGAGGTGACCTCTGTGGAAGGGATCACAGAGTATCAACTCGAAAATGGAGTCCGTGTCCTGCTGTTTCCGGACCCATCAAAACCGCAAGTGACAGTCAATATGACTGTGTTTGTCGGTTCACGACATGAAGGCTACGGCGAAGCGGGAATGGCGCACTTGCTGGAACACATGCTGTTCAAAGGGACGCCGACTCATCCCAATATTCCGAAACTCCTCCAGGAAAGTGGAGCCAACTTCAACGGGACCACTTGGCTGGACCGGACGAACTATTACGAAACGTTGCCTGCAAGTCCTGAGAACCTCAGCATGGCGCTGAAACTGGAAGCGGACCGTCTCATCAACAGTTATGTCAAAGGGGAAGATCTCGAATCAGAGATGAGTGTCGTTCGGAGCGAATTCGAACGGGGGGAGAACTCGCCTTCACGTATCCTTGGACAACGTGTGACATCGGCCGCATATGAGTGGCACAATTACGGTCAATCGACCATCGGAAACCGTGCCGATATCGAACGAGTCCCCGTCGAATCATTGCGTCGTTTTTACAAGAAGTATTATCAGCCCGATAATGTGATGGTGATTGTTGCAGGAGCATTCGATCCTGAATTTGCCCTGGCTGAAATCAACGCACACTTTGGAGTGATTCCACGTCCGGATCGTGTTCTGGAAGGGACTTACACTGAGGAACCTGCCCAAGACGGCGAACGAATGGTGACGCTGCGACGTGTGGGCGATGTCGGACTTGCTGCTGCGTTGTACCATATTAGTTCAGGGGCTCATCCGGACTATGTTGCCATCGATGTTTTCGAACACATCATGACGGCATCCCCATCGGGGCGACTGTATGAGGGGCTCGTTGAATCGAAACTGGCGGCCAGTGTTTCCGGAGCAGCCTATTCATTGCACGATCCGGGGATGCTTCGCTTCATGGCAGAAGCTTCTCCCGGTGTCGACCCACGCGATGTTCTTTCCAAGATGCTCGAAATTGTTGAGACCGCTGGCGAAGATGGTGTCACCGAGGAAGAGGTCGAACGGGCAAAAACGTATTGGATGAAGACTTGGGAAATGTCATTCGCAGACAGTAGCAAGCTTGCAGTTCAGCTTAGTGAGTGGGCTGCACAGGGCGATTGGCGATTGATGTTTTTGTACCGGGATCGTTTGGAAGCTGTCACCACCGAAGATGTGGACCGAGTCGCTAAGAAGTACGTTCGACAGAATAACCGGACTGCCGGTTTATTCATTCCTACGAAAGAGCCTGATCGTGTCACCATTCCGGAGACGCCCGATCTTGCAGAAATGATTGGCGATTACAAAGGCCGTGAAGCGGTCGCCATGGGTGAAGCGTTTGACGTCTCACCAGAAAACATCGAGTCTCGAACGACTCGTCTCACTTTGCCGAGCGGGGTGAAAGCGGCGTTCTTGCCAAAGAAAACCCGCGGAGAATCGGTCGTTGTTCAAGTTAACTTGCGATACGGAAACAGCGAGGCCCTCAAAGGTCTTTCGACTGCTTGTGATCTTCTCCCTACGTTGATGGCACGCGGCACAAAAGACCTGTCTCGCCAACAGCTGCAGGATTTACTGAATCAGAAAAAAGCCAAACTGAGCGCATCCGGTACCGCCGGCTTAGCGAGCTTTGATATTCAAACGCGTAAAGAATACTTGCCAGAAGTTCTGGATGTGCTGCGACAGGTGTTGCGAGAGCCGACATTGAGCTCCGAAGAACTGGAGTTGATTCGTAATAAGCGTCTCACAGGATACGAGCAGCAGCTCACAGATCCGATGGCTCTTGCACAAACTGCACTGGTCGTCGCGACGAGCGAAAAATATCCTCGAGACGATGTGCGATATGCAGAGACCATCGAGGAGAAAATCGAAAGCTGGAAAAACGTCTCTCATGATGACGTTACGAAACTCTTTAATGAGTATCTCAATGGAACCAATGGTGAAGTTGCTATCGTCGGGGATTTTGAGATCGCAGAAATTCAGCCAATTGTTGAATCGATTCTGGCTGACTGGACCTCTGACATCGAGTTCTCTCGCAATCCACGTTCCGGAGATGTCGACATCAAGGGCATGACTCAAAAGATCCTCACGCCTGGTAAAGAAAACGCCACTTACCTGGCAGGGACCGTGTTCCCGATGAAGGAATCGAACCCGGACTACATTGGGTTGATGATGGGGAATTACGTGCTCGGAAGTAGTGGACTTTCGTCTCGCTTGGGAGACCGGGTTCGTCAACAGGAAGGGCTTTCGTACGGCGTTGGTTCCTTCATGCGTTCCTCTCCACTGGACCCTCGCACGACACTGATGGTGTATGCAATTGCCAATCCGGACAACATGCCCAAAGTTGAAACCGTAATTCGCGAAGAACTTGAACTCCTGATCGATAAAGGAGTCACTGAAGAGGAATTGGCTACCGCCCAAAAAGGCTATCTGGAAAAACAACTTGTCAATCGTTCAAGCGATGACCAGCTCGTCAACCTGCTGACGAATACTGCCTATCTGGGGCGGACCATGGAGTATTACTCAGAGCAGGAAGCAGCCATCCAGAAGTTGACTGTCGATGACGTCAATGCTGCTGTCAAGAAACGCCTCGACCTGAATCATTATCTCGTTATCGCAGCGGGCGATTTCGACCGTGAAAAAAGCGATAAAGCAATGAAGAAAGACCAACCTATGACGACTGAAAAAGAGACCGAGTTCAAAGCCACAACTTCTGGTTTGAAGTACAAAATCATCAAGGAAGGGGACGGGAAAGCCCCAGTTCCCGCAAATACCGTTGTTTGCCACTACAAAGGCTGGCTCGACAATGGAGAAACCTTTGACAGCTCTTACGACCGCGGACAGCCTGCGACATTCCCTCTCAACGGTGTGATTCGTGGTTGGACCGAAGGTTTGCAGCTCATCAAAGAGGGTGGGAAAATCGAACTCGAAATTCCTTCCGATCTCGGTTATGGCGACCGGGGATTTCCGCCGGTTATTCCCGGGGGAGCGACCCTACATTTCGAAGTGGAATTGCTCGAAGTAAAATAATTCGTTAAATCGTCTTCACGATCACGAAAATTCTCGCACGAAGTGAGCAAAATTATGAAAATCTGTTGGGGACTCTTGTCCGTTGTTTTTTGTTGCGGCTGTATCGCTGGACCTGATGATTTCACCAGCGCGTCCTCCACGGAAGCAGATTCATCACAAATCGCTGCTCAGAATGCCGAGTCATCTGAGATTGTGCAGACCGCCAATGTGAAAATCGAAGGGAACGCGGACTTCCGAACAACGAGTTCCGGATTGAAGTATCGCGTCATTCGCGCAGGGAAAGGTCGAAAACCGAACAAAAATTCGACTGTCACCTGTCACTATCGTGGTTGGCTCGATAACGGAAATGAATTTGATAGCTCTTACGGAAAGAAAGCTGCAACATTCCCGCTCAACGGAGTTATCCAAGGTTGGACGGAAGGTTTGCAACTGATTCAAGAGGGCGGAAAGATCGAACTCGAGATTCCTTCGGATCTTGGTTACGGGGCAAAAGGGCAACCCCCAATCATCCCCGGAGGTGCAACATTGCACTTCGAGGTTGAACTGTTCAAGGTTCGCTGAATCTCATTGATCAACTGATTTTAAAAAAGCCGTTCACCAAGTTGGTGAGCGGCTTTTTTGTGCGTTGCACGATCTGTCCACAGCATCGAGTGATACATTCACCCCTGTCGAGCCCATGCGATTTGACAAACGCATTCCTTTAGTGTGCAATGAGTGTCCTAAAGCATCTTTCGAATTGGTTTGCAGGATCTGCCTCGTGGCGAACAGCAATTTTACTAGAGAAATGCGTTCTTCACGGGCACACGGTAGAGCAAACTGCTCTAAAGCATCTTTCAATCTCGGTCTTTACGTTTTGCCTCGTGCCGAACTGTCTATGCAGTCATGGAGCTAAGTTCTACGGGCGCAAGAAGCATTGACTATGCTCAAATCAAGAGAGTCTCTGATGATCTTCCGTGCATTGATGGTTCTCTGCTTGTTTGGCGTCTCTATGAAGGTCCAGGCAGCGGACACGTTCATTCCGAAGCAATGGACCTGTTCTGCCCCTCTCATCTCTCCAGAGGTAAGAGATGAGGATGCCAGCCATGCACAGAAAGATCCTTCGATTGTTTTCCACGATGGAAAATGGCATCTCTTTATGACGGTCAAACTGCAGGGGCGATCGGTGATAGAATATTGCTCGTTCACCAGTTGGGAGGATGCGAACGCTTCCAGGCGAACACTGCTTCCGGTCAGTGACCGAGACTATTTTTGTGCTCCGCAGGTGTTCTACTTCGAGCCACATCAATTGTGGTATCTCATTTACCAGGTTGGAGTACCAGGTCAGAAGAAAATGTGGGTGGCCTACTCAACGACAAAGGACATCGCTGATCCACTCTCTTGGACAAAAGCCAAGCCCATGCGGAATCTGGATGGAGGAGAGAACGACCCTCGCGGCAAAGGGGGGCTCGATTACTGGATTATTTGTGATGACTCAAAAGCGTATCTGTTCATCACGACGAACAATGGAAAAATGTGGCGCATGGACTGCCCAATCGAACAGTTTCCGGACGGGTTTACCAATTACACACTCGCGCTCCAGGGCCCAATCTTTGAAGCGAGCCATACCTACAAAATTAAAGGGACCGACCAGTATCTCACTGTGATTGAAGAAAACGGTCGTCGATACTTCAAGGCCTATATCGCTGAGAGTCTCGACGGTGAATGGAAGCCACTCGCGGTGACTCCCGAGCACCCATTCGCCAGCTGGCACAATGTCCGCCCGGAAAAAGGAGTCCAGCCGTGGACGGACAACATCAGTCACGGAGAAATTCTTCGCGACGGCATTGACCAAACGCTCACTATCGACCCGAGCAACATGAAGTTCCTTTTCCAAGGGATGTGGGAAAAAGACAAATCTGGAAAAGGATACGGTGGGTGGAATTGGCGAATCGGTTTGCTCACGCCGAGTAATGATTCGCAATGAGCGAAGCTGTGAACTTACGATTTGACGACGACTTCTCCCTGAAGTGCGCGAATGATTTCGGCATTAATTTCGTGGATTTCCTCAGCTTCAGCCGCCAGTGTGGCGAGTTCAGCGAGTCGTTTGAGCTTGTCGAGGCGTCCCTTGGTGACCTCTTTCGCAGCGCTGGTTGCATCGCTGGAAAGATTCAGGGCTTGAGATTTTGATGAAATTTCCTGAGCGAAAACTTGCGAGAGATCCTCATTCGAAAGCCGTTCCAGCTTCACTTCCATCCAGCTTTGGTTCTTAATAAATGATCGAAAGGCACGTCCAGGTTTAGGGCGTGACGCAAACAAGCATGAGAAGGTTCCGTTGACCAACGTCAATAGCCGTTCCAGCGTAGGAGCGATTGACTCATCGGCTCGATCGAGCTGATCGAACATTAAAACATGGTGCTCCCCCGAACGCGAGCAGGCGTTGGTAAAATCTTGAATAAGACTCCAGGAATGGATCAGGGGTGTACGACTCGGTAATCCCAGGCCAAGTTCTCCACCGAGATGAAATGGAATTTCTTCTGGCAGCATTCCGGCGAGATTTATGCGAGAAACTTGAACCGCCTCGCGGCTGAGTTCGTCGTCTAGACGATTCAGCAGATCGGTCTTGCCTGAGCCTCTCGATCCATAGAGGACACCGCAGCGTCGTTGCAATGCAAGGTATCTCATCCGTTCGAGAGCTTCTGCCCGTTGACTCGCTGGCTGAGGAGTAATTATTGAGGGGCGAATTGTTCCTATCGTATCCATCTCGTGCATCCTGCCACGTTATGATCATTCCGCATTGGTCTGCGGAACGTTTCAAATTTGTTGGTCACCGGAAGCTGCTCAGTCTCACACATTCTCACTCATTAAAAAATGTGAACCACTGGACAGTCGACGCTGTCTCCCGTTGGAAATCATCAGGAATCTCCAGCTCAGGTCGTCGCGAAGCAGAGCTTCATTCTTCTTATCGACCAAGAGCATTGAAGAGGATCGTAAGAACTTTGAGGAACTTGTCAGCTGTCAGAACTTCAGTCAATCTTTGAGGATTTCGCAAATTCTTTCAAAATCTTCAGGCGTATCGATGTCCCAAAGAATGGATTCTTCCTCGCAAGCAACCTCCTGAACGGCGAAATCGCTATGCCGCGTGAGCCAGTTGAGTCCCTGATCGTCAGGGATCTTCTCGAGGCAGTTCACCGTCGACCACGGGAAGAGGGTCGGGTGGCCACGTCGTCCCTGAAGAGTTGGGAGCACGATCTGATCAGGAGATGCAGCCCAATGATCAATGAGCTGCGACAAGATATGAGGTTCGAGGATGGGGTGGTCTGCGGGAATCAGCAGCCATCCATCATTATCGCTTGGTGCAAAGCTGGCATGTAAGTCTTGAATGAGGAGTTCAACGCTCTCTCGCATCTCGGCAGGATCATGGTCCGGGAGCACTAACCGTGCCTGGGATCTGTGAATGGCTCGATGAAGTGGTTCATCAGACTTTCGAGCGAGTACCGAAATCGAGGCGAATTGAAACATTGAGAGCTGTCGGACAAGACGCTCGATGAGCGTCTCGCCGTTCAGCTGCATCAACAGTTTCGGTTGTCCCATTCTCCGGCTGACTCCGGCAGCTGGGATCACAACATGGATTCTGTTCGCTGCGGTTTTACTCATTCTGAATCGACGGAACAGAATTTTTGTTCTGCCACCATTTTGATTCCTCGTAAATCGAGTTTACCCGTTCCGAGGATTGGGATGCTGTCGACTTCAAGGAAACTAGCTTTGTTCGGCAACCAGATGTTCGGAAGCCCTTTCGTTGCGAGTTCCTTCAGGACCTCTTCAATCGGTTTGTTCAAACGCCGATGTAGCACGATGAGGCGTTCGCCCTTACGCTCATCGGGGATTGATGTGACCGCTAGAAGAATTTCTCCTTCACATTCGACGCCCATTTCGCAAATGTGCGAGAGTTCCTCTTCGATTTTAATATGCGGGACCATTTCTCCACCGATTTTTGAAAATCGGCTTTGCCGTCCAGTGATTGAAACAAACCCTTCGTTATCGATGGAAGCAAAGTCGCCGGTGTTGTACCAGCCGTCGTGAATCGCCTCAGCTGTCTTTTCAGGATCATCCAGATACCCGCACATGACGTTCGGGCCTTTGATGAGAAGTAGACCTTCTTTCTCGATGCCGAGGTCTTCTCGAGTGTCGGGATTGACCACCTTGGCTGTCACTCCGGGGAGCGGTCGGCCGACAGTTCCGAGCTTGGTCCCTTGCTGGTAAATATCTTGGGACCTGTGGTCGGGAATGTTCACCGCGGCGACGGGAGAGAGCTCTGTGGTTCCGTATCCTTCGGTTGGCAAGACGCCAAATTTTGCTTCGAACTGTGTCGCCAGATCGATCGGAAGTTTCTCGGCGCCGACGACAATCAAGTCGAGTGATTGGAGTTCTTCTTTCTCGCAGCGTCTGAGGTACATCTTCAGGAACGTCGGCGTTGCCATCAGGATCGTTGCCTGATTTTCCTGGCAGAGTCGACCGACCACTTTCGCATCGAGTGGATTGAAGTGATAAACGCCTCGCACGTTGTAGCACATCGGCAACCACATGCAGGCGGTGTAACCGAATGAATGGAAGAATGGCAACACACCGATGATCGCATCTTTCTCATTCAGATTGAGGAGGTGATCAACCGCCTCGATATTTGAACCTACGTTGGCATGCGAGAGGACAACACCCTTCGGCTCGCCGGTCGATCCGGAAGTAAAGACGATTGTGAGTGTTTCCTGCGGATCAATTTTGTTCAGTCCCAGGATCGATTCAAGCATCTTGGCAGGCATCGCATATGCAGCGGCCGCAGCGAGCAACCTGTCTTTCGTGGTGATCTGCTCCTTGAGATCCTCCAGGAAAACAAACTCTGCTCCTTCGAGCGTATAAGGTTTCTTCTCCAGAAATTTTCGACTAGTGAGGACGTGCTTCAGACCTGCTTTTTTCACGCAGAAATTCAGTACATCTTCAGAGAGAGTGTAGTTGAGATTCACACCGACTCGGCCATTCAGAGCGACAGCCATATTCGCCAGAGCTCCGCCGACTGAGGGGGGGAGCAGCAAGCCGAAATTCTTTTCATCCTTGTCGAGAATTTTACGTTTGAGGATACGGCGGAATGCGAGTGCTGCCGCCAATAACTTGCCACCTGTGAGGCTCGTTTTTGCCGAGTCGACCGCTTTGATCGCACTCTTATGAGATTTGCAGTGACGAATAAATCGCTGCGCTGGGATGGGGTGACGTTCGCTGTCCATTTTCACTGCTTCTGCTCCAAGTTGTTCAACCGCTTGCCGAACTTCGACAGGTCCTTTGACATTGTGCATGGGGGCTCCAAAATGGACATCAACAGGAAGTCTCCATCTTTTGGGCCATTTCCAAAATAATTTTCCGCCCCGCCAACTGAAAATACTTCCCCAGAGCCCATGAAGGTATGCCGGGATCACCGGGGCGTCGCTTCCCTGAATGATTTTCATCATTCCTCGCTGAAATGGTTGGATCTGTCCGGTTCTTGTCAGTTGGCCTTCCGCGAAGATACAGACGAGCTCTCCATTTTTGATCGCGTCCTTCGCTGTTCGAATCGAACGGACCAGTTCCTTCGGTCCTCTGCTGGCATCGATGGGGATGACTCTCATGATCTGTCCCAGTCGACGCAAGAGCGGCATCTCGGTGAAGTCTGCGTAAATGATGAAGCGGATCATCCGCGACGAAGTGATCATCATCAGCACGCCATCAACGAACGAGACATGATTCGCGACAATCAATCCAGCCCCTTTTCCGGGAAGGTTCTCTCTTCCGAAGACTCGCAACTTGTAAAGAGTGTGAGTGAATAACCACATTCCAAAACGGAATGTTAAATCGGGTAACAGGTAGAGAATGTAAATGACGACCGGGACTGTGATCAGGCCACAAAAGAGGAAGATCTGTGACGGCGTCATCCCCAGGGCATTGTTCATCAACATGAACAGTCCTGCGGAAAAAACAATGAAGACATACGAGATAAAATAGCTCCCGGCGAGAACCGTACCACGATTTTTTCGCGTGCTGCGAAACTGGAGATACGCTTCCAGTGGAACATCATACAATCCGGCACTGGCTCCCAGCAGGAACAGTCCGATGCACGAACCCCAATACGCAAACTGCTGCTTGGGGTGTTCCAGTCCTGGTTCAAAAAAGCTGCCAGCGATGAAGACCAGAAGTGTACTGCCGATGATGCCGAAGGCTCCAATCGGAACAATCCCCAGCTCGACTTTCCCTTCCGACCAAACCCCTGCGAGCACACTTCCGCAGGCGACTCCGGCGATGAGAATTCCAAACAGAATTCCGACATCGATTGGCTCAAGCATTAACACCAACTCGCCGTAAGGCAGAATGTTTTGTTGCGCCAAAGATGCCAGAAACATGAAGAAGGCGATCCCCATCGATGTCCGAATGAGTCGGGGGTCGGCAAACAGCGATTGCAAAGCCGGGACGATATCAACGACAGGGTTTAATGATGGTTTGCGAGTTGGATCAGCGGGGCGAACCGATTCGATCAACAGGCTGGAGAGAGTCCCCACAATCGCACAGCCGAGCATGACCGCTGAGATGAGTGTCAGTTTTGAAAAATCTCCCGAGCCAAGCACCGGCTGACTCAATCCGAATAATGCGAACCCGCAAAACGTTCCCGTTCCGACAGCGACGATTGTCATCATCGCCATCAGTCCGTTTCCTTTGGAAAGGAGTCGTGTGGGAAGGATTTCAGCAATTGTTCCAAACTTCGAAGGACCAAACAGCGAGCTTTGAACGCCCAGAAGCGTCGTGGTAGCAAACAGCATCCAGACGTTTCCGTAGAGAATCGAAAGCAGTCCAAACAGCATGATGAAGATTTCCGCGATCTTGAACCCAATGATCACAGATCGTTTCCGAAACCGGTCCGCCAGCCAACCTGCGGTTGGTGTAAAGATCAGATATGGAACTGTCAGGCAGATCGTTCCGATCCCGATTGCGCGGGATTTGTCCATCACCGAGGCAGCAATCGCTACGCCCAGCCAGCGAAAACAATTGTCATTGAACGCTCCCAGAAATTGTGTCACCATCAAGCTAAGAAAGCTTACGGATGACAGTGAACCTTCCCGTTGGGATGCGGTCTCGATTTCATCAGCTTTGTTCTCGGGGGTGGCTAATTCAGTTGGACTCATCAAAAAATCTCTTCAGACAACACAAGTTCTTCATGCAATACCGGACAATGAGTATTTGTTCGCCTAACAAAACCTGAAAAGTGATCGTTCTCCCAGAGAAGAACGGTGATCTCAGAGTTGTTGCGAGCGTTCCCAAGTGAAAAGCGGTCTTTTTCGCAGAATATCACGCAATGCAATTAGCAGAAACATCAGATTTCTGCCCACCCGTTGTTTCCCAGCAGAATTCAAGCGATCGCAGAGAACAAAAATATCTGCCAAAGAGATTTCTTCTCTCGTGAATCAGCTGGAGCAGGAGAGGGGCGTGGGGAGAATGTCCATCACAGCAACCGCCAATGGGCCAGCACGTCGGATCTGACGCTATTCCGACTTTGTGCTCATCGCCTGTTCCAGAATCTCTGTTGTTCGGGCTGCCATTGCTTCGGGACTGTAGGCTGAGCGGACTTGTTCCCAGCCACGTTTGGCGAATTTGATTCGGCGAGATGATTCGTGCAGCTCAGCTAATCCTTCAGCTAAGGCTGCGGGATCTTTCGGCGTGACCAGCAGTCCACCTTCAGTTGCTTCGATGATTTCGGGGAATGAACCATGTCTTGGCTGAACGACGGGGACCCCATTGGCAAGTGCCTCTAAGACGTAGATCCCCTTCGGTTCGAGGAACTCGGTCGGGACGGAGAGGACATCGACGGAGTTCAGGAATTCAACCTTCTCTTTGTGGGTTTGCGGACTGCCGATGTATTCGATTGCGGATGCGTGCTCTCCGGCAGAGGCGAAGGCGTCATTCAGGTATTTTTGAAATTGAGGTCCGAGGAAGCCACCGACCTTGAGTTGTGCGTCCGGGATGATTCGGCGAAGTTCGACAAATCCGTTAACAAGATGGTGCACTCCTTTCTCGGGAGCAACGCGTGCAAAGTAGCCGATTGTGTACGGGGCAGGTTGGCGAAGTTTGGGCAATCCATAGTGGCCGGTGAAATCAATTCCCAACGGCAATACCGAAAATTTTTCGACGGGGAGATTCAGGTATTTTGACATGTAGTCGCGATAGAACTGGCTGTGAGTGAGAAAGCCGTCGAAGTCCTGGGCTCGCTGCGAAACTTCGCTGATCACTTGCTGCCGGTACTTCTCATTCAGCCCGTCAAGGAAAACATCGTCACCCTGCAGGACGCAAAGAATCGGTCCGGAGAACCGTTCTTTGAGTTGCCGCACAGCTCCGGAGAGCAGGGCGTTGCTGAAAATCACCACATCTGGTTTGAGAGAGTCACTCACATAGCGATCAAGTTCTTCGAATGCGGCGCGATGCGGCCCTGAGTCTCCGCTGAGCATTGAAAGTGCGAGTTCTCCGAGTTCGCTGGCATCATTGCTGATGGCTCGCTTGGTGAGTATTTGGATGACGCTTGGCCTGTCGAGCCAGCTTTTCATGAAGCGGGGAAGGCCTCGCCAAAGGCCTGATTTACTGTTTAAGTAGACGTTGATACCGCCTACGAAGACCCGATCAGAGCTTTCGTTGTGCTCATCGACCCGGATCGGGGTGTATGTCGGAATGAGAGAAACCTCATGACCGGCTTGCATGAGCGCGCGTGCCCAGGTGTTGTCGTGCATGCACGACCCACAGAACATTCCCGCTCCACCTGCTGTAATGATTGCAATATGCATGGGGGTATTGTTGAGAGTTGGGGGTTGAGGGTCTAGAGTAGGGAACCTGGGCAGGGAGTTCGTCTTCCACTGGGAATTCACCGGTGGCGGAATTGCGAATCGTTGACGGTATCGAAATCTTGATTTCTTGACAAAGTATCGCGGTCCCTGCGTCGATTTTGATCTGTAAGACTCATATCTCTGCCAGTCATTGACTGGCTTCAATTGAATTCAATAAGTGATGACAATGAACCGACTTCTAGTGACCGGTGGCTGCGGTTTTATTGGTTCGAATTTTATTCGACTCATGCTCGAAGAGTACCCGGAACTCTCGATTACAAATCTCGACAAGCTGACTTACGCGGGCAATCTTGCGAATCTGGCTGATCTGGAAGGGAATAAGCGGTATCAATTTCAGCGTGGAGACATTTGCGACCGCGAGTTTGTTGACGCTGTCCTGAAAGAATCCAAACCGGACGCCGTCGTCAACTTTGCAGCTGAGAGTCACGTCGATCGCAGTATTCTTGACTCGACCCCATTCGTGACCACGAATGTGAATGGAACTTTGACGCTGCTCGATAGTTGCCGGGCTCATCAGGTCTCTCGCTTTTTGCAGGTTTCGACTGATGAAGTCTACGGATCTCTTGGTGATGAAGGCTTCTTTACCGAGTCGACACCACTTGCACCCAACAGCCCATATTCCGCTTCGAAAGCTGCAGCGGACATGTTAGTCCGGTCGTATGTGCATACATTCGATTTCCCGGCACTGATCACTCGTTGTTCGAACAACTATGGTCCGTATCAGTTTCCAGAGAAACTTCTTCCGCTCTTCATTTCGAATGCAAGAAACGATCAGTCTTTGCCGGTTTATGGAACGGGGGAGAATGTGCGCGACTGGATTCATGTGTTGGATCACTGTCGTGGAATTGATGCGACGCTAAGAAAAGGTCGTATTGGAGAGGTCTACAACTTCGGCGGTCGTACGGAGATGACGAACATCGCTCTCACTAAGTTGCTTCTGAAACTGCTCGGCAAGCCGGAGTCATTGATCACTTACGTTAATGATCGGCCAGGGCATGATCAGCGGTATGCGATTGATTGTCGCAAAGCGGAAACCGAACTGGACTGGGCTCCCGAGGTCACTTTTGAGCAGGGCCTCCAGGAAACCATCGACTGGTATCTCAACAACGAAGAGTGGGTCGACAACATCCGATCCGGGGATTACCTGTCGTATTACGAAGAGCAGTATGGGGATCGACTCAGCTAGAGCAAATCCAATATTGGTCTTTAAGTTCTGCCTCGTGTGGTGAACAGTAATTTTACAGGTGAAAAGCGTTTTGCATGGTCACACGGTCGAGCAAAGTGCTCTAAACGGGCACACGGGAAAGCAAACGACTCTCGCAGTTTCCCTTATTCATGACGCATGGCTGCTTGCCCCTTTAAGTCGATATTTGCGAGATACCGGAAGAAGTACCCCACGTCGTTGTAAGGGACTTTGACTTCGACGACGACTAAATCTCGCGTCATCGCATCTGCGGTTTCGTTATTTGGGTCTGGATTATTTGAGTATGGGGTAACGGTCACAATCACGCTTGATGTTGGAATTGTTGTCCCGACCGTTCTTTGAACCTGGTCGACAACAGCCGCTTTCACTTCTGCTGTTGTCGTATCCTTGACGATTCCTAAACGTGCCCCTTCTCGTGCGGCGTTCGTAATGAGGTTGGACACCATTAATGCTCGTCCAAACTCAACAACACCAAAGGTGACACCAAGGAGGATTGGAAGCATGAAAGCCGTTTCGACAATTGCACTTCCTGATCGTTTGCGGAGTGGCTGGTTTTGAGTTCGTTGCATGAGATCACTTTCTAGGGCATTTTCGAGTTGGCATTCACGTTCTGCATCGTGTGAGCAGTCAATGAAGTCAGGACAACGATTTCTTGCGGGTGCGACGAGCATTGGAAATGCGCTATCGCCTTTTTCGGTTCGTGTTCAGGTTGTGCCTCGTGGAGAACAGCAATCTCACTGGTGAAGCGCGTTCTACAAGGTCACGACAAGCATCATAAATGCTCTAATGAACGATGGCTGCTCCGGTCAGAATGGAGTCTTCAGTGATGACTGTATCACCCGCGACTGTTGTGGGGTCATTAAAAATTGCAGGTTGAATCCAAACTTTTTTGTTAGATGGTTTTCCAGTCAGTTTGACATAGACAATGCGAATTGGGACAAACTTGACGATTGTATACATCGCATTGTTTCCTGGGCCGGAAACCTCAGAAAAGAGCGGAATCATTCGAGGTTGGCCGATAATGGATGTCAACTCGTCTTTGACTCCGGCACTAATTCCGGTGTCTCCGTTGATTGACATTGGAACCGCCTCAAAGTCGAGTTCTCCCCCGAAGTAGGAAAGGTCGTCATCGTTCAACCCATGCACAATCTGTCGAGAGATGTCAGCTGTGCTGTTTCCTGCATGACCAAAATCGACTGTTCCGCGGTTTCCTGAAGGGAGGTTCTTGTTCCCATACGGATAGAGATCTACTTCCAGGACTCCATCAGATCCTGAGGTGACAGCTCCTGTGACTGGGTTGTAACTGAAATTGTCAGCCCCAGAGCCGTTCAGCATGGCGTCCCAGGTTTGCACATCAAGAGCGTAGGGCAAAACGTCGACATTTCGTCCGGGGATTTTGCGTGTTTTCGTTGCTGGCTGAAGGGCAGCGATAGAGCTGACTGAGACCGTCGCATTCCTTGGTCCAATGACCGGAGCGAACCACAAGTTCAGAGGCTGATCTCCATTTGTGCTTCCATAATTGTCACGACGAGTCGTTACTTCAACGACATTGTAAGGCGCGACGCCCCACGAGATGACCCACTGGTCATTTACGTCATCCCACTGACGTTGCCCCAAACGGACATCAGTGTTCGGGTTAATATACGTGGACTGTAATCCACCTGCTTCGTTGCTTGCAGCTACGGAGACCGCAGCGGCTTTCGCGGCAGCAGCGACTTGAGATGGTGTTTTCGTCGCGCTGACTCCCCAGCCATCGTACAACTCAAGGTTGGCAGCCAAGGCAGCAGCGTCAGCACTTTTTTGAAGTTGGGCGCGAGTTAACGTGACGTAGCCAATATCTACAGCAAATGCGGTAAAAGCAAAAAGCATGATGAGTAAGCCGAGAGACAGGATCATCACGGATCCGCGTCTCTGCTGGTCGACATGCTGGATGCCAACATATTTCTGGAATCGAATCAGCATCTATTACTCCGAATTGTTTCAAGGACATTCAATGAAAGAAAAGTCAGAACACTTCCCTGTTGCAAGTGGTTTCAGTTTGATGTCATTGAAGCAGGTGGATGTAGACGTCATCTTCGCTTTTTGCGTAGAGATTTCCATCTGCATCGTAAAAACGGATTTCGTTACGTCTGAAGTACGAAACCCGATTTGCACCAAAAGTGACCCGTGAATGTTTGACGGAGTTGTTCGGGTGGTAAGGGTTTAGATCGTCACGATTTGTGTACAAACGTGCGCGAAGAGAATTGTCTGTCCCGAACGTCCCGAAAGTGATTGAGTTTCCGTTGATGACCTCCATGTGGAGGTAACGGCCATTAATCGATGTCGCCGTGGTGTACGTGACCTTCTCATTAATTGTGGAAAATTCGGTCGGGGCCTGGTGTCGGTAATAGCCTAGAAGGTAGTCCGAGAACCATACCTGAAGCTGCATTCCACCTTCCCCGAAGCTTGGCAGAGTACCGTGGTTCAGCTCGAAAACGGTGTGTGTGTCGAACGATGCGTTCGTGGGGCCGAAAACTGTCACAACTTGAGGGATGTCGAGTGTCGGATCTGGATTGGCGACCACGAATTCCCAGTCTTCTTCCACGCGATGAATCGGTGGAGCATCTGCAATAAGTTCCTCAAATGTTTGCTCAGCAAATAAGTTTGCCTGCAAAGCTCCCAAAACGATGGAAATTGAGAAGATTACACCGGAAGGCCGAATTGACATACTTTCCCCTTTGTAAAATGTCTTGGCCCACATGTGATTGATGAGTGTGAGAATCGAAGGCATCTTCATTTCCGAAGCGGCGGGGGAGGAAATGCACTGTTGTCCGAATTCACAATATTGAAAAATCTACCCCCTGTTTTTGTGAAGCATGACGTCAAAATCAATTGGCAACAAAAAATCGCGATATATTGTGAAATTTCGCCCCGCGTGTGCAGTGAATTATTTTGCAAATAAAAAAAGTGAGTTATGTCACTTTTATTAAAAAGTTTTTAACCAGTGATTTTGAAAACGAAAAAAGAGAGCCTTCGAACAGGTCGAAGACTCTCTTTGGGAAGGTCGTTGAGAGTTGGATGTTACTCTTCCACGTACATCAGTTTTGCCGAGGGGACGAAGGAGGCGATTTTGTGGAATGCTGCTTCGACATCAGCCGTCATATCACTGACGCTCACTCCACCTGGAATATCAATAAAGTGTCCTTTGCCGATGTGAGCGATCGCTCGCATCAGGTCTCGGTCTGCATCGATACCCACAGCCATCGTATGGATGGTGTAATCGGACTCAACTGCTTGATAAGCCAGGCGGAGTACGTACCGCTTCTGACTGCTCGATGTTGAGTAGTCAGCGTTCCCGTCTCCGTCGTAGTCAAGCATCTCATCCCAATTCCAACCGCTAGGCAAGGATGTGTCTTCTCCTGAGTCGATGGTGTTTGTGTTTCCATCGGTCATCAAAAGAATCGTCGGACGAGCACCATCACGTTTCGCATCGTCGAGCAGCGAGATCGCATCCTTCAATCCACCACCCATATTGGTCGCATAGGAATAATGGGCAGCTTGTCGATACGCCATCAGGTCTTTCAATGCGTAGTAATCATGTGTGATTGGATCATGTCGGATATCGACGACCGGAATCGCAGGGTCGGGATCATTTAAATAGTCTTCGCGACGATGGTTTGTGTCGTAGCTGACCATTCCGAGTTGATCACCAAAACCGAGTTTGTCGAGGAAATTGCAGAACAGGAAGTGTCCTTCTTTGATTGCATGGAAAGGGTAGTGACGTGTTTTCCACAAATCTGGTGTTTCCCAGTGTCCTGATTGGTGTCGCAGAGTGTAGTCAGTCCAGGTGAGACCGCCATACATTTCCCGGTATCCATTCGCAGCCAGTTCAGAACCATTGCGGCAGTGATTGATGAAACTATCCCAACTCCCACCCGGATAAGGATAGGAACCGGTCAGTTCGAAGGCTTGCTTCACTGCTGAGTTGGTGTCGTCATATCGTTCGACGACATTTGGGTTTTCTCCGTCTGGGGCATCAAAGTAATACCAGAAGGAGCGACCATCCTGGACCTCGACATAAACGTAATCAATGGTTTTGGTCGATGTGTACTCATACGTCAGCGGACCTCCACTTCCGAACGAGACATAGTCGTCTGAGTTGTCCGTAAAGCCGACGTACAATTCCCGGATTGGGTCGGGAGAGTTGGTCGTTGCGGAGAGGCGATCATTGGGGAAAGTGACATCGATTCCGGAGTTTGAAACAACGAAATCGCCGGGAGGCCCTTCAGAAGTGATCCAAACAGTTGCAATGTCTTTCGATCCATCCAGGTTCGCTGTTTGCCCACTTAGGCCACTGAAAGTACGTTCGCCGCCATCGGTGTAGCGAATTTTGACGCTTCGCAAAGTGCTTGATGTTGTCACAGTGCAGTCATCGTACTTGAAGGTCACTCCGGTCGTGATGCCATTTGTCGTTCTTCCCAATGAAAGATATTGTGGGGAAAATGCCATGTTTCCCAGGGAAAGGCCGAGATCAGACCAAACGAGGCCGAGGTTGCTCTCAATTTGTGATTTACTCAAGTGTGCCGCTGCTTCATCGTTGAAGTAACTGTCGAAGTTCATGGATCGAGAGAAGTCATGGACGACAACAATATCGCGGGCTTCCACGTAGGCGATCGCTTCGGCCTGGAGCTTTGCGTATTTGTCTCCTGTCACACCCGCGAAGAATAAAGCGAGCTTCCCGTCCGGAGCAGTGGAGTCTTCGTTGTTTCGACGAGCGACGACTTTCACAACATTCGAAGGATGGACACCCCAGTTCACTTCATATTGACCGGTCTCTTCGTTGAGCATCCGGGCTCCAAAAATGACATCAATCTCTTTATTGATGTAGGTCTCGTTCAGTTCCGCAATCTGTCGAGCTACTTCCCGGGCAGCTTCTTCGGCATAGAGAGTGATGTTTTCGACATCCTCGGGGGCCGTTTTGATTGCTTCTGTGATTTCCTGAGCAGCAGCGATGGCAGCGGAATCGACAGCGTTTTGTAGCTGAGTTTTGGTTAATACGAGATAGCCAATGTCGATTGCCAGCGAAACGAATGCAAAGCAGGCGACGAGGCAGAAAGCTGTGAGGACAATGAATGCCCCGCGTCGGGGGGGCGGGTCATCCTCCTTTCGGGATGCGGTTCGAAGAAACCTGGTTCGATGTACAACCGCGCGAAGAGGGTGGGCGCGTAACCACCATTGAGGACTTTTCATAGAGTCAGCCTTTGTTGAGTGCTGACCCGAAAACTTGGATGCGTTATCTCAGGGGAGACGAGAAGATTCCTGGTTGCATCAGTTTTCGGATCGGTACGAACAATCTTTCGGTAGCCAGGCTGTCTTGCCTCAATTGCAAGATCCACGGCTTTGCGTCCCCGCTTCACAACGGGTTTGCCATTTCGGGAGTTCGCACAAGTCTGAATCTGTGCGTCATCCAACCGTCAAAAACATATCTCTGCAACAGTCACATTCCTGATTAAATGAATTGAATTCGAGAAAATGTCAAAAAAAGAAAAACATTTCTTGCACGTAATGAAAAATTATTTTGCAAACCAAAACTTGAGAAACATCGGAATTTTATTTTGCTGGGCCTCAACACGCTTCGCTGCGTGTTCAAGATGGATTACGATGCCTGATAACGGCTCATTTACGTTGCTAAAAACCACCATTGTTGCTGGGAAACACCATGCTTTGGGAAATTGAGATGACGCCCCTCGGAAGTGAAGTTGACCGCGAAGGTCAGCTTGCTTTGGTGGAATGTCAACTTCGAAATCTGAATTCCATTCGGCAAATCCGAACGGCTCGCTCGTACCTCATCGAAGGAAATCTGGACGAAACCAGCGCTGCCCAAGCTGCAAGTTTGCTCAGCGATGCTGTTGTCGAACAAGCAGTCATTCGTCAGCTTCCTGATCCGACCGACCCCAAACAGGGTGGCGAACGGCTTTTTAACGTTCTCTTCAAACCCGGAGTGACAGATAATGTCGGTCGGACGGCGTTAGACGCCCTGAAAAACCTCGGCGTTAAAGCGGAAGGGGTTGCGACCTGCCGAAAATACTGGATCAATGCCGATTCCGATGCTGCGGAGGTGGAACGCTTCACGACTCGAGTTTTATCGAACGACTCCATCGAACGTGTCCTCGACGGACCGCTTCAACTCGATAGCTTGTTTGTGGGTGGTGACTATCAATTTGAACTGAAACACGTTGCCATTCGAGAGATGGATGATGATGCGTTGATGCGTCAGAGTCGAGAAGGGCAGCTGTATCTCAGCCTGGATGAAATGCAAACAATTCGCGCCAAGTTCCAAGAGCTTGACCGCGACCCAACTGACATTGAATTAGAAACGATCGCTCAAACATGGAGTGAGCACTGTTCTCATAAAACTCTCGCAGGCCGAATCGCCTATGTCGATGAGAATGGCGAAAAGCGTTTTGAGAACATGCTGAAGGAGACAGTGTTTGCAGCGACCCAAACCATCCGTAAGAACTTAGGTGCGGATGATTGGTGTGTCAGTGTTTTCAAAGACAACGCCGGGATTGTCTTCTTTGACGACAAGCAAGATGTTTGCATTAAAGTCGAGACACATAACCACCCAAGTGCGTTGGAGCCTTATGGTGGTGCCAATACCGGATTGGGAGGAGTCATTCGTGACCCTCTCGGGACAGGGATGGGAGCACGCCCGGTTTGCAACACCGATGTTTTCTGTTTCGCTCCTCCCGATACCCCGTTCGATCACCTTCCACCCGGAGTATTGCATCCGCGGACAGTGATGCACGGAGTCGTTGCAGGGGTGCGAGACTACGGAAACCGGATGGGAATCCCGACCGTCAACGGTGCGGTTTACTTCGATGAACGCTATCTCGGAAACCCACTCGTCTATTGTGGGAACATCGCGATGATCCCCAAAGGGATGAGCGAAAAAGAAGTGATCCCCGGTGACTACATCGTTTCTATCGGCGGACGAACCGGTCGCGATGGAATTCACGGAGCGACCTTCTCCTCAGCTGAACTGACGCACGAAAGTGAAGATCTTTCCGGCGGGGCTGTTCAAATTGGAAACCCCATCACCGAGAAAATGGTCCAGGATGTCCTGTTAGATGCTCGCGACCAGGGACTCTTTAACGCTGTGACAGATTGCGGAGCTGGCGGATTCAGTAGTGCTGTCGGCGAAATGGGTGAAGAGACCGGAGCGGAAGTCTGGCTCGAAAAGGCCCCTTTGAAATACAGCGGACTCTCTTACACCGAGATCTGGATCAGTGAAGCTCAAGAGCGAATGGTCTTGTCGGTCCCGGAACACAACTGGCAGGCGTTTCACGATTTGTGTGCCTCTGAAGGTGTAGAGGCAAGCATTCTGGGACGCTTCACCGACACGAAAGATCTTGTCCTCAAGTACGAAGACAAAGTCGTCGGGCATCTCCCCATGTCGTTGTTGCACGATGGTCGTCCACCAGTCGTGCGAGAGGCGAGGTATCACCCTCCGAAAGAAACGCAGACCGATTTCACAGGACTGGAATTTCAACATGGTGACGTGTTGAAGAAGATTCTGGGGTCCTGGAACATCTGCTCGAAGGAATCGATCATTCGGCAATACGACCACGAAGTTCAGGGCGGCAGCGTCGTCAAACCGTTGGTCGGGATTGCGAACGACGGTCCTTCGGATGCTGCTGTTGTCCGTCCTGATCTGACTACACAACGAGGACTCGTCGTCTCCTGTGGGATGAATCCCTTCCTGGGTGACTGTGATCCGTATTGGATGGCTGCTTCAGCTATTGATGAAGCGTTCCGAAATTGTGTCGCTGTCGGGGCCGATCCGAATCGCATCGCCATCCTCGACAACTTCTGTTGGGGCAATACCGAACGCCCGGAAACTCTCGGCTCACTTGTCCGGGCGGCACTGGCTTGCCACGACGTTGCCATTGCGTATTCCGCCCCGTTCGTCAGTGGGAAAGATTCGCTCAACAACGAATTCAGCTACGACGACGAAGGAAATCAGAAGACGATTTCGATTCCATCCTCGCTGCTCATCACAGCTTTGGGGCAAGTGGAAAACATTGAGCAGTGCATCACCATGGATCTGAAAGCATCCGGGAACGTCCTGCTTTTGGTTGGTGAAACTAAAGATGAAATTGGTGGTTCTCACTTCAATGTCGTCACTGGGAATCAAAACGGAATAGTTCCGAAGGTCGATCTTGAAACGGCTCCGAAAGTCTTTGCTGCCGTTCATCAGTGCGTGAGCTCTGGAGCCATTCGAAGTTGTCACGATGTCAGTGAAGGTGGCATTGCGGTTTCGGTTGCAGAGATGGCCTTCGCTGGCGGACTCGGCGTCGATGTCAAACTCGACTCTTCCGGAGATGAGGCAACCATCGCACTGTTCTCGGAAAGTAACACTCGTTTTGTGATCGAAGTGACCGAAGAAAACGTTGCCAGAATCAATCAGGCATTCACGGATCGTGGGCTACCAACGCCAACGCATCTGGGAACTGTGACTGGTTCATCCGCAGTCATCATCAAAGACTCCGCAGGCAACACGCTCATCAACGAAAAGATCGACGAACTCAAGGCGATCTGGCAGCGACCGCTGGCAGAATTTTAACCCAGCCGTTCACTTGGGTGAGCAGTAGAAAATTTGACCAGCATCTCGTCGCGCGGACTCGAAGTGCCGGCGACGAGTCGCTGATTATCTACCGCTCGCTTTGCTGGGGACTCGCTGAATGACAATTGGAATCCGAGTATGCTCAAAGTCCAGTCCGTTCGATTTTATCGACATGAACTGAAAACGCGATTTCCGTTTCGATACGGAATCGCCAGCATGACGGAGGTTCCACATCTGTTTGTGAAGGCGGAAATTGATTTCGCAGGCAAGCGTTCAATCGGCATAAGCGCGGACCTTCTGCCACCAAAGTGGTTCACAAAGAACCCAGATAGCGATTACGAGACCGAAGATCTCCCGGAAATGCTCAGCGTCATTGCACATGCTGCAACGAGTGCGATGGACGTCGGCCCGGTCCCCTCGTTTTTCGAATGGTGGCAAGAGCTTTACGCTTCACAAAATCTCTGGGCGAAAGAGCAGGGGATTGCCTCTCTCCTGGCGAATTTCGGCGTCAGCCTGATCGAACGGGCTGTCATTGATGCAATCTGTCGCGCCACCGAGTTGACACTACATCAACTGCTGATTTCAAATCGGCTGGAGATCGATCTGGCAGCGATTCGGCCTGAGTTGCAGGGACTCTCGCCATGCGACATTGTTGCCAGTGAGACATCAAAAACGATTCAGCTCCGGCATACTATCGGAATGGGCGACCCGCTGACGGACTCCGAAATTCTCGATGAAGATCGTGTCGACGATGGTCTTCCGCACTCACTCGTCGCCACGCTACGAAGTTACGGTCTTAGTTCCTTCAAGATCAAACTCTCCGGGAATCGCGATCAAGATCGAGAGCGACTGCTTGCAATTTCATCGATTCTTCAAGACGAGCTGCAAGGTCCATTTCAATTCACGATGGACGGAAATGAGAACTATCGAGACATCAATCATTTTCGTGATGACTACGAATTTCATTTGAGCGACACACGTCTCTCGGCGTTCTTTCAGCATGGACTTTTGTTTGTTGAGCAACCGCTTCATCGTGATTGGTCACTCAATGAAGATGTGCAGGCTGCGCTTCAGAATTGGCCTGACGCCCCTCCAATGATTATTGATGAGTCAGATGCTGACCTCGGGAGCTTGCCGACCGCGCTGAGCCTGGGATACTCAGGAACCAGTCACAAAAATTGCAAAGGGATCACGAAAGGATTGTTGAACGCTGCCACGATTCACAAGACGGAGCTTGAGGGGCGATGTGCAATTTTATCGGGAGAAGATCTCGCGAATCTTGGGCCGGTCGCCCTATTGCAGGATCTTACGATGGCAGCGTGTCTGGGGATTGAACACGTTGAGCGAAATGGACATCACTACTTCGCTGGACTCAGCATCTTTCCGAGACAACTCCAGGAGCAATCGTTGAGAAATCATCCAGATCTCTTTCATCAAATGGAATCTGGCTTAATCGCAGTTCACCCTCAATCGGGGCATCTCGAAATCGACTCGCTACTGAAATCGCCATTCGGCATGCTTGAACATCCGGATCTCTCTTTGCTGACCGAATGGCCTTAAAGTGCTACTTATGATGATTGAGCCTGATTTCACCTTGTTGACATCAACAGTTGACGCCACGCGTTCAATACTCGTCAACTTGTGAGGGTATGTGACGCTTAAGTCTTCAGTATTCCTGTTGTTAGCCTCCGGTGAGTCACCGTCAGGGGGACGAAATTTCTGCTGACCAACCATGGACATGACCAACCGTGAACATGCTCTCGATGAGACTGATGTTTGAGACTCATGGACTACAGAGTTTTTGTGTTTGGATCGGATGTCTTTCCGAAAATTCCAAAGTGATGGCAACCGCTGAGGACTCCACTGGTTGCTGAAGATTCGGCAAGAAATAGGCGATCGTGGAACCCCAGTTTTCCGTTGATTTGAGTGACCTCCTCAACAACTTCGTGGGCTGCATTTCCAACAAGGATTGACCGATACCCGGCAGTCAGGGCAGCGAGGTCGTTTCCGGAATCTCCAGCGAAAAGAATGGACTCTTTGGGGTAATCAAAAAACTGTGTCCACCAATCAAGGGCGTACGCTTTCGAAACATTCTGCGGCAACAGGTCAATCAGCCCGTCACCATTAAAAGGGTCGGCACTCGAGATCAATGAGTAGGGGGCCGACGACTCTCTGAGCAGTTGCCTGATTTGTTCGGAGATCTCAATTCGGTTTGCATCATCGCAATAATAACTCAGCTTGAACTCACCCTGTTTTTCCTCTTCCTGCCGACGAAGTCCGGGGAGGTTTTCCAGAAGCAGTTCGAGTGAATGCAGAGGCAAAGATTGTGTCAGGGAAACCAATTGCTCTCGGTAGTCAGCTTGCTGCTCAAATGTCCCCTGAGGAGTCCGTTGCATCACAGTCGTTCCAACATCGCAGATCACCCAACCGGGGAGAGGGAGTTGGTAAGATTCGATGGCATCAGCGACCGATTCAAAGTGTCGACCTGTGACATAAAGCAGTTCAATCTGAGTGCGATTCAGCTCGTTTTTCAATGATTGAAGGTCGCGGAGGTTCTCCTGATGACCCTCCAGCGGAATTAATGTTCCATCAAGATCAGTCGCCAGGGCTTGTTTCATGAGTCAAATTCTGCATTATTAGAAGAGAAGGGTCGTTGAATGTATTTCTTCGGCCTTCTTGGTCTGTCTTGATCGAGTCAGCCCGAGTTAAGAATGCCGCGTGGCAGGGAACGTCTGATTCTGCCTCGCGGGCTCTTCAAGTCAGGAATTAGACAAAGTTACTCAAGGAGGCAATAAGAACCTTTTTGTGGAACCGGATCGATGAAAGATCATCTCCAGTGAAGCGATCTTTCCCAATGTGGAGTTTCTCAGCGATTGAGAGTCCAGGTTGTTAGATCAGTTCCCATTGTCAGGTTGAGTTCCTCTCCGCAAACCACTGCCATGAATAGCTTTCATATTGTATGAGAGGCTCAGTCCAGGTTTTCGGATCAGCTCTTAATGAAGAATCATGAATAAAAATTCAAACACGAAATCTTCAAACGATTCTCAGAAATCAAAGATCACTCTGATCAGCCTACATGGTCTCATTCGAGGCGACAACCCAGAACTCGGGCGAGATTCCGACACTGGAGGTCAGGTCATCTATGTGTTGGAGTTAGCACGTGAACTCGCCAAACACCCCGATGTCCGAGAGGTTGAACTGCTCACTCGGCAGATCGTTGATGACAAAGTCAGCTCGGATTATGCACAGCTTGAGGAGCAAATCGCAGAGAATGCCAAAATTGTGCGTATTCCATTTGGGCCAAAAAAATACTTGCGTAAGGAACTACTCTGGCCGTACATCGAAGTATTTACCGACCAAACTCTCAGCTACTTCAAACGCTCTGGATTGCCCGACATTATTCATGGTCACTACGCAGATGCGGGCTTGGCTGGTGCACATCTCGCACGGCTGTTGCACATCCCCTACATCTTTACCGGTCATTCACTTGGCCGCGTCAAGCAAGAGCGACTCTTGGCGAAAGGTTCGACTGCCGAGTCCATTGAGAAAAAATATAACATCTCTACACGAATCGAAGCAGAAGAGGTCGCACTGGAAACCGCAACGATGGTGGTGACCAGTACGTCGCAGGAAGTAGAAGAGCAGTACAAACTTTACGAACAGTATGATCCGAGTCGAATGGAAGTGATTCCGCCCGGGGTGGATCTTACGAATTTTTCTCCCACTGCAAACTCTTCAGTCGATAGCGTCCGTACCAAGGTCGGACGATTTTTGAGTGATCTGGAGAAGCCTGTTATCTTGACGATTGCAAGACTGGATGAACGCAAGAACCTCGAAACACTGGTTCGTGTGTTTGGCCAAAGTCAACGATTGCGAGAAGTGGCAAACTTGGTTGTGGTTCTGGGGACTCGGAAAAAACTCGCTGATTTGACGAAACCGGAACGCCGAATCTTTGACAATGTTCTCTCCCTGATTGATGACTACGATCTCTACGGAAGTATTGCTTATCCCAAGACTCTCGCTCCCGGAGAAGTTTCAGAGTTCTATCGCCTAGCCGCTTCGACTCAAGGCGTGTTCGTGAATCCGGCACTTACCGAACCGTTCGGTCTCACCCTTTTAGAGGCTGCCGGAACTGGGCTTCCCATCGTTGCAACCAACGATGGAGGGCCACGCGACATTATTGAAAACTGTCAAAACGGGCTGCTCATTGACCCGCTTGATGAGGAGGATATCGAACATGCCCTGTTACGAATTTTGACAGATTCCGAGCAGTGGGAGGAGTTTTCGAAACAGGGAATTGCGGGAGCACACAAGCACTATTCATGGTCCAATCACGCAGACCGATACCTGCGAGACCTCAAGGACATTTTGAAGTATTCAGAAAAACCGGTTCTCGCATCATCGTTCCCAAAACGACGACTTCCGACATTTGATCGCCTCATTATCACCGACCTCGATAACACACTCACCGGAGATGAAGAGGCAGTCCGAGAGTTCACCAAAATTATTGAAGAGAACGACAAGATCGGATTCGGAATCGCCACAGGACGGACATTGACGAACGCTCTTGAATTGATTCACAAACTCAAGCTTCCGATGCCCGATGTCTTGGACACATCAGTCGGGACGGCATTGCACTACGGAGAGGATCAAATTGAGGACCGCAGCTGGCGACGGCAGATTGATTTCAATTGGAAGCCTGACGAAATTCGCAAGGTGCTGGAAGATGTCCCCGGTCTCAGTCTGCAATCTGCTGAAAATCAATCTGATTTCAAAATCAGCTACGAAATTGATACGACATTGGCTCCCAAAGCGGCAGAGATTCGTAAGATTCTCCGTCAAGCCAAGCTGCGGGCAAACCTCATATTTTCATTGGGGATGTATTTGGATGTGATTCCTGTCCGGGGGGGAAGTGGCAATACTTTGCGACACTTACTCTACAAATGGGGGTTCGCACCGGAACAGGTTTTGGTCGCTGGGGACTCTGGTAACGACGAAGGGATGCTCAAGGGCAGGACATTGGGTGTTGTCGTCGGTAATCACAGCCCTGAACTTAACAAACTTAAAAAATTGCCTCGAATCTACTTTGCAAAAGCTGAACACGCGCATGGTATTATAGAAGGCATCCAGTACTACAATTTCTTAGACCACATCAAAATTCCGAATGACGATCTCGAATAACGTCCCCGGGATCGAAGATCTCAAACTTGAAGCTGAACTCAGTCTCCAAAGAATTTGGCCTCGTGTCTGTTCCATCTGGGAACAGGCGGGTCATGAGCCTGCTGACCGCCATGCTTTTGAGGAGCGGTTCAGTAACTCCTGGCCTCGAATCTTCGGTCTTGCTTACCGTTTGTATGGAACACGGTACGACTTCTTCTATCATCTGGAAGAGGTCGCGCGCGTCGCTGCGCAAGCCTGGGCAGATCGCCCAGCCCATCTGTTAAAGACTGATCAGTCGAGGATCTATGACGATTCCTGGTTTCAGTCTGAACAGATGATCGGAGGCGCACTCTATGTCGATCTGTTCAGCGAGAACCTCGGCAAGCTCCGTCAAAGTATTGATTACTTCAAAAAACTGGGTGTGACCTATCTGCACCTGATGCCACTCTTTGCGGTCCGTCCCGGAAACAATGATGGTGGGTATGCGATCAGCAACTACCGTTCTGTTGATCCGCGGCTCGGAACAATTGAAGATCTGCAGCTACTCGCCAGCGAACTCCACGAATCAGGGATCGCACTCGCGCTCGATTTCGTTTTCAACCATACTGCCGACGACCACGAATGGGCAAAGCAGGCACAGGCTGGCGTTCGAGAGTTTCAGCAATACTACTACCTCTTCGAAGACAGAACTCTGCCAGATCAATATGAACAGACTTTGCGAGAAATTTTCCCGACTGAATCACGCGGGAATTTCACCTGGCATGATGGGATGCAGCGTTGGGTCTGGACGACATTCAACAGCTTTCAATGGGATTTGAATTACCATAACCCGGCGGTGTTCTGTTCGATGCTCGAAGAGATGCTCTTCCTCGCAAATATGGGCGTCGACATTCTGCGTTTGGATGCAGTGGCATTTATCTGGAAGCAGATGGGGACAAATTGCGAAAACCGCCCGGAAGCGCACATCCTCATTCAGGCGTACAACGCCATTGTTCATCTTGTCTGTCCCGGGATGGTCTTCAAATCGGAAGCGATTGTCGCTCCCGATGATGTCCTCACGTATGTCTCACCTCAGGAGTGTCAACTTTCCTACAACCCAACGTTAATGGCGTTGTTGTGGGAGTCGCTGGCAACACGCGAAGTCAAACTCCTCAACCGCTCGCTGTCTCATCGTCATAAAATCCCCAGTGGAACAGCCTGGGTCAACTACCTGCGATGTCATGATGATATTGGCTGGACGTTCGATGATGGCGATGCTGCCGCCGTTGGGATCAACGGATACGACCATCGGCAGTTTCTCAACAAATTTTACACTGGTCAGTATCCAGATTCCTTCGCTCGTGGAGTTCCGTTTCAGTACAACGCCGATACCGGAGACATGCGTATCTCGGGAACAATGGCATCGCTGGCTGGGCTCGAACAGGCTTTCAGCAGGAACGACGACACGCTGAAAGAGTTGGCCGTCAATCGAATCTTGTTACTGCATGGAATTACCCTGAGTATTGGCGGTATTCCTTTGCTATACATCGGAGAAGAATGGGGGCTCCTGAATGACTACGATTTTGTACAAGACCCCGCCAAATCGAGTGACAGCCGCTGGATTCATCGTCCCAAAATGAAATGGGATTACCTGCAGGATCTTCAGCTGCCGGAAAATTCGAACGGGCAGGGAGGGATGGTCCACACCAACCTGTACAACTCAATCCGTCGACTGATCCATTTGCGTAAAGAGGCCCCTGCATTTGCCGGCCAACAGATGGAACTGATTTCCTCCGGGAACCCACATGTCCTGGGATTCGTTCGCCACTCTGCGGAAGGGCGAGTGATTGTCTTCGGGAATTTCTCAGAACAGGAACAACCTGTTTCAGGCAATGTCGTCAGGACCGCCGGTCTCGGTCGCTTCTTTGAAGAACTCATCTCCGAAACTACCGTCGGAACTTCGGAAGAGGTCATATTGGGACCGTATCAGGTGATGTGGCTGCGTCGCGTCTGAGCATTTCAGATGCCTCTGAAGCAGCTTTCGAAAACGTATTCGCAATCAGATTTGCGATCAGCTACGGGGACAGGCGTCATTTCATTGACAAAATCCGTTTTGTTCACCGGCACGAGAAACATTGAAGCTTCTGTCATTGCAAGAGGCCCAGCCAAAATTGGCTGGGCCTCTTGCGCTTTGAAAATTTGATGCGTTCTGACTCGTCGTGAAGTCTGTTTTTCCTGATGGAAAAGGTTCTACACGGAGACGAGAAAAGCGAATGCGTTAGCTTTCTTCCGGTGAGACCGAGTCTCTTTGATTCGCCAGAAATTGCACGTCGTATTTTTTCATCAAGTCACGTGCCCAGTTCAAGGCGTATTCATTCCGCAGCTGTTCTCCGAGGAAGAGATATGCAAACTGCTGACCTTGATTCAGGAAGTCTGAGCGCAGTTTGTTGACTTCGTCTGGAGAATCAGGTGTTCGGGTCTTGATTCGGACAAGGTAGTAAGCAGATCCGTCACGATTGGGAGCGACACCGACATCTTCGACGTTCAAGTCTTCGAAGACCTTATTGAAGAACCGCTCGCCGACATCTTCTGCTCCCGGGATGTTGGAGTACCTGGGCATGCCAGGTTGTTGTGGCTGAAACGGATTCGTGGACTGAGCAGCACCTTCGGTGAGCATTGTGAATTCACCAGTTTCACGGACTGTGAGAAAGAGGCTGTCAGGGTCACCGGTGACGGTTTCGTCTGCCAGAGCATCTGTCATCGGCTTATCACTTTTCAGTAACAGTTTTTGCAAAGCCTCGGCACGTTTCAGGGCGGCGGGAGCAGCCTGTTGCTGTTGCCAGACTTTGGTGACTTGCTGGCGAACGCTCGGTTCGTCATCGATCGTTTCTGGTGAGTAAGCTTCTTTGAAGCCTGTTTTCCAGTAAACAAACCGACTTTCGGATGCACCAAAGTCGCCAAAGTTGAATCGACGAGCCTGGTTGACGTTGAACAGCATTGTTGGAATTGACTGTTGCAGTTGTTCCACAACAGTTTGCAGCCCACGAGATGCCGCAAAGGATTGCACAAATGCTGATCCAATCGGATAGTCTTCCGAGGTTTGCAATTCGTTTAAAGTCAGGAATGGAGTTTCGATAAACTCGAGGTTGTTTTCCTCGGCGTATTTCTTGATTTGCTTTGTTGCCTCTTCGAGAGAGACGTAGTTTTCGTCGATTTTCCCTAACCGGTATTTTCCGGAGAGGTCTCTGACGAATTCGTAGGCCTCGTCCATCAGCGTGGTGATTTTGGCGTGTGTTCGTTCACGTAAAATGTCCTCGCGGAGCTCAGCTTTGAGAGTGTCGTCCAAGGCTGGAACATTTGATTCCGGAGCTGGAGGTAAATCGTCGTCACCGAGCGGATTTGCTTTCATTTCCGGTTTGGCTTCTGCCGGCTTGTCGCCTGCTTCGGGTTTCTTTTCCTCAGCTGGTGCAGCTTCCGATTCCGGTTTTTCTTCTTTCGGCGGTTCTGCTTTCTTTTCTTCTGCTTTTTTAGTCTCTGCAGGCTGCTCAGCATCTGTCTTTGGCTTTGCAGGCGCTTCTAAACTTTTTGCAGGATCTTCTGCATCTGCTTCTTTCGCAGCAGGTGCTTCAGGCGATGGGGCTTCTTTTGCAGGAGCTTCAGGTGCAGGAGCTTCAGTTTCTTTTGCTGGATCTTCAGGTGTTTCTGCAGGAGCCGGGGCTTCGCTTTTCTTTTCGTCATCCTGCAGGGAAACGAATTGAAGTTTCCCGAGTGGAGTGACTATCGAAGATTGTGATTTCTCGTCACCAGCAGGTTCGCTGGAAGTTTCTTCTTTGGGAGCCGCTTCTTTAGGGGCTTCAGGAGTTTCCTTGGCTGGCTCAGGTTTTGTTTCTTCCTTGGGAGCTGCTTCACTTTTGGGCTCTTCTGGAGTTGTTTCTTTCTTAGGCTCCTCTTTTGGAGGTGCTTCTTCTTTGGCAGGAGCCGGTTTCTCATCACTCTTTTCAGAAGGTGAGTCCTCGGTGCTTTTGGCTGGGGTCGCGGCTTCAGGCGTCTGGGGACGTACGGGCAATGCAGGTGCTGGGATCGCTGACGAGCCTGTTGATGGCATGGCTCCTGCAGGAGCAGAATCAGGGACTTCTCGAAGGTATTCGTCTTCGTAGCGTTTCTGGATCTCTTCGTCGGTCACTTCGCCGACAGTCGCTTTGATGTCATCAAAGACTGCTTCCAGATAAGCAAGTTCCATTTTTGGCATCTGATAGAAGCCAGGGCGACCCTCTTCCGGGCGACCTTCCGGGGTGAATCCTGGAAGATTTTTGTTGTATTGGTTGAGAAGAGCCTGGAGTTCTTCGTCTGTTGGCTTGACTGAGTCAGAGACAAAGCTGCTCACAGGAATTGAGACAAGCTCTGCGGTTTGCTTAACGTGGAGCTTCTGAAAGAAGTTCCAGTCGTTTTGCGGCGTCAGTGGGGTCTGGCTGCTTAAAATTGGGTCACTTAAAAGGCGAGCGGCCTCTTGAGAGAGAATTTCTTCTCGTAGAATTTCGATCAGCGAGGTTTCTGAAACACGGAGCGTCTTGCGGATTTTTGAAAATTCAGGACCGGTCAGCTTGCCGCCAGAGATTTTGGTGATGAATTTTTTGACGACGTCATCGGAGATCGACATCCCCATCTCGGTCGCTTCCCGTCTGAGGACTTCACCGAGGACAACATCTTCTGAGGTGATTTCTCGATTGCGATTGAATCCGAACAGATTTTGTTGAATCCGCTGTGCTGCTTCAGTCAGGGCCTGTTGTGCTGCTTCGCTTTCGTCGTTGTCAGCGATTCCGGCTCTTGCCGCCATTTGCACAAAATTGTTGGCGATCTGCCGGTTTTGCATCAACTCGTTGAGTTCGGAACTTTTGAGGTCTCCGCCCTCCATTGTCACAGCGTTCGGTTCTCTACCGGCCCAAATCATGGCGAGTCCGAGAGCAACCCCGATGACGACTCCCGTCAGTCCCCAGTCGGCACCTTTTCCTCGACTCAGCCCGGCGAGCCAAAAAATTCCGCCTACAATTGCCGCAAGGAAGACGACCACGAGCGGCATTGGCATGTCACGCGGGTCTTGAATTGCACCGAGCAAAACGAAAGAAATCATCGCCAGGCCGGTCGTGACGACCATCAGTACGCGCTGGTGACGTCGAAAAAGGGAGAAAGGAGAACTCATCCGTGTGCCTTGTTGTAACGTCTTGAGAAATTAATTTTCGCGATTGTGAACGAAATGAAAATCAAATTTCCGTTGTGATTTCTGAACTCTCATCCTACGCTCACTTGACAATCCCTCAAACGATTCCGTAATCACAGGGCGAGGAATCTACTTTTTTAAGTGAATCAAGGTTAGTTCAACTTTCATTTCATCACTAATTAGAGGAAATGAAAGTGAATCTGAAAAGAGTAGGTCATTTATAACAGTCGGCATTTTAGCTGGGACAGAGTGTGTGGCAACCCCAGAGTGAATGCTCGCGATTTCGTAGAATGGTCGGACGTCGACTTTCGGTGAAGAACTGAATTTCTCACCGCGCCGTCAGGCAAAGGGACATGGAATGTCCGACTCCCCAACAACTTAAAGCTGATACCGAGAGACTGGATCTGGTCCTTCAAGCACTGAGGAAGTCCTTCATCGTCGAAGTTTCCGAATAGGGACTTAGCGTCTTTGCCTTTGGCTGATCGGTCAAAGGTAGAACTGAATTATATCATTGGATATCGAATGGTCGCTGCGAAGAAGAAGAAAGCACTCGTCATAGTGGAATCCCCTGCGAAAGCCCGAAAAATCGCGGGTTTTTTGGGGAGTGACTACGAGGTTCGTGCCAGCATGGGACACGTGCGAGACCTGCCTGAAAAAGCTGCGGACATTCCGGCAGCCATGAAAAAAGAGGCATGGACCCGACTGGGGGTCAATGTCGAGGAGGAATTTGCGCCTCTGTATATTGTCTCTCCAGCTAAGAAGAAAGTGGTCAAAGAGCTCAAGGACTTACTGAAAAACGCTGAAGAACTCATCATCGCGACGGACGAAGACCGCGAAGGGGAAAGCATCGGTTGGCATCTGATTGACCTGCTAAAGCCCAAAGGTCCGGTCAAACGCATGACCTTTTCCGAGATCACCAAGAAGGCGATTCTCGAAGCGTTGGAGAATACACGTGAAGTCGACATGAATCTTGTCGAAGCGCAAGAAACGCGGCGTATTCTCGACCGTTTATACGGATATACGCTCTCGCCACTGCTCTGGACGAAGGTTCGCCGAGGATTATCTGCAGGGCGTGTGCAAAGCGTCGCTGTCCGTGTTCTGGTACAGCGGGAACTCGAACGACGCGCATTCCGAAGCGGAACATATTGGGATCTGAAAGCGGCGCTTCACATCGGTGAAGAAAGTTTCGATGCTCAACTCTGGTCAGTCGATGGGCAGCGAATTGCAACCGGAAAAGATTTCGATGAGCACACCGGAAAACTCAAAGATGGCTCAAAAGTCCTTCTGCTCGATGAAGAGCCTGCGAAAGAATTGCAAAAGAAACTTCTCGGCACCAACTGGGAAGTCAGCAAGGTCGAGCATCGTACTCAAACGCGAAAACCTCCGGCACCGTTCACAACAAGTACGCTTCAGCAGGAAGCAAACCGTAAGCTGAATATGTCGGCGCGGGAAACCATGCAGGTGGCACAACGTCTTTATGAAGACGGAAATATCACTTACATGCGTACTGACAGCGTGACGCTCTCGCAGGAAGCTGTCACCGCGACGCGCGCCCGCATTGAAAGCAACTACGGAAAAGATTTTCTCAGTGACGAAGTCCGGCAGTATTCCAATAAGACGAAAAATGCCCAGGAGGCCCACGAAGCGATTCGTCCTGCTGGAACAGAAATGAAAACAGCCGACGAACTTGGGCTCTCCGCCCGGGAAGCCAAGCTGTACGAAATGATCTGGAAGCGAACCATGTCAACGCAAATGGCAGAGGCTCAGCTCCGATTTGATACCGTGACCATTACGGCGGATGAAACTGAATTCCGAGCGACCGGTCGAAAGGTTGTCTTCCCCGGGTACTTCCGAGCATACGTTGAAGGCTCCGATGACCCGGAAGCGGCACTCGAAGATCAAGACTCCATGCTTCCGGAAATGAGCGAAGGAGCCGGACTCAAGTGCAAGGATGTCGAGTCGCTCAGCCACGAAACCAAGCCTCCTGCCCGATATACAGAAGCTTCTCTGGTCCGCAAACTGGAACAGGAAGGGGTCGGTCGACCGAGTACCTACGCCAGTATTATCGGAACAGTTCAGGATCGAGGGTATGTTCGCAAGGTGAGCAACCAACTTGTCCCAACGTTCACCGCTTTGGCTGTGACTAATCTGTTGGAGAAGTATTTCCCACAGATGGTCGACTTGCAGTTTACTGCTCAAATGGAACAGTCACTGGACGATATTTCGAACGGTGAGGCGGAGAAAATTCCGTATCTGTCCAAGTTTTACTCGGGTGAAGAAGGCTTGGGGCATCAAGTTGAATCGAAGAAGGAAACGATTGATCCTCGCGAAGTATGTACATTGCAACTGGACTCACTTTCGTCCGCTGTTCGTGTCGGAAGATACGGTCCGTTTTTAGAAGCGGAATCTGACGGTGAGACATTCAATGCGTCTCTTCCAGAGGATATCGCTCCTGCTGATCTTGATAATGAGATGGCAGAGAAGCTCATTGAATTGAAAAAGCAGGGACCACAATCTCTCGGAATGCATCCCGAAGATGGTTTGCCTATTTTTGTTCTCTCTGGTCCTTTTGGTCCGTACCTGCAACTGGGTGAAGTCGTTGAAGGTGCAGAGAAAAAACCGAAGCGAGTGTCGATTCCGAAGAATGTCGATCCGACCGCAGTCGATCTCGATCTGGCGATTCAATTGCTGTCTCTCCCCAGACGAGTCGGGCATCATCCGGAAGATAACAAAGTTGTGAATGCGGGAATCGGTCGTTTCGGTCCGTACGTTCAACACGCGGGAAAATATAAAAGTCTGCCCAAAGAGGATGACGTTCTGACTGTTGGACTGGATCGCGCCGTCGAACTCCTCAAGTTGGCGAAAACCCGTTCCGCACCGACACCGATCAAAGAGCTCGGTAACCATCCGGAAAGTGAAGAGCCGCTGGCGATTTTCGAAGGTCGCTACGGTCCGTACGTCAAGTGCGGAAAGCTCAACGCTACGATTCCTAAAGACAAAGATCCGCAAGCTCTGACTCTCATTGAAGCTGTCGAACTGATCAACGACAAGGCAGCCAAAACCGGTAAGAAAGTCGGCAAGAAAAAAGCTCCGAAGAAGAAGAAAGCTGCTAAGAAGAAAGCAGCAAAGAAGACTACAAAAAAGAAAACGACTAAGAAGACAGCAAAGAAAAAAACTGCCAAAAAGAAAACGACTAAAAAAGATGACGCGGGCGAATCAAGTGAGGATTAGCTGAGAGTAGTCGTTCGTCTTCGGCTTTGATTTCAATAAGATTTAAAGTCGAATCTGTTCTTAATTGGACTTCATGAATACAATCAAGGAGGAGTCTGTTTGGGGATTGTCTTTCATTGATCCCCTGAAGGTTGAAGCTTCGTTCCAACTTGTCGGTCACAACCACTACGTTCCCTTAAACACATTGAAGAATGTTGAATCCTCTGCGCGGAAAATTTTTGGTAGCAGGAGATCAGCTACGTGACCCGACTTTTTTTAAGTCGGTCGTGCTGATTGTCGAACATGGTCCCGATGGCTCGATGGGGTTGGTAATCAACCACCCCTCGCCGTTTACTGTGTCTCATGCTTTACAAGGAAACTTTGACCTGCCTGAAAACCAGGAACTGGTTTATGTCGGGGGGCCAGTTGAGCCGGAGGCACTCTTTGTTGTTCACAATTCTTCCGCCCTCGATCCGTCGGAAATGCCCATTGTTGAAAACGTCTACATGGGCAGTAGCGCTGAAGTCTTCGAAGACATTCTGCAAGTGGCCATCGAGGACCCGCAGGAGTTGATCTACCGCGTCTTTGCCGGTTGCTCAGGTTGGGGCCCGGGCCAACTCGAAGGTGAACTGGCTCGGGGTGACTGGACGGTCGTTCCAGCCGATGAAGAAACAGTCTTTCATCCTGACCCTTACGCGATTTGGGACACCCTGACCGCAAAAGCTAAACAGACCAGAAGACTGCTCCCCATCGATTGCGATCATCCCGAGTGGAACTGATCTGGGTGAAGCTGACCCTGAAGTCTGAGTTTGTCGCCTTGGCTATTTCTGATTGAGTCCGCCGAAGCGGCGGTCGCGGGCTGCGAAGTCTTTCAGGGCTGCAAAGAGTTCAGGCTGGCGAAAGTCGGGCCAAAGTGTTTCCGTCACCCAGAGTTCGGCGTAACTGATTTGCCAGAGCAGAAAGTTGCTGATTCGCATTTCCCCAGCTGTTCGGATCACCAGATCGGGATCGCTCATGTTAGCAGTATAGAGATGCTCAGAGACGGTTGACTCGTCGATCTCGTCGGTTTTCAATTCGCCGGTACGGACTTTCTCGGCGATGCTTCGCACTGCGTGGACAACTTCATCACGAGCACCATAGTCGAGTGCCAGACAAAGCTTCATGCCGGGGTTGTCTTGGCTCAATTCAATGGTCTTGTTCACTTCTGCAAGGATGTTCCGTCCAATTCGGTCTGTTCGTCCGATGGTTTGAAACTGAATGTCCTGCCGCATGATCTCATCGCGTTCAGCAACAACATATCGTTGAAGCAGATTCATGAGTAAATCGAGTTCGGGCCGGGGGCGTTTCCAGTTTTCACTGCTGAAGCAGTAGAGAGTCAGTTGATCCATTCCGAGCCGGGCGCATTCTTCAACAATTGCCCGTACGCTATGGACTCCACGGCGATGCCCTTCAATGCGTGGCAAGCTTCTTGATTGAGCCCAGCGTCCGTTGCCATCCATGATGATGGCAATATGCGAGGGGAGTTTTTCTGCGCAGAGTCCCAAGGATTCCAGATCGTCAGGTGTATAAGGCGATTCGACAGCCACAGTTGTTATCGTTCGATTAATAAAGCAGGTCAATGAAATGAAAATCAGCGATTGATTTGCATCTTGACGAATCGAGAACAGAAGAGCAATTGCGAATTCGCTACTCGCCCGCGAGTTCGACCAATCGTTTCCCGATCTGGAGATGTAGCGGAATTAATATGATTATCGAAACGAAACTTCCAATGAAAGCGAGGGCACCGATCTCCCCTGGGCCACCGCCGATTGCGAGGCAGCCCACGCCCATGACGTTTCCCATAAAGATCACAAACCCGGATGAAAACAACGCAATTGGCCAGATTGCCCACTTCTGAGTGACTGCCAGGTAAACCGAACAGTGGATGGCGATCAGTGCTTGAAGTGTGAAATATGTTATGACCAGTAATACTTCAAGTTCACCGAGAATGTCTCCTATAAGCTCAAGAAATTTTTCTCCCAGGAAAATGGTTCCCAGGAAGAAGCAAAAGGTCAACGGGAGTAAAGTTGTGAGTCCGCCTATTAATTTCGAGTAGATGATTTCAGACTCTCGTCGAGGAATCAGCAGGAGAATTGACCAGGTTTGGTTGGAGAGTTCCTGTCGATATAAGCGAGTCGCCATGATTCCCAATTCGAGAAACAGCAGATAGAACGACCATGCGAGCAGGCTGTAGCCCATGGCTACAGTCAATGAGGACCACCCTCCGTACGTCATGACCGCGAAGCCGATCATGAAGATCAGATACAACAAAGTCTTGAGTAACAGGAAGACCGCACCTCCGCCGAGCAACTGGTAATCTTTCCAGACAATTGCCGCCTCCCAGACCCGGCCGCGTCCCTGCCCCTGCATCCGTCTTCGGAGTCGGTCAAAGTAATTCAACGATCCCGGCTCTTTTTCGTTACATGTACATCGGTCGAAAATCGCCCAGGTCACCGCCATCAAGATCGCCCCGGCAATCAGATTGCCAAGAATTTGAGTGCTTATCCAGGTCGAACCGGATGTCCCCATCATCAGCCCAAGCATGACGCGAAATCCGTTCATGTCGCTGAGCATCATCGAGAAGGAGATGATCGCGTCGACGATGAAAAAGCCTTGCTGGTTGCGAAAGGCTGCAACGAGAGCCGTTGGCAGAAAATGGTGAAGTATCAGAATTCCACCAGCGAGCCCACAGGCTCCGGTTGTCGTCGACATGATCACCGAGCAAAAGAGTCCGATGCTTCCAACGAAAAACAGGTGAGCAAACAGGGAGATGTAAACAGCGATCACCTGATCAATCAGGATGCCTCCCAATGTGACCGCGAGGACTGTGAATGGGATTTGTATGCACAACAGCAAAAACGCCCCAATCATGCGCGGCGTCCATTTTCCGAGAATCAGCGAAGTTGCCCCGACGCCTGCCATCTTCAGCAAGCTGAGGGTCCGTTCTTCTTTTTCCTCGGTAATCGCTGTCGCAAAAAATGCAGTGCCAAGAATGGTGATGAAGAAGTAATTATAGAGGCTGACAGAACGGAACAAATCCAACCCGGGCGCTCCGCGGGTCGCCCAGTCTCGCTGAAACGTGATCAACGTCAGGAGAATAAATCCGGCCAGAAGAACACGCGCGAGGTATCCTCGCAGCAAACGAGAATCAGTTTGCAACGCACGTCGAACAAGGGCCAGAAATTTGTTCATCGTTCACCATTGGACAACGTGTGAACAGTTGCTGTAAGTCGCTACGTCTCTAATTCCGGACTCCACGTTCGGTAAGGTCCATGAATGCTTCATTGAGATGTCTTTGGTCCCGACCGAAGTTGATGATGTTGCAACCCAAGGCAATCACATCACCGAGGAATCGATTGCTATCAGTCAGAGTGGGGTCGAGTTTGACACGGACGTCGGATCGTCCTTCCATCGGGTGAATCGAGATGACACCGTTGATTTTTGAAAGTGTTGCTTCAACTTCATCCGCCGGAAGATCAACACGAATCCGGAATGTTGGTGTTTCGGTCTTTTCATCGAGCAAGGCTTCCATGGGGCCGCTGTACTTCGTTTTTCCACGATCGATGATTGTCACGCTATCACACAATTCAGCCAGTTCACTGAGGATGTGGCTGCTGATGAAAATGGTCTTTCCCATCCTCCGAAGTTCGCGAAGGATTTCCATCAGCTCGATTCGAGCACGCGGGTCCAGTCCGGAAGCAGGTTCGTCGAGTAAAAGTAAATCAGGGTCGTTCACGAGAACGCGTGCGAGGCTCACTCGCTGTTGCATCCCCCGGGAGAGTCCTTGGATGAAATCGTCTTTGCGACCATCCATATCTGTGAGCGCGAGGACATCACCGACGATGCGGTTTCGTTCTTTCAAAGAAAATCCGTAAGCTGCTCCAAAGAAATCGAGGTACTCGAAGACGGTCATCTGTCGGTACATACTGAAGTGGTCAGGCATGTAACCGATGCGGCGACGAATTGCTTTAACGTTGCTTCGAACATCGTAGTCGAAAACGTTGATCTGCCCCATTTGCGGTTTCAGCAATGTGCAAATCAACTTGAGCGTCGTCGTTTTTCCGGCTCCGTTGGGGCCAACAAATCCGTGAAGTGATTGTGGCGCAACCTGAAATGTGATCCCATCTAAAGCCCGGTGCTGTTTGAACAGATGGCTTACATTTTTGATATCGATGACGTGTTCCATAGGATTCCTGGCAAGGGGGGGTGTAATCAATCTTGCGATTCATTCATGACGTCGTTCATGTCAAATCGGAATGCGTAAATGACTCTTCCTCGCTGTTGTGGAGAAATTTCTCCTTTGGCGAAAAAATCTTTATGAAGATCTGTTGTGAAGTAGACATGAACCTGACTGTTTTTCAGGTCTCCGTTGAGAATCTCGTCTTCGTTCAGGACTCCGAGATCATTGGCGATGACTGGCCAGAGGACCTTGTCGAATGTTTCATCGCTCTCTTCTCTGGGACTGTTTCTGCGTCTGAATGGATTGAATCGCAGCGACTCATAATCCAGATATTGCGAGAGTGGTTTTCCCGAACCTTGGATTTGGTATGTCTCATCGATGCGTTTCAACTGATAGAGACGATCTCCAAGGATCGCAACACTTTGCGAGATTTCTGGCCAACTTGATCCGGAGGGGAGGGCGAGTTCAAACTCCTTGAGGGTCTCCTGAAATTTGAGCTTCCGAACTTCAGGGCGAAAGCCTTCATGTTTGACGACTCCGGCGTGTAGGACCGTGCGATTCGAGAACGATGGGACTGCGGAGCTTAAGATGCCAACAGGTTGGTTGATCGCAAAACCGCGTACGGACTCGGAATGCTGACCAGTCGAGACTATGCTCGAGTCATCTTCGAAATCAATTTGGTAGGTTCCGCCGCTGGTCACAAAAAGATTCATCCACTGTTTCGCAATCCAGCGACCTGGTGCTCCGGGACGGACAATGGTCATGCAGTTGATTGTGGTTTCTTCTCCATAGCCACGTTTACCGATTGAGTGAAACCCAAAGCTAAAGAGTCCGACAGTTAAGAGAATCACGCCATATGTGATTCGAAAGTCGCCTTTCTTTCGTCCGAGTAGCCAGCATCCCGGAAACAGTATCAGCAAGTAGATGATTGAAAGAAAGTAGATCAACGCCCAATTGTGATCCGGAGTGGTGATCGATCGCAGTTGCGAAAACAGCGTGGCGGATGTACTGAGGTTGTTGGTTTTTAAGTTTTGGATTTGAGAAGGCTTTTCAAACTGAACAGGTTTCAGCGAACGTGTGACCGAGCCATACCCGACAGGAAATGAGCTCGATGGCTCATTGAGTTCAGCAAGGAGCTGTGAGAACTCTGGATATTCTCCAGCGCTATCTGCCACGAGAAACAGCTTTCCACCTTGGTAAATCCAGTCTTTGAAAGCTCGCGCCTGCGGTTCCTGCCAGCGGGGAACATGGTCAAGCACGACTGTGTCTAACGATTTCAATACGATTGCGCTGGAAGGAAATTCATCGTCGCTGGCGGCGAGCAGTGAGCGCCCCTTGCTGGAGGCACCCTCCTTGAGGAGTTCGATTTTGAGAGGTCCGTTGCGGCGACGCGGGGAATCGATATCGAAGCTGTCCCGGCTTCTGGGGAATCGACCCCACTCGAGTTTGAATTCCGACAGGCTCGGGATGAAAACATAAAATTGGATCTGCCTTTTGCCGTACGGTTCCAGAAAGAGGTCCTGTTGCCAAAGCGGAACATCAACTCCCTGAAAACCGAGCAGGGGCTTCAGCCAAACATCTCCCTGCCAGGGTTTCTCGGAATTGTTAAAAACTTCAACCGTCAATAAGTTGTGTTCTTCAATCTCAACCTGATTGTCGAAGTTCCACTTTGGCTTTCCTTCGACTTGAAGCTCAGCTTTGGCCGTGCAGGGGGAACTCAACAGAGACATGACCCCAACCAGCACAAACGCCGACCTTCGGACACATCTCAAAAGTAGAGAGCAGAGCACGTTCTTTGAGATGTGGAATTGAGTGAAAATCATGAATCTGTTCACAGTTTACGTATCGGTAAGTTTTGAATTAACTGAGTCTCTCATACAATACTGGGAGTTGGGAAATCTGTATACCTGGCGACTTCAGATTCACTCATTTTCGAATTCAGCGGCCCTGACACTCACCGAAGCGAGCAGCAGAAAGAAAATTCCCGGGAAATCCTCACTTGGGACCATTGTCCCGAGCGAGCCAGTCAGGACAATAATTCTGTCTGACAGAGAGATTTTTCTTACCACTCGCCGAAAATGCTCTCAATTGCAACACTCTGTGGACTGATTCTAGTGCGTTGATCGCATATCATTACGACATTCATTTCTCGCCTGTTTGGCGAATCATATTTTTATTCGACCTAGTTTTCACTTTATTTGGTTTTTTTCGTGCAACTTCGATCAACTGATGTTCAGGGACTCCGGACTGGATTTCATGAGCAGATGGGCTCTTTATGGGGAGTCCTTCTGTTTTCGGGGGCTTTTCTCTTTTGCAGCTTTCTGATGATTCAGAGTACAGCGCTGGCTGCAAATGGGGAGACCGCAGTCGAAATCCAGAACGTGAAAATTGGAATTGATGGATACTTCCATGTGGGACGCTGGGCACCCATCGAGTTTGATGTTGTATCGACGGCGGAGACCGTGCAGACGCTCACCCCACAAATTCGTGTCGCTGACCCGGATGGTCATGGTGTGCTCTCCCGGTTGAAAGAGTTCAAGAGTGGGGGAACCGTTCATGTTCAAGGGCTCTTCCGTTCAGGGAAACTGTACGCCCCGGTGACGATTGAAATTCTTAATGGCGAAAAGATCATCGCTGAACTGGCAATTCGAGTGGATCGCAACGATGAAGTTCGGTGCCTGAAGCAAAGTGCTCATCTTTGGCTTCTCGATGGAGAGCAGCCTGCATTTCAAGCTGCAGCGGAGAACATGAAGGAGATTCAGTCTGGGTCGATTCATGCCGCTCCGTTCGGCGAGTATGCCGCTGGGATCTTCGATCCTCGAGCGCTGGAACCGGTCAACTTGATTGTGTTGAATGGAGACTCAACTCTCAGCGAATCGTCGTCACTGGCGATTCGAGATTGGGTCTATCGTGGTGGTCGACTGGTGATTTGTATCGGCGAGGATGGAGAGAGTCTTCGTTCCAGTCCCATCTCATCCTGGTTGCCGGTCCTTCCGCAAAATGAAATTCAAATCCGGAATCTCAGCGGCTTCAATCAATGGGTTCCCGGAAGCAATCCGATGCGGATGCTCGATACGGTTCCTTGTGCAGTGTTTTCATTAGATGAAGGTCAAACTCTGGCTTCGGATTTCGGTAACGCCCTGGCGATACGATCGGCGTGCGGGACTGGTTCTGTGACAATGTTGGGAGTCCGTCTGGATCAACGACCGTTTAATAACTGGAGCTCCCGTGCCGAGATGGCAATGGTACTGGCAGATTTCGAACCGAGTTGGACGGCCAGCACAACGGCCAAATCCTCTGGCGTGAACGCGGGGTTAAGTCCGACTGGAATTTCTGATTTTCAAACTCAGTTGATTCAGGCTCTCGATCATTACGATGTCATCAAACGCCCCTCCTATTGGGTTGTCATTGCATGGAGCAGCGTCCTCATCCTGATTATTGGACCGTTGGATTATTTGATCGTCCATCGCCTCGCTAAACGTCCGCAACTTACATGGATCACTCTTCCTGTCTGGTTGGGCTGTATCACGCTTTGGTCGTACAACTCTGCATTCTCAATCAATAATACGGAACAACAGTCGCGGCAGATTGAGATACTTGATGTCGACTTAACGACAAATACTGCGCGGGGGCGGTCTTGGATGAACTTCTACAGCACGCTCACTCGTCGCTATAAAATTGAAGCGGATGTCGATACGGATTCCACCCTCTTTGCAGATCCTCAGGCTGAAGAGACTCAAGCAGATTTTTTGAAAACCAGTTGGATCGAGCGTCCCGAATCGAGCTACCGGGGGATGTATCGAACCGGGGGACTTGAGTCTCGAAAGGCGGCTTACCACCTTTCGTCGGACGATCGAGAGATTAAAGATTTGCCGGTTCGAGTCTGGTCAACAGGCTCAGCCGGGACAGAGTGGGAGCTTGAAGTGGACCCGTCTCGATTCGCGCAAACACGCTTGCACGACCCCGGTAGCGGACGGCTCACCGGTTCGTTCACTTACCAGGGTTCTGAAGAACTCACCGGGTGGTTTGTCGCCTACGGAAACTTCGCCTATTTTCCGCGAACGGAAGGTGGCGACTCTCATCAACCGCTGCGACCGGGGGATCTCTTCGAGCTGAAAAATGCTCGATCAAACATGCTCAAGGGCTTGCTCACCGGGTTGACGCACTCTTCGATCTTTCACAGCGATGATAGAAAGCAGCATACCTCTCTTGTGAATCGTGAACTCTACAATTCCCTCTCACGCGATCCTTTTCCGATTCTCAGGACACTTTCGTTTCATGACATTACGGGAGGGCAGTCTTACACAAAACTCACAAACGACTCCCTTGATTCTCTCGATCTTTCCGATTCGTTGAAACTCCATCGAGCTGTACTATTCGGAAGATTGAAAGCTCCCGTGACAAAATTTGCGCTGAACGATGACGAACTCACTTACGAACAACAGGAATCAGTCATTCGCATTATCATGCCCGTGGAGTTCGAACTGGCAGATCTGAGTGCGCCGCCTGATCCAACATTGCTGAGGGTGAAGTAATCCTTCACGCAGTCCATTCTCATCTTGCTCCTCTCTGTTTGACAATACGGTGACTCTGTGATCGAAACGATCAAACTCACAAAACGATATGGCGACTTGATCGCTGCGAATGAAATCTCCATCAAGCTGGATCAGGGGGATGTGTTTGGATTCATCGGCCCAAACGGTTCCGGTAAAACCACGACAATGCGGATGATTGCAACGTTGCTGAATCCGGATTACGGAGAGTGCTACGTTTGCGGGCAATCGATCTACACGAACCCGGAGGAGATCCGTCGCCTCGTCGGGTACATGCCTGACTTCTTTGGTGTCTACGACGACATGACCGTCATCGAGTACCTGGAGTTTTTCGCATCGACTTACCGTATCAATGGACCGAATCGTCGTAAGATTTGTGAAGAGAAACTCGAACTGGTTGATATGTCCTTCAAACGTGATGCGATGGTCAACCAGCTATCGCGTGGTCAGACTCAACGTATCGGACTTGCGAGAACCTTACTGCACGATCCACAAGTCTTGCTGCTCGACGAACCGGCATCCGGGCTGGACCCTCGTGCACGCATTGAGATTCGCAAGTTGTTGCGGCGACTCGGAGAGATGAACAAGACCATCATCGTCTCCAGCCACATTCTTCCTGAGCTTGCCGATGTCTGTACGCGAGTGGGGATCATTGAAAAGGGCAACATGCTCGCTGATGATTACGTTGCCGATGTCATGAAGAAAGCTCGTGAAGCGATCTTGCTCGAAGTCAAAGTGACGGAGAATCAGGAAAAGGCAGCGTCACTTCTTGAACAACAAGACGTTGTCCGAGACGTTTCAATGAGGGTTGATACGATCTTCGTAACACTCAAGCCCGGCACGGAAGACTACAGCGCGCTTCCCACGGTCTTGTTTGAAAACGGATTTCGAATTATTCAATTCCGGGAAGAAGAAGTGAATCTTGAAACAGCATTTATGGAACTGACCAAGGGGCTGCAACAATAAGCCTTCGCAGTCAGTAAGGCTTGTTGCCATCGCTAGAGCTTCTTGCGAACTGGTGTACAGGCTCTGTCACGTGGCGAACAGGCGTGAAAGTGATCTTCACGGGCGCAACAAGCATCAACAAATCGCGATTCAATCACCTTTCGTGAGTGAGAGATCTCAAACATTTCACGATCTACGAACTTCGTGAGATTCTTCCGTTGCGGGAATGTTGCCTGCACTGGACAATAGAGGAAATTACATCTTTGAGATGCGGTCGTGTCAGGAGAACATAAGCTGTGGATTTAGACGATTTGAAAGGAACAAGCGGAGAATGGCTTCGAGGGACCGGTCCAGAGTCAGACATTGTCATCTCGAGCAGAATTCGCCTGGCCCGAAATGTCGCTGACTTTCCGTTTCCGACAAGGACGGAAGAGGCAACTCAGCGGGAAATTGAGCATCTTCTGAAAGATCATATCGAGCGACTCGATTCTGGTCCGGGGCTCTCTTACATCAATATTGAAGATGCGAGTCCGCTGGATCGAACGTTTCTCGTCGAGCGTCAACTCGTCAGCCGCGAGCATTCAGAAGGAACAGGAGCCCGTGGAGCCTGTATCTCGCCGAAAGAGACCGTCAGCCTGATGATCAATGAAGAGGATCATCTCCGCATGCAAGTCCTGCGAAGTGGATACGCTCTCGATCATGCTTGGAGTGAACTCAACGAACTCGATGATCGTCTCGAAGAGCGTGTCTCGTTCGCCTTCAGCGACGAATTCGGCTATCTCACCGCCTGTCCAACAAATGTTGGAACAGGGATGCGAGTGAGCGTCATGCTGCATTTGCCAGCCTTGGTGTTGACCAAAGAGATTCAAAAAGTCTTTCAGGCAATGCACAAGATGAACCTGGCTGTGCGTGGTTTGTATGGTGAAGGTTCACAAGCGCTGGGAGACTTTTATCAAATCTCGAATCAGGTCACATTGGGCCGCTCCGAGGAACAGATCATTCAGAATGTGAAGCGGGTCATCCCGGATATTCTGGCATATGAACGACGTGCCCGAAAAGCATTAGTCAACGCCGATCGGCAGCGTTTGCACGATCAGGTCGCCCGCGCCTATGGCGTTCTCAGAAGTGCCCGACAAATCTCTTCTGAAGAGACCATGGAAAAACTCTCCAGTTTGCGAATGGGGATCACTCTGGGACTTCTGGACAACTTGGAGATGTCGACCGTCAACGAGCTGTTCATGCACATTCAACCGGCTCACCTGCAGAAGAATCGAGGGGAACTCCTGGAATCTTCCGAGCGGAATGTTGTGCGAGCTGCTTACTTGAGGTCACGGCTGGCAGATCCTCCACAAAACTGACATTCCTGCTGACTTTGAGAACTTTGCATCTTCGTCGTACTCCTCAGGGAGTGATCGCATATAATACGCCGAGTGTTGATCGAAGAAGCCGTTCTCTCTTAGACAGAAGTCATTTCCTCATGAATACCCTTGGACACGCAACAGCCACAAAAAATCTGGATGAAATTTTAACCCGCCTCAAAGAGGGGGGAATGGTGATTGTTGTCGATGCACAAGAAAGAGAGAACGAAGGGGATCTTCTGTGTGCGGCAGAGTTTATGACACCCGAAAAAGTCGACTTTATGATGCGCAGGGCTGCAGGGGTCCTTTGTGCTCCCCTCACTCAAGAAGTCGCTGAGCGGTTGCATCTCTCTCCTATTGTCGATCGAGACGCTAACACCTCAGCTCATCAAACTCCCTTTTTGATGCTGGTCGACCATCGCGAAGCAGGAACCGGCGTCAGCGCCGAGAATCGTTCCCGGACGCTCAAAGCGCTGGCTGATCCTCAATCGAAAAAGAATGACTTTGTCAAACCGGGACATGTGAGCCCATTGCTGGCCCGCGAAGGAGGAGTACTTCGTCGCGCAGGACACACCGAGGCAGCGATCGATCTGCTCAAACTCGCCGGGCTGACGCCTGTCGGCTGCATTATCGAAATCTGTAGCCAGCGTGGTTATGGAATGGCTGAGCTCGACGAGCTTGAAGAACTCTCGGCTGAGCACGACATCCCGATTATTACGATCGCTGACATCATTCAGCATCGACGGATTCGCGAAAACCTGGTGACCCGAGAAGTAGAAGTCAACATCCCGACAGAAGAGTACGGCACTCCGAAATTCATTGCCTATCAAGTCGAGCATGAAGATCAGGAACCGATTGCAATTGTCTGGGGTGATTTAGCCTCATCTCCCGCTCCATTGGTCCGCATGCATTCTTCATGTTTTACGGGAGACATTCTCGGATCATTACGTTGTGACTGCGGTGACCAACTCCACATTGCGATGCAAATGATCGTCAACGAAGGTTGTGGAGCGGTGGTTTATCTTCCTCAGGAAGGACGCGGAATCGGACTGACTGCAAAACTGAAAGCGTACGAACTTCAGGATCAAGGGCTCGATACGGTCGAGGCGAATCACAAATTAGGCTTCAAAGCAGACCTGCGCGATTACATGGTCGGGTTACAAATTCTCAAAGATTTGGGGCTACGGGAAATCCGCATCCTGACGAACAACCCCAAAAAAACAGAAGCCTTCGAAAACTGGGTCGACCTGAAAGTTGTGGAGCAGGTTCCACTGGTTGCTCCTCCTGAAGAGCAGCGAGCCAAATACTTGGAAGCCAAACGAGAAAAAATGGGGCATTTGCTCCCACCGTTGGGGGCCATCAAGGCCAAATCTGAAGCTAAGGAATAGCTCAAAAGACTCAGCCCTGCGTGCCGGGAGACCCAGCATCGCCAACTCGCAGTCAAACTGTAAGATGACTGCTGTTCGTTTGTTCAGAGTGTGGCAATTCTGGATGACTCGAGCACATTTTTGCGGCGATAAATGGTTCCAAATTGCACCATTGGTGGATTGGTGTTTGCTTTTTTGAACAGTCTGACCTGGATGGTTGGAGGCCGCAGCGACCCGCTTTCGTGAAATGTTCTGAGCTCAAGTGGAGGCGTTTTGAGGCAAATAATGTTTGGTTGTCATGAGAATATTCTGTGAAATTGATTGATTTCGTCTTGTTGAAAAAATGTGAGGTGCCGATAATATGCTCCTAGGGTTTCATCTCTAAAGCCCTTTTTGGCGGAAGCTTGTTTCACTGCGTATGATGGCACCATTCTTCAAACATTGGCTGCATTGCTTAGCTTTACTGCTGTTATTGGCAGGCGGGCTTCCTGCGAACGCGCTTATTGCCAGCCTTTCTCAGCTCCCAATTCGAACCAGTGGAACGACTGAGGAAGAGACTCGACATGTTGAAACCGCCGAACATATTGTTCGTCGAGTTGAAACGCGTCGACAAAACCGCTTTGCCGGGAGGATCGAGTCTGATCCCTGTTTGAAAAACACACGGTACTCCGCAAAGCAAACGCAAATTCTTTCTGTCCAAGGCCATCGCCTGGCCAATGGTCTTTGCGCACCAATGCTGACTTAGCATCAATTCCGCCGCCAGCGTCAACGTTTCTCGTTGCGCAATCGAAACTCTGTGGAATTGTTTTACTCAACACATGCTAAGTCATAGGCTCAAGGTGCATTATGCAAAAATTAATGACAGGAATTCACCAGTTTCAGGACAACATCTTCAGCGATCAAGAAGAATTGTTCACTCGCTTGTCACGTGGTCAGCAGCCACTTGCTCTCTTCATTACCTGCTCAGATTCAAGAATTTGTCCGAATCTTCTCACTCAAACCGAACCGGGCGAACTCTTTATCTTGCGCACGGCTGGAAATGTTGTTCCTCCCTATGGAGCAGTTCGGGGCGGCGAGGCAGCGACGATTGAATATGCAGTTTCTGTCCTCAAGGTTCGAGACATTGTCGTCTGTGGACACTCGCATTGCGGGGTGATGCAGGCGTTGCTGAATCCAGAAGGTAAAGGGAAGCTTCCAGCTGTGGACGAGCTTCTCATGCATGTGGAGTCGACGAAACGGATCCTCGAAGAGAATTACGCTTCGGTCGAAGATCCTCAGAAACGATTGACTCTCGCTATCGAAGAGAATGTTCTTGTTCAGTTGGAGAATCTAAGAACTCACCCTTCCGTTATAGCAGCTCTTTCCAGAAAAGAACTCAATGTGCATGGTTGGGTTTATAAATTTGAAACTGGGAAGGTTTTTGGATTCTCGCATAGAACCGGTCAGTTTGTGACAGTCGACCAAGCTGAAGGTCGGTCTCCACAAGAGCATCGTCAGCCCGTTGCGTCCTAGAGCACTGCCGTGCTTTTTTGTCCGTGAAGAAGCGGTTCTCTCAGGAGAATCGCTGAACTTCACGAGGCAGATTTTGCACGCCAATTCGAAAATTGCTCCAGAGCACTTTCGTGCATTTTGTGTTCGTGATGAATCAGCTCTCTCATGAGAATCGCTGGACTTTACGAGACAGATTTCACACCAGTTAGAAAACTGCTCTGGGCTTTGATGAATTGATTTCAGTGTTGCATGCCAAGGTATCTCGCCATGAGTGAGCAATCTTTCCGGTTGCTCAACGGCGTCTTGAATTGCGATCGAAATCTGAGTGTTCTCTTCTCGACCTCAAACTGAATCTATAGGAGTAATCCTCATGTCGACTTCTCAAAGCTCGAATAACCAACCCGAAGAAACCAAGTCGAACTGGAGGAGTGATCTTCCTTCCTCGATTGTGGTCTTTCTTGTCGCTCTTCCCCTGTGTATGGGAATCGCGATTGCCTCTGGTGTCCCTGTTAGTGCTGGTCTTGCTACTGGGATTATTGCCGGAATTGTAGTGGGCAGCCTGAGTGGTTGTGCACTCCAGGTCAGTGGTCCTGCAGCTGGCCTGACTGTGATTGTCTATGAAGTTGTCACTCGCCATGGCTTGGAAATGTTAGGCCTGGTTGTGCTGCTTGCTGGTATCTTCCAGTTAGCTGCTGCCACTCTTCATTTAGGGCAATGGTTCCGTGCTGTCTCACCTGCTGTTGTGAATGGAATGTTAGCGGGGATCGGTGTCATCATCTTTGCGAGCCAGTTTCACGTCATGCTTGATGACAAGCCGAAGGAATCCGCATTGGAAAATCTGGCAACGATTCCTGATGCGATTGCCAAAGCCTGGAAGGCTCCATCGTTTACAGAGAAAGACCGGCGACATGTGCAGCGAGAGTCATTGATGCAACTCGCTGAATTGCACCGTCAACAAGAAGTGATTCATGAAAAATTGACTGAGCGGTTGCCGAATCATAAAGAAACTGTTGTCGCCCCCGGTTCGGTGCAAGTCGACGATCTCATTGAAAGACAGGAATCTCTGATTGCAAAGACACAGGTTTTTGTGCAAGAGAGTCTGACGTTTTTCGAAGAGTATCCTGAGCGAGAATCCAAACTCTTAGCCGCAGAGGATCGTGCAATTCAAGCGATGTCTGTCAGTCTGGCTTTCCTTCGGTCAGACGATCCTTCTCAAGCTCTGAAAGTTGAAAAAGAGGCTTCGAACGCAATCTTGGCGATCGAGGGAGTTTATAAAAACCATGAGATGGCTGCGGGTGTCGGGATCCTGACAATACTGACTCTCATTTTGTGGGCGACATTTTCCTTTGGAAAACTGAAAATCATCCCCGGACCATTGCTGGCGATCCTTGTGGGAACGTCGCTCGCAGCCTTTTTAGAGCTTCCCGTTTTGTATGTCGAAATTCCAGACTCCATTTCCGAGGAGTTACATCTTCTCAGCTGGGCGACGCTGCAAGACGCTCCCTGGGGAGGTGTCATTGTTTCCGCTATTGTCTTAGCAATTGTTGCCAGTGCCGAAACGTTATTGAGTGCAACCGCTGTTGACCAAATGCACAACGGGCCGCGAACACGGTACGACAAAGAACTCTTTTCTCAAGGGGTCGGCAACATGGTCGCTGGATTCGTCGGAGGTCTTCCCATGACGGGAGTGATTGTTCGGAGTAGTGCAAACGTGCATGCAGGTGCGAAGACAAGAATGTCGGCAATCTTACATGGTGTTTGGCTTCTGGTATTCGTGGTGTTTTTGGGGACCATTCTCCGCATGATTCCGACTTCGGCGCTTGCAGCGATTTTAGTTTACATTGGCTATAAACTTTGTGACTGGAAAAAAGTGCAGAATTTAATGCAGTTTGGATGGGGGGAAGTCGCTGTTTACTTTGTGACAGTGATCGTGATCGTCGTTGAAGATCTCTTGATCGGAGTGGCAGTGGGGCTGGGACTTTCCATGTTGAAGCTGATGTTTTCTGTTGGCAAGTTGAATGTCACAATGAACCAACTTCCAAACAACATCGTCGACCTCAAGCTCTCAGGTGCTTCGACATTCCTGAAGATTCCTTCTCTTGCAAATCAGCTGGAACTTATTCCGCCTGGAACAGAAGTGAATGTTGATATTTCCGAATTGAATTATATCGATCACGCCTGCGTTTCGTTGCTGACCACTTGGGGGAATCAACACACTCAAACAGGAGGAACCGTGAATGTTGATTGGGAAGATCTGAAGTTGTTTGCTCGAAACGGGGTTCATGAATCTCAGACACCGGTCCCTGTTTCTGCTTCCATCGACCGACAAGTCGAGATTGCAGACCCAGCATTCAACTAGAGCAGTTTGCTCTACCGTTTACCCGTGTAGAACGCATTTCTCTAGAACTGATCCTGAAACTTGAAATTGCTCTCTCAAACGTTGAGAAAAGCGGCTATTCCAGAGGTTTTCGGACTGGTTCTAGTAAAATGCTGTTCGCCACGAGGCAGAACCTGCAAACCAATTCGAGAGATGCTCTCGTGCTCCATTTATAGCCCCCGGGTGACTCTCTCGGGGGCTATATAACTGCATAATAACTACTAACGATGCAGCGTGTTGACTGCAGACCAACTGTGGAAATTGCTCTCGGTTACGTAACTTCTTGAACTGCCGTTTCGGGAAGCATTAAGAGTGAACCGACGAAAAAGCAAATCGCGCCGAGTAAGGTGCAGAAAACTGAAATGGTCGTTGCTAATGGATTGGGAGTCTCAGAAAAGAGTGGGGCGAACAGCGCAGAGGTCATAAACCCGATGCAACCAAGCAGGTTGATAAAGACGATCCACCAAGAAAGACTGGCATGCGGCCACGACCACAAACTGTGACCCGCTTCGATAAACGCTAAATATCCCGATGCCAAAAAGAGGATGGAACCGATCACGTTCGGAGTCCAGACCCACAGGTCGATCTGGACCCACGTCAGGTTGGAAGACATCGCATTGAATGTGTTCATGTTGAACAACAGGGTTCCGATGAACTGTAAAGCACAACTCACCCAGCCGATCTCATGAGGTCTCCAGCCAATCAGCCTGCTGCGGCGTTCTCTTACTTCAGGGTCTTGGGAAGCTGGCAGCGGCGCGGCATTCGCTGCCTGATAAAGTTGAAGCCAGGCTGCGATTGAAAATGGGATCGAACCGGCAAAGAAGATGCGGTTGATGTCTGTTTCAGAGATGGCGACTTCAGCCGTTAAGCTGGGGAAGAGTATCAACGTGCTCGCCATTCCAAAACAACTCGCCCCGACAGCGAAGATGACCCCGATCCACCAATTCAAATGAGCCGGCAACCATAAGCACCGGAGCAGCAATTTTAACGTTGCTTCCGCTTTGAACCGCTCTGGGTTAGCCAAGCCTTTGCGATGGTGTCGAGACAGCCAGACTCTTGCCGGTTTGTCGGGATGGGTGAGTATCCCGCGCGTAATGAAGGGACCGAAGGAAACGGTTTCGACAAGCCTGGAATGGTGGATGGGACTCACTTCTCAGATCGTATCGTGAGAGGAAAAAATGATTGCGACGGAATACCGTGATGGGCAGCTGGGCTATGCTCGTTGTTGGAACTTCTGCGTGGCATAGTCTGTTTTAATGATGAAACCCACTATTGTGTTCTTCTGCAATATGTTTCGGTTCAGGGTGAAGTTGAAAGTGTTCTATGGCAGCCTGGATATCCTTGATGAGGAGCGACGCCAAGTCGCGACTGACACCATGCCGGACAAGAATACGCTGAATCACGACACTTTCTTGATTGGCGGGAAGTGAGTATGCCGGAACCTGCCATCCACGGGCATTCAGGCGTTCAGCTAAGCCGTAAAGTGTAAAGCCGGGATCAGTCCCTTCTTTCAATTTCCAGCAGAGGGCCGGGATGCCAACTGAACGGTCACCATTGTAAATCATTTCAAAGAGATTCAATTTCTCAAGCTCACTTGCGAGGTACTCAGCCGTGTCGTAGCAGGCAGAGTGAACCTTCTTGTAGCCATCCATCCCAAGTCGTAGAAAGTTGTAATACTGACAGACGACCTGTCCGCCAGGACGTGAGAAGTTCAAGGCGATGTCACGCATGTTGCCTCCCAGGTAGTTCACCCAGAAAACGAGATCCTCGGGAAGGTCCTCCATTTCTCGCCATACAACCCAGCCCACACCAAGCGGCGAGAGACCAAACTTATGTCCCGAAGTATTGATTGATTTGACTCGGGGGATTGTGAAATCCCACTCGATTTCTGGCGCACAAAACGGAGCGATAAATCCTCCGCTCGCTCCATCAACATGAATCGGGATGTCGAGCCCTGTGTCGGCTTGAAGTTGATCGAGCGCTTCAGCCACTGCTTTGACAGGCTCATACTGACATGTGAATGTCACTCCCATCGTCGGGACGACACCGATCGTGTTTTCATCGCAGCGGCTTAAAACTTCCTCGGGCGTCATGAGTTGGCGTCCCGCTTCCATGGGGATTTCGCGATGTTCGATATCCCAGTAACGCGTAAATTTGTGCCAGCAGATTTGAACGGGACCGGTGATTAAATTTGGTTTGTCAGTCGACTTCCCTGCAGCTTTACGTTTCGCTTCCCAGCGTCGCTTCATCGCTAAGCCGCCCAGCATCGCTGCCTCGCTTGAACCGACAGTCGAGGTCCCAACGGTGGAATCACCCGCAGGGGAGTTCCAGAGATGAGCGAGCATGCGTACGCAACGTTCCTCAATCTCAGCTGTTTGCGGGTATTCATCTTTATCGACCATATTCTTACCGATGCAATCGGTCATGAGTTGCTCGATTTCAGGCTCCACCCATGTCTGGCAAAATGTCGCCAGATTCTGTCGAGAGTTTCCATCCAGCATCAGTTCATCACGCACCGCAGCGTAGGCGTGTCGCGGATCATGTTCAGCCTCCGGGATTCGTGACTTAGGTAAACTGACAGACAAATCACTTGACGCATATAAGTCGTCGTCATTGGTGCTTTGATTGCCGTTTTTCTGATCAGATGACATATCGTTCAGTCCTCGGAGATTCTGGGTGTCACTCAGCGAATTTCATGCTCAGGCTGCCGTCGAGCTACGATACTCAATGCTCCCGTTGACCGTAAGAGCCGATCCAGAAAATGCTGGGCGCTAGAGCACTTTCGTTTTTTTGAGTCCGTGCAGCCTGTTCTTTTGGTGATAATTCACCCATCTCCACGAGACCGCATACATGCATCTTTGCGACGGAGTGGAAGGGGAGTGTGGCTGGGGACAACCTGCGTTCTTTGATTTTCGAATTCCGGAAGGGGCGTAAGTGGGCGTTTAGTCAAACCAGCCTTTTCGCCAGAGGTATCCGCCAGTCAGGGCTGCTGTTCCGAGCATTGCACCAATTACGACCAGGTAGCCGAGTGGCTTACCCATCGCTGGCATGTCGTTGAAATTCATCCCGTAGATTCCGGAGATCAATGACAATGGCATTAAAACAGCTGAGAGAATTGTTAAAAATCGGAGTCGATTATCGACTCGTCGCTGCAAGACTAATTCGTAATCGCGTGCAAGGCTAACGACTCTTGATTCTGCTCCGTCGATTAACTGCCCGGAGAGCTGTGTCAATTTCAACATGTCATGGTAAAAATGAGATTGTTCACTAACTCGAAATGCTTCTGACTCCACGGTTTGCAGTATGCCTGCACAGTAGGTGTGGTCATCATGAACTGCCGAATAATGGCTGACTTTTCTTCGCAGCGTTGCAATCTCTTGTGGATCAAGATTTTCAGGGACAGTAGGGTCCAGTCAACGTTACCCACATTTTTGGTTTATAGCGATGCTCCGCGGAGGATGAGGAGGAGCTTTTCCAGGCCGCGCC
>NZ_JBLWTN010000017.1:18266-125499 GCF_048270125.1 Thalassoglobus sp. | reverse complement strand
AAGAACGCATTTCTCTAGGAAAAATGCTGTTCGCCACGAGGCAGAACCTGCAAACCAATTCGAAAGATGCTCTAATTTCGTTTGGTCGGGTTAGTTTGTTTATTCATGGTCCCCTCTGGGCTTTGTTTCTGCTTGTTCCCGAACCTCCAGGTTCACGCTTCACGGGGCGATCCTAACAGCTAGACTGAAATTGGCCGACTGGGCGGTTTAACAATTTTGATCGCTAACCTTGGAGCCGGCCCGGTTGAGTGGGTCGCCATGCTACAGGGGCGATCCACTCACCAAACGAGACATCAATTCAATGACAAGAACGCTCCCTCTTTTTTCGAACCGACTCACTGTTGGATGCTTGCTTTGCGTCCTCTTTGTTGGCTGTACACAGAACCAGTCTGACTCCACTCGTGCAGATGATCAGGGTTCCTCCAGCACTCTCAATGCCACGCCACGTGTCGAGAGAGTCTTAACGAAAGAAGAGCGCGACCAGCTGACGCCCGACGATGTGATCAAAGAGTTGAAGGAGGGCAACCAGCGATTTGTGTCGGGAACGCTGACGAGCAGAGACCATTCGAAACTAGTACGCGAAGCAGCTCTCGGGCAATATCCGAAAGCTGTAATCCTCTCCTGTCTTGATTCACGAATTCCAGTCGAAGATGCGTTCGACCGCGGGATCGGGGACGTATTCGTCGCCCGGATTGCCGGTAATTTCGAGAACACAGATATCCTCGGAAGCATGGAATTTGGCTGTAAGGTTGTCGGCGCCAAACTCATCCTGGTCCTAGGCCACGAACACTGCGGTGCGATCAAGGGGGCAATCGACAACGTCGAGCTTGGCAACATTACAGCGATGCTCAGTAACATCCGGCCAGCCGTCGAACACTTCGCTGATTACACGGGAGAAAAAACGGGTGAGAACGATGAGTTCTTACACATGGTTACTGAACAGAATGTCCGGATGACGATGGCAAACATTCGAGCAAAAAGCCCGATTCTCAATGAAATGGTCTCAAATGGTGACATCAAAATCGTCGGCGGAATCTACAATATGGAGACCGGAATAGTCACTTTTCTTGAATAGCAATGAGCGGCCAACACAGGTTTCACGCTTTGGTTCGCATTCTTGCTGAGCAAGAATGCGAACATGTTCAATGCGCACGATTCTGCAGGCTCCCTGTTGAGGAAGAGGTCGTCGCTGGCTGTTCAGACCCGATCAGCCTTTGTGAGAGGCGACTTTTGTTAATCGTGAGAGCGTCATGAAGCAACCTATTGTTGGATACCATAAAGACGAAGAAGACCACTGGGTTGCGGAGCTGAGATGCGGCCACAATCAACACGTTCGAAACGATCCGCCGCTGGTCAGTAGACCTTGGGTCGAATCAGAATCAGGTCGAGAATCGATGCTCGGTTTTAAACTCGATTGCAAGAAATGTGATTTAAACGCCCCAGCAGATAACAATTAATCTGCACTTCAATTGCTTCAGCATTTTCAATTCCTGATGCACTGTGCGGCCGAAAATTGTGTGGCGTTCAGGCTGCCTGGTTTGGAGATGTCAGCTCTGCTTTGAGTCGGGGGCGAGATCTTGATTGAACTCCTGATCGAGCTCTGAGGTTGGCTGCGTGATCAACCGGGCGGAGCGATTATAAGTGAAGTAGCTGTAGCTCCACTGGAACAAGACGAGTAACCGGTTCTGGAATTGCACGATCTGCATCAAGTGGATGACCAGCCACAGCAACCATGCAAAGAATCCGCTGAACGTGAATTTTCCAATCTCCGCGACTGCCGCCTTTCTCCCGATCGTCGCCATTGAACCTCGATTTTGATATCTGAAAGGTTCTGGCTTCAAATCTCCGCGTAAGCGGGCTTGAATAGTTTTCGCGACGTATCTGCCCTGTTGTATGGCGACAGGTGCAACTCCGGGAAGCGGCTTTCCGTCGTGATCTTCGCAATGGGCAATATCACCGATCACGAAGAGATCTGGGTGACCTTCAATATTGAGTGCTGAGTTCACGGGGATGCGTCCCGACTTGTGGCAGTCGATACCGATCTCGCTGGCGAGAACCTGACTCAGCGGATTCGGTTTGACTCCCGCTGCCCACATCACTGTGTGTGTTGCAATATGCTCGATACCTGAAGGTGTTTTCAGCTCAATCCGGTCTTTCTCGATTCCAGTGACCATCGTATGCAACCGGATTTCTACTCCTAATTCTTGAACCTTTCGAGCGGCACTTTCAGTCAGCTTCGAGGGATAAGTCGAGAGAATCGCCCCGCCTGCTTCGACCAGAATGATTCGGGCTTCTTTCGGATTGATATGCCTGAAGTCATGAACCAGGGTGTGGTGAGAAATCTCAGCCAGAGCGCCAGCCAATTCAACACCGGTCGGGCCGCCTCCAATCACAATGAATGTTAAAAGTTCTTTGCGTCGTTCGGGATCGGTTTCATTCTCAGCCAGTTCAAAACTTGTGTAGATGCGTCCGCGAATGGATGTCGCATCTTCGATGGTCTTCAAAGGAGGAGCGTACGTTTCCCAGCTATCATTCCCGAAATAACTCGGTCCCGCTCCGGCAGCGAGGACCAGTGTGTCATACTGCAGAACTTTGTCACGAAGAACAACCTGTTTTTGCTTGGCATTAAAACCTACGACCTCGCCCATCAGGATCTGGCAGTTTTTTTGTTTCCTGAGGATGGATCGAAGCGGCGTTGCGATATTCGCAGGCGAGAGCCCACCAGTTGCGACTTGATACAGCAACGGTTGAAAGAGGTGAAAATTCCTACGGTCGATCAGTGTGACTGCAACATCCACTCTCCGCAGCCGGCGAGCTGTTTCCAGCCCGCCAAAGCCTCCACCGATGACAACGACTTGATGTTTTTGAGCCATACGCGTCTCTTATTCATGAAATTGAGTGGTTCGCAATCGCAAGGCGTTCGCAATCACAGAAACCGAACTCATGCTCATGGCTGCCGCTGCGATCATGGGGCTGAGGAGGAGTCCGAAAAATGGATATAAAAGCCCAGCTGCGATGGGAACCCCCAAGGCATTGTAGAAGAATGCAAAGAACAAGTTTTGGCGAATGTTCTTCATCGTTGCGCGGCTGAGGCGAATGGCTTTCTCAATTCCTCGCAGATCCCCTTTGACCAGTGTGACGCCTGCGCTTTCGATGGCAACATCGGTTCCGGTTCCCATCGCGATCCCAACATCGGAAGCAGCCAGCGCTGGTGCGTCGTTGATTCCATCACCCGCCATGGCAACGCGCTTCCCTTCCTTTTGAAGTTGCTGCACTCGCTGATGTTTTTCTTCCGGACTCACCCCCGCCTGAACTTCGTCGATGTCGAGTTGATCGGCAACATGACGAGCTGTCACTTCGTTGTCACCTGTAAGCATCGCGATTTTCAGCCCCAGCTCGTGCAATCCTCTCACAGCATCATGAGTTGATTCTTTAATCGGATCTTTAATCGCCATCAACCCGGCAAGTGCACCATCAATGGAAACATGAATCACCGTATTCCCATCGCGGCGGAGCTCATTTGCCTGCTCTTCCGATTCAGAAACGCCAGTCACATTTCGATCAGAAAGAAACGATGAGCTACCGATCAGAATTTTTTGCTCATCGACCGTTCCCGAAACTCCAAGTCCTGTCGATGAGTCGAAGGACTCCACTGTTGAAAGTTGTAATCCACGTTCGCCAGCAGCTTCGATGATCGCCTGACCTAACGGGTGCTCGCTCTGCTTTTCAACAGCAGCCACAACCGCGATCAATTCATCTTCGTTCAGAGCTGAGAGTGAAACTGTTTTCGTCAGTTTCGGACGCCCCTCAGTGAGTGTTCCTGTTTTGTCGACAATTAAATAGTCGACCTTTTCAAGAACTTCGAGCGACTCAGCATCTTTAATCAGCACGCCTTCCAGCGCACCGCGTCCGACTCCAACCATAATGGACATTGGCGTTGCCAGTCCTAACGCACATGGACAAGCGATGACAAGGACAGCCACCGCATTGACGAAAGCGTAGCCGAGTTTCGCTTCGGCAGGACCGAAAATTGCCCACAGGATAAATGTTAGAATCGAAACGGCAACGACAGTAGGGACGAAGTAGCTGGAGACGGTATCCGCCAGCTTCTGAATGGGGGCGCGACTTCGCTGGGCGTTTGCCACCATTTCAACGATCCGTGAGAGCGTCGTTTCGCTTCCCACTTTTTCGGCTTCCATTTCGAAGGAACCCGTTTCATTCACTGTTCCACCGATGACTTCATCTCCGGTTTCCTTCAGGACAGGGACCGGCTCTCCAGTAATCATCGCTTCATCGACACGGCTACTCCCACTGGTCACTTTGCCATCAACCGGAATTTTATCTCCGGGAACGATTCGAATTCGGTCCCCCTGAACGACTTCATCGAGTGAGACAACCTTTTCCTCACCGTCTCTCACCACGCGAGCTGTCTCAGGCGTGAGTGACATCAATTCGCGAATCGCTCCACTGGTCTGCTTCCTTGCTCTGAGTTCCAATACCTGTCCCAATAAAACCAGAGCGGTAATCATGGTCGCAGCTTCAAAGTAAACCGGCACACTTCCGTGCTCGTAGAAGCTTTTCGGAATCAAATGTGGGAAGAGAATGGCGAAGAGGCTGAAGAAATAGGCCGCCGCTGTCCCCATTGAAATCAATGTGAACATGTTTAAGTGGCCGGTTTTTATCGACCGCACTCCGCGAATCAGGAATGGCCAACCACACCAGAAGAAGACTGGTGTCGCCAAGACGAATTGCAACCAATGAGAAGCTGTCGTTGAGACAATTCGATCCAGCGGGATGCCGAGCATCGGTCCCATTGCCAGAATCATAATTGGAACCGACAACGCGACTGAAACCCAAAATCGCCGTGTCATCGAGCTTAACTCATGATCGTCATCTTCATCATCGACACGGATCGTCTTTGGTTCGAGATCCATTCCACAGATCGGACAATCCCCCGGACTTTCCTGCTCAACCTCCGGATGCATTGGGCAGATATAGATCGTCTTCTGGCTTGCCCCCTTGAATGATGGATTCCGTTCCAGCGCCATTCCGCACTTCGAGCAATCATCCGGCTTGTCGCTTTCGATTCCCGGACACATCGGACAAATGTATTTCGCTTCACTTGAGGCATTTACGTTCGCCTGAGCGTTTCCCCCTCCGTGGCAGCAGTCCTTCACTTGAGAATCCTGCTCCGCAGCCTCGGCAACGGGAGACGTTTCTTCGGGGGCTCCACAACAGCCAGCATCTGGCGAGGAATCAACAGGGGCCGGTTCCGCATCGGTTGAGCAGCAACTCTCCATCACTTCCAGGCCGCTTGCCGAAGGTTGTGTTTCCTGCGACTGCTCACTCAAGTATTTTTTCTGACAATGCTCGCTGCAAAAGTAGACCGGTTCGCCACCAACAACCGATTTCCTACCAGTTTTTTCGTCAACTTCCATTCCGCATATTGGATCGATTGCCATTTTTTGACTCGAATTCGACTTGAGAAGACTCTGAGTTGAACACTGCCATGTTGTGCCATCTAGTATTTGGCATGCCACGCAAACTATTTGCTACCAGTAGTTTAGAAGAATTAGCCACCCGAGACAATGAGCTAAGTCTCAATTTGCCACAACTCATTTGCCCTGCATGTGTTAGAGAGTCGGTGCCGAAAATTTCGCGGGGTTGAAATGTGGACTTTGATCGCGATACATCAAAGCCGTCGAATACTGCCGAAGCATGTAGAGGAAAATGATTTCTCACCGCACTTGCACATTCTCATGAAGAGACTGGCGCAGGAAGGACGATAACGATCCGGGGGGATGTCCGCATTTGCGCGGAAATTCCAGCGCACTTTTTGAATCGGACCTCGAATTGTGCTTGGTGAAGATCGACAGATTTGTCGCCGAATCAAATCGCTTCACAGCGAAACATGAATCAGTTCTAGCGTTCAGTTTTTGATGAGCACTCATCACTTGATGGTATCTCATTAAAATTGTGATCGCAGCATGACACTCATGAATCCTCCCATCGATTCCTGATGACGTGTAGACAAACCATGTTGAACTTTTTGCTAAATCGGAACTCGCTGGGAGCGCGGAAGGAACGGACACCTTCAGCTCTTCTCTCGTTGATCATCCTGTGCTTCTTGGCAACAGGTGCTGTTGCTGCCGATCCGGTTTTCTCACGGACAAACAAGTTCAAAATTCCGTTTCAGTTTGACCAGGTTGAATTAAAAAAAATCGGAGCGAATGAGATTCAGCTGTTCGTCTCGATTAATCGTGGCGCCAGTTGGCGACTTCACGATTCAGTGCAACCGGACGCCGGCAAGTTCACGTATGAAGCGAGTGAAGATGGCGAGTTCTGGTTTTCGGTCCGGACGCGAACATCCAACGGATTGACATACCCGGCTGGGAATCATGAACCGGGATTGAAAGTGATCATCGACACCAAACAGCCGTCCCTCAGCCTCGATCTCACTGAAACACCAATCGGTGGAGAAGTGGAACTTCAATGGAATGCAACAGACGATCATCTGATTGAGAGTTCGTTACAGCTGGAGTTCCTCGATCCTGTGCAACAGACCTGGGAAAAAGTCGGGGTACGACCAGCGAGACAAGGCCGGACATCCTGGTCTGTTCCGAAAGCGGGGCTGGTTGAAGTCCGTGGACGTATTCAAGATGCAGCCGGGAATCAGGCTGAGATCGCTACGCAAACAATCGTTGCTGGAATGTCGAATCCCGTAAATCCTGCGCAGCAAAATGCTCGACCAGTTGCCAAAGATGCCAAGCCACAGATGCTGGCGAACCAACCGCTCGATGTCGGTATGGAGATCCGTCCCAAAAACGATTCCAGGATCGGCTCAAAGTTTCAGGGAACAGACTTGATTCTTCCCGGTGATGACCTTTTGAAGAAAACACCTGTCACCGCTGTGAGCAATGGAAACAGTTCTACTGAATTAGCACCGCTTCAGAAAGCGGCACCGAAGGCGACTCCACCACCGCTTGCCGGAGATCCTTTCTCGACGCCACCTCCGCAACCGACGCCACCCCAACAAACAGATCTCTTCCAGCAACCAGCGCCGCCTCAGCAGAAAGCGACAACTCAACAGTCGACACCAACTCAAGAATCAACGCAACCTCTGCAGGAAATGCCAGCTCAGCAATACGACTCCGGCTCGAAAGAGGCGACGACCTCGCCGAAAACGAATGAGGAGCGAGTGGAGAAAAGCAAAGTCGTTGACAAGGAACTCGTGAATCTTCAGCGTTCGCTCATGGATGCGACAGGACGCACGGTTGGGCACCTCGTCAACTCCGGCACTTTTCGTATCGCGTACGAACTGGAAGACGTTGGTCCATCGGGTGTTTCAAACGTTGAGTTATATATCACTGAAGATGGGGGAGCCAAATGGTTTCATTACGGAAGTGATCAAGACCGGGTCTCCCCGATTGTCGCGACCGTCCCCAGAGATGGTCAGTACGGATTTTCCTTCAGAATCCGAAACGGAGCCGGAATTGTGGCAACACCGCCACAACCAGGAGACAAACCAGAGATTGTCATCACTGTCGATCAAACACGCCCTGTCGTCAAAGTGAAATCTCCGCTACAGGTTGAGGGGAAAGACAAACTGAAAATCGAGTGGATTGCAAATGATCTACATCTCGACGCGAACGCTGTCGCACTCTATTACGCTTTGAAAGCTGAAGGTCCCTGGGTTCTGATCGATGGCTGGAAACCGAACACAAACAGTTATACATGGGACGTTCCCCAAGGCATCGCAAGTCAATTCTTCCTGCGGCTCGATGTTCGCGATGCAGCTGGAAATATCTCGCGAAATGACGTGAAAGCCCCCTTCTCAATCGACACTGCAAAACCAACGGCGCGTGTGATCGAGATCGAACCTCTCCAGAGCGACCCCAAGTAGGCAGGATTCCTGCCCTATCAGTTAGAAACTCCCTTTCAGGAGCATTAACTGGTGCAAATCTTCTAGCATAGCACGCTCGACAGGAAAACCGGGCCTCAGCCATCCGGTCGAAGAATAAGTCTGCTCGAACTGGTCTTTCGCTGCTGCCGAATCGGTTCTCAAAATGCAGATTTGTGAGAAAACCAGAGAATGCCAGTGGAATCAATGGGAAATCGTTGTTTCTCATTGATGTTCGTTCGACAGTCGTTGATTTCGAGGCTAAAGTAGAGAGGCTGAAACGCCCAATCTCTGTTTTGACTTCGAAAAATCCATGGCCGGTTACAACAAATACGATCTTCGCTTGGAATCACTCGTCATTGAAGGCGTCACCCATTGGGACGCTGGAGTTGCGGATTTGACTGACGATGAAAAGAAAATCGTGGCTCAAGAAATTCATCGTCATCCCGAGCTTGCATCCAAAATCAGTTACGAGCGAGCACACACCGGGTTCGCTCGGATCGTAACAGTCACCGAAGAAGATATTGCTCGACTCTATGAGCAGAATATCGCTGTGGAGTAGAAATCAAATGATCCCAATACTGCATCCCATCCGAGCCTGTCTTCTCATCGGGCTTCTGATTGGATTGCAGTCTCACTTCGCTGAAGCACAAGCGCAGTCATCGAGTGAGTCGGGCTCATCGAATAGCTCAGGCCCCAAAACCGGGCAGCCTTTGAATCTTCCGACTGGTTTCACACAAGAATCCTTTCGTGATGATCGGGGAGAGCATCGCTACCTTCTATTTACCCCGAGTGATTACACCCCGGATAAAAAATGGCCGGTCGTACTGTTTCTGCATGGTGCGGGGGAGAAAGGAACGGATGGGATTCTCCCCATCGCAGCTGGATTAGGAACTGCTCTTTCAGAAAATCCGCACCAGAAGTTTCTCGCCGTTTTTCCGCAGAATGAAAATATCCGAGGACGACACCTCACCAGTTGGCTTGCCGATTCTCAAGAGAGCCAGCGTGCACTGAACATACTGGCTCAGGTCGAAGCAAAATATTCAGTTGACCCTTCCCAGCGAGTCCTCGCCGGTTGGTCAATGGGTGGATATGGAGCCTGGAGTCTGGCAGCTGCAAACCCAAATCATTGGGCGCGCGTGCTCGCCCTCTCTGGAGGAGAAGTGGAGTCCCCACTCGCTCTTTCCAAACTTGCCGAAAGCAAAATTCCTGTCTGGGCGATCCATGGTGACGAGGACGCGCTGATTCCTTTCGGGCATTCCGTCGAGCTTGTCGAAAGGCTGAATGCGCAAGGAGGAAACGGAACAGCCACAATCGTGGAAGGAGTCGGACACGATGTCTGGCGATATGCTTTCGCAAACCAGAAACTCATGCAATGGCTCGCTGGTGCGAAGAGCAGTCAGCCAGTGGAATCCCTGCAGCTCGACTCTCTAGAGCCGCTTCCAGCCCGAAGCCATTTTTATGTCGAACAGTTCACACAACTAGAAGTTCTACCCGACACCATTTCCCTGCGGATGGGCAATGACGCACTCGAAGTCGTTGCACAAGGAATTTCAGAAGTGATCCCGTCGACAGCTCTGTCGGGGAAGTTGGACGACATCGAACGCCAGTTCAGTTCCGGCGGAGAGACGATCGAAGTAAAACTCTCCAACATCGAGTTCGAATGCAACGTTGTAGGAAGCGAACTCAAAGGAATTTCCGGGGGTCGATTCTTAACGCGATTCGAATTAAATCCACTCCGCCTGAAGATCGGCAACACCTCGCTGAAGGCGGGAGCCGTCTCTGCATCAACCGGAGCATTCCACATTGATCTGGGACACCGAAGACCAGTGCTCCTGGAAGTTGAGATTCAACCTAACGTCAATGGATCAGGACTGGAGCTCACGCCGCTTCGCCAACGGTTTTCCATCGAGGACAATAACTGGCACATCACTCCCCCTACAGAAGTCAAAGTCCACGGAGGCGACTACTCAGAAGCCAACATCGTGACCGGAGTGGTCGGCGGACTGTACCTCCAGAAAGCTCAAATTGAAAAAGCTGTACTGGGTGTGGTCCCTTCACTCATGAAGGTGGTTGAAGAAGGACTCAAGTCCCGAGAGACTCCAAGGCTCGCAAGATTGCTGTGGCCGTTGCCGGTACTTGTGCCGGATATGAGCATCGCCCCCAGCCAGGTCCGCACAGACAAAAACGGATTGTCGCTGGTCTTTGATATGCAGGTTCGGACTGGCCTCGCTGCACATTCGCAAAACGAATCAGCTTCTACAGTTCAACCGTTCGCTGTTGCAGAAATGTCTTCGTCTCGAAAACTGAATTTCGGGCTCGCTTTAAGTGCCATCAATTCACTCGGCTATTTTGCGATTCAAGATGGTCTGGCTTACGTGAACGTTCAGGACCTTCCGAGCGAACAATTGGCAGACCTTGCCGAATCGAAAGTGTTGCATCGTTTGTTCCCGGACGACGTCAAGCTTGACGACACTGACTGGAATGTTGGGCTGCGATTGATCGAATCATTCAAGATTCAATCAGTTCCGCAAGAGAACCGCCCCGGTGAGATCCTCATTGAAATCGAAATTCCTCACGCCAGACTGGAAGCTGCTCGTCTAAATTCCCAAGAAGGTTTAAGCATCGACTTTTCGCTGAAGCAACAGATTCAGCTCACTACGCTGAAAACAGATGGAATTCCAAGTGCTTTGGTTGTCACCTGGCTTCCAAACCCTGAAGTCAAAGCTCAGCGAAAAAACAAGAATCGAACGGCTCAATATGATGAGTTCGAAACGACCTTCAAAACGGCATGGAGCGAATGGACTCAATCACAGTCAGGTGCTGAACGTCCCATTCCTCAAATGAAGTTCGGCTCCTCTGCACTCACTCTGGAGTCATTTCTCATTCAAAACCAGATTGCGGAACTCACTTTTGGCCCCATCTCAGGAGAGAAGAGCGTCAAAGCGTCTGCTGTTGCCAGCGAGTGACATTCATCGCCCCAGGACCTCTTGATAAACATCGCGGATACGCTTTGTCATCACTTCGTGTCGGAATAAATCGGTGAAACGATCACGTCCCGTAGAACCGTATCGCTCTCGAAGCTCTGGATTCGCAGCAAGATCGAGAATCGCACTCGTCAGCTCCCTGATGGAATCTTGAGGCAACAAAAATCCTGTTTCACCGGGGATCACAACTTCTCGGGCGCCGCCGACATCGTAAGAAATCACCGGCTTGCCGGAGATCAACCCTTGAGGCAACACGCGGGCCAAACCTTCCCATTGACTGGTATGTGCGACGATGTCCATCGCATGCATCAGTTGAGGGATTTCACTCGTGGGGACGAGTCCAGAAAAACGAAAGAAATCTGTTAGACCAGCCTCTTCGATAATCGCTTCGTACTGGTCACGAAGAATCCCGTCGCCGACGAATAGATAGCGTACGTTTGGATTCTGTTTGATAACTTCGGTTGCAGATTCGATTAAAAATTCGTGCCCTTTCAGATGAAAAAGGCGTCCAATTTTCCCGACGACAATATGGTCTTCGCTGAATCCGAACTGTCGACGAACCTGCTCTCTTGAAATCGGAGGGTTCAGAAACGGTTCGACGTCAAACCCGCTCTGAATTGTGATGTACTTTTCCGCAGTTGAGATTCCCTCTGCGAGATAGGCGTCTCGCATCGCATCGGCAACGCAAATATATTTGCGAGTCCACCCCGAGACAGCTTTCTCCGCAGCAACGTATGCTTTGTAGGCGATTTTGGGTTGCCCGAAATGAAAGGCAGCCCCGTGGATCGAATGAACAACCGGGATCTTGAGCTTTCTCGCAGCGTAGCGACCAAGAATTCCTGCCTTGGAGCTATGAGTATGAATGAGGTCTGGTTGAATTTCTCGAAGCAGTCGAATCAACCGCTTGTACGCGCGCCAGTCATCGAGCGGCTGGATGCTACGCTTCATCTCAGGCAGGATTTCCAGCCGGAAACGGCCTTCTTTTGCCCTTGGAATGAGTGACCCTTCAGGGCCTTCAGCTGGCCCCGTGATCAAGCAAACATCATCTCCATGAATGTTGTGTTGATCTTCAACATTATGCAGCGTGTTTTCCTGAGCTCCACCCAGAATGAGTCGAGTAATGATATGGGCGACATTCACAAAGTTGCTGCTTCAGGCTTTCTCGTGATTGCGAGGTACGTGTCGGCTTTTGACTTTTCGGGAACCAGGAGTAAATAGTGGGGCTCTAGAGCAGCTTGCTCTACCGTGTGCCCGTGAAGAACGCATTTCTCTAGAACCAGTCCGAAAACCTCTGGAATAGCCACTTTCCTCAACGTTTGAGAGAGCAATTTCAAGTTTCAGGACCAGTTCTAGTCAAAATACTGTTCGCCACGAGGCAGAATTTTCAAACCAATTCGAAAGCTGCTCTAACAGTGGAAAGAAAGCATGATCGGCGATCCTGCTTTCTTTCCTACCCACTATTTCTGATCCACGACTCACTTCATAGTGCGAAAATTCAGAGCTCAACAGTGAAACTTCGCACTCGACCAATCGACTTGGGATTGGAATCAAACCGGAATGCGGCTGACATAATCTGCAGTCGGTGAGTCCGTTTAACTGATCCACATGCTGACGACGTCCTGATACATGACGAAGCCCATCATACTGAGGATGAGGACAAACCCGACGAGGTGAGCAAAGTTGACAACACGTTCTGGCGGTTTTCTTCGTAGAATTCCTTCCCAGATGAGGAACACCATGTGACCTCCGTCGAGGACAGGAATCGGCAGAAAGTTGATGACCGCCAGGTTAATGCTGATCAGTCCCAGGAATCGCAGGAAGTGTCCGATCCCGAGATCGGCAAAACCGAACGCCATGCCAGCAATTCGCAACGGTCCGCTAAGCCCTTTATGCGAAATTGATCCCATAATCAAACCTCTTAGAGTGAGGTAGATATCTTCCATGGAAGTCACGGTATAGCGACCAGCCATTCCGATCGCGCCCTGTAGCGTGTCAGCAGACTGTGTCGTCATTTCGGAAGTGAGAACAAGTCCACGGACAGTCGGCATGTACCAGCCTTCAATCGGTTGCGGGTCCATCTGCACAATCACAGGCTTTTCGGCATCTGCTCTTTTGATCTCGAACTCCACGCTACGACTTCTACCGAATTCCTGAATCAGCCAGAAGGCGTAAGCGACGTTGTTCTCACGAATTTCAATGGCGTATGACTTCTCACCAATTCGATCCGGTTTGGCGCCTTCTTTCTGCTTCAGTGTGATCTTCAGTAACTGATCACGCTTTTGAATGCCGTGCTCGGCAGCAACGCTTCCTTCGTCAACAGAGTAGACGCTGTGCATCAAGTTGTACCCGACCCCGATACTGGGGATCGAAAGCAGACTTGCTGGTGAGAGGGGAGGCTCCGACCAGGCTGGTCGGCTTTCAGGAACGATTTTCAGTTCAACCTCTTCCGGTGAACCACCTTTGACTTCGCGAGAGACAACGACTGTGACCTCTTTGCCTGCTCGTTTCGAGAAATATTCAGTCAGACGGAATGGATCGTGAGCTGTTTCCAGTGCGTCTTCACCACCACCTGCAGATCCGGCTTCGACTCCATCCTCAATGATCTTGGCAATCTGATCGCCAACTTTGAGTCCCGCTTTTTCAGCAGGGGAGTCTTTGCGGACCGCCTCAACTTTGCCGATCCACATTCTCATACCGAAGCCAACAAAATGCTGCGGTGGGACTTTCAGGTGAACGGTTTCCGATGAACTCCCTTTTCGACGGACTCCAACATCGAGAGTTTCTGCGGCGTTTTCGTGGAGAACGTTAACTAATTGAGTGTAATCCTCGACGGCAGTTCCGTTGACAGACTCGATCGTGTCGCCCGGTTGAAAATCAACATCTGCCGTGGCCGTTCCTGGCAATTTGATGGAGAACTCTTCGGGTTTCGCAAATGTATGGACTGTGGTGCTGTTGTTGGGACGAAGTCCGATTTGGCGAACGATCCCTTCCTTTGCAGGAGTGAGCGTAATGTCAAATTCGGAATTGTCGTCATGGAAACCTTTCAGCCGTATCGCACCGCGTGAAAGAGCGGTCCCACGGAGAATATCTTCGAAGTTCTCAACGACACGTCCATTGATCGATGTAATCGTGTCGCCCATTCGCAAACCGTTCGTCCAGCCGGGCATGCCGACTTCGACATTTCCGACAACGCGATCTGTCGTCTCCACGCCTGAGCTGAAGGCGATGACAAAAAATATAAATCCGGTGATGATGTTCATGATCACCCCGGCGGAGATAATGGCCATCCGTTGCGGGACAGATTTCGCCGAATAGGAACGTGGATCTTCCGCGACCTCGTCATCGGTCATCTGCCCGGGGTCCATGTCATCCTGCCCCAGCATCTTCACGTAGCCACCGAAGGGAATCCAGCTCAGCCAATACTCAGTTTCGCCCCATTTCCGAGCGAGAATTGGCTGGCCGAAGCCGATGCTGAATCGCTCGACATTGACATCACACCATTTGGCGACAAGGAAGTGCCCCAATTCGTGGAAGAAAATGACCATCCCTAAGCCAGCAGCTGCGATCAATATGTTCAGCAGCGAGGAGCCGTCAAGGAAGGAGAGGAGTGTGAAGTCGATGAAGTCCAACGGAGTGCCTCCTGGCGCGCCCATCCATCGAGAGTGAGGAGTTCATCCAACGTTGGATTGCTCTCAAACTGATGTGACGCAAGTATCGAGCGACAAAGTCGCGGGATCTCTGGGAATGTTAATTGGTCTTGAAGAAATCGGTCGACAGCGACTTCATTCGCTGCATTCAACACGACTCCCGCAGTACCACCTTGATCTGCAACTTCGAATCCTAACGCGAGTGCGGGGAATCGTTCGAGATCAGGTGGCTCAAAATCAAGGGAAAATGTTTGAGATATGTCAAGTTTTGGACTGGTTCCTGCAATCCGATCGGGCCATGTGATTGCGTATTGAATCGGCAACTTCATATCCGGCGGAGAAAGCTGAGCCATGACCGAGCCGTCCACGAACTCCACCATCGAATGCACAATCGATTGTGGATGGACGACAACATCGATTTGTCTGGCATTGATTCCAAAAAGCCAGCGTGCCTCGATGACTTCCAAAGCCTTATTCATCATTGTCGCGGAGTCGATCGTGATTTTCGGTCCCATATCCCAAGTTGGGTGGTCCAAAGCATTTGCAACTGTCGCTTGAGCAATTTTCTCGGCACTCCAAGAGCGGAACGGTCCGCCGCTGGCAGTCAGGATCAATTTTGAGACATCTTCCCGCTTGCCGCAAGCGAGAGCCTGAAAGATTGCTGAGTGTTCACTGTCAACGGGAATCAATACAGAGCCGGTTTCGATCGCTTTTTGGGTGACCAGTGAACCGGCGACCACTAATGTTTCTTTATTTGCCAACCCGATCCGTTTTCCCGCCTCAACGGCCGCTAACGTCCCACGAAGTCCCGCAGCTCCTACGATTCCGGTGATTACGGTCTCAATTTCTGGAGCTTCAACGGCTTTGAGCAGAGCCTCTTCGCCATAGCGGACGTCAACAGTCGATGGGAAAGCGTTCGCTGCGACATCAGATGCCTGTACACCAGTCAGGACAACGGTTTGAGGAAGGAATTCAGCGGCACTGCGGGCCAATTCTCGCCAACTGGAATGAGCCGACAGAAGATCGATAGACATTGATTCTGAGTGAGCACGAACGACTTCGAGGCAACTCGTCCCAATTGAACCAGTTGCGCCAAGAAGTGCGATACGTTTTTTACTGTCCGACAAGAATCTTTGTCCCATTGAACTCTTTTCTCGAATGATGCTTAATTCTAGGCGTTCCAGTAAGGAAGCCGCAAGATTGTCTTACAACTGCGAATTCTTCAATCTGACACTGGACTGCGAACAATTTGCATGTGACCCTTGTCGCTGCATATGATTTCCCTTTCGGAATGAACCGAATTCCCATCTCTTTAGCTTTTTGAGGTCCGTCCGTGTTTAAGAATGTTGCCGTTGTCGGTGCGACAGGTGCCGTTGGGCAAATTGTGCGTCGTCTTCTCGAAGAACGAAACTTCCCAGCTGAGAAATTTCGATTTCTCGCCTCAGCCAGAAGTGCTGGAACGAAAGTGACGTTCAAGGGCGAAGAGCACACAATTGAAGAACTGACCAAAGATTGCTTTGCCGGATCTGACCTTGTTATCGCATCAACACCAGATGATATTGCTCAGGAGTACCTGCCCTCAGCTGTCGAGGCTGGCTGCAAAGTCATTGATGAATCGGGTTACTGGAGAATGAAAGAGGGGGTCGCCCTCGTCATTCCGGAAGTCAATCCTCAGGATGCTCTCGACGCAAAAGGAATCATCGCCAGTCCGAACTGCTCAACCACTCAAATGGTTCTTGCTCTCAAGCCGCTTCACGACGCTGCGAAAGTGAAACGGGTGATCGTCAGCACTTATCAGGCAACGAGCGGCGCCGGAGTCCAGGGGACTGCTGATCTCTTCGACGGGTCGAAAGCATTTCTCTCGGGAGAGAAATACGATTACAAAGCCTTCGCTCATCCGATCGCGTTTAACTGTATCCCTCAAATCGGCGGCGAAAAAGCTGACGGATACACCAGCGAAGAATTGAAAATGCTTTACGAGACTCGAAAGATTCTCGGTGACGACTCCATTCTCGTGAATCCGACTGCGGTCCGCGTTCCTGTTGCCAATTGCCACAGCGAATCCATCACCGTGGAAACTGAACGTCCGATTTCTCCGCAGGAAGCACGCGAACTCTTTGAGGCATTCCCTGGAATTCAGGTCATCGATGATCTGCCGAACAGCGCATATCCGCTCCCAAGCACTTGCGACGGTTCGGATCTTGTCTACATCGGGCGAATCCGCAAAGACATTTCGAATCCAAATGGTTTGAGCTTCTGGTGTGTGAGCGACAACCTTCGAAAAGGGGCTGCCACCAATGCCGTCCAAATCGGAGAACTGCTTGCCAAGAACCTGTAAGCGAAGATCCTTTCGTACTCGTGAGGATTCCTTTTATGACTTCACAGAGCCTTCGCTATAAGAAAGAAAACGAACACCTGTTCGAAAAATTCGACACCTAGAGCAGTTTGCTCTACCGTGTGCCCGTGAAGAACGCATTTCTCTGGTAAAAACGCTGTTCGCCACGAGGCAGATCCTGCAAACCAATTCGAAAGATGCTCTAACACAAAACGCCTTGACTGGTGAAATCCGGTCAAGGCGTTTTTTATTATCAAATTTTCTTCGGTGACTGACTCGACTTCGATCGGTTTTTAATGCGATGCAATATCGAGTTGAGAGCGACTTTTGCTCACTTGTGAAGCAGCTTGAATTTCGTCCGCGGGCTGTTCATCGGTTAGTTCTTCTACGGCGGGTTGTTCATTGGCGAGCTCTTCATCGGCGGACACGATGGCATCGTCTTTGCCAAGGATTTCAGCAGTGACGTCCTCACTGAAGTCGCTCACATCGTGCGGTTTCTCTTCTGCTGGAGTCGGTGCTCCGACGTTCATGCCCACTCCAGGATTGAAGATCAGCGAAGGCAAAAGGTCGGCGATCGCGTGCCAGTAAGTCGGGAAGACCGGGTATTTCAATTCTGGGTTTTCTGTTTGATACTCCGCCATTCGATTGCAAAGTGCATCATGCCGATACCGAGGATGTCGATGGTGCGGACCATGGACGAAGATGTCGAAATTCAAGTAAGTCGCCAGTCGAGTAATGGGACCGTTCCCGATGACCGTCCGCGTTCCCAGGAGTGGATCATAACTTTGCATCCCGAGGTGCTCGGTAAACTTTCGGAACGTTTGAAAAATTCCAGCCAGGATGTGTGGAACAACCCAGGCAGTGAGAAAGATCATCCACGTGTTTGTATAGGCAACAACTGCGATTGCCGCTGTCCAAAAAACCACGATCGCAATGTATTCGTTTCGAATCTTCTTTCGGATTTCTGGATTCGTGAGTGGTGAATCTTTGTGGAAATACAACCGCCCGTAAACACAAGGGGATGTGATCACACCAAAGGGAATTTCCAGCCAGCAGAAAATTCTGCGAAACCAAAGCGAGGTTTTGGGATCGGAGTATGGCCACAATTCCCAGTCAGAAGATTTGTTCAGATAGGCGTGATGCCTGATGTGACTTTCTCGATAGACATGAAAGGGAACGAAAATCATTGTTCCCAAAAAACGCCCGACGACAATGCTGAACTGCTTTGAGCCACATAATGTGTGGTGGGCTGCTTCATGGAAACAACTGGTCCAACAAAACAAGCAATATGCAGCGGTCAGAGTCCAAAGGACTTTCAACCCCCAGTAATCCATCGGCCAAGCCAGGGCGAGGCAGAGTATCGCCAAGAGACCAACCGGACCGAAAATGAATCGGGGGATTGCAGACTGCGCAATTGACTTCGATATTGAAGTCTGTTCATAAGTTGCGTTTGACATTACTTAGTAACACTTAGGGGCTTGTTGTTATCCTGTCCCTCCATGGTAAGTTCTGGGATGGCGTGGCTCATGATCTTATTTAGCCATAGCACCTATATTGCCCACATTCTACGTTCGTAAGAGTCGATTGAACAGATTATTCCAGTCAAAATCATCGATTAGATTATTCGTGAGCCTCTGTTTGGATCAGCAATTCGAGAGTTCCGGCCAGCTCGAATCGAGCAATTTTCGGGTTCGCCTGGCGGCTCATCACTGATTTTCGCAGGCATTCCCTGACCTGGAACACCTTGCGTAAGCACATATTCAGAAATAGCTTACGACGTAAGAGTGCTGTGAGCGGCGGGAACAGGGAGAGATTGGCTGGTGGAGTCCTCGGGAGCGTGAAGCTGTGAGTGCTCTTCAGCGTACTGACGACGTGAGATTAACAGGAGCAAAGCTGGCAGACAGACGAGATCGCACACAACCGCTGCACCAAGAATCGCTGCCATAATCAACCCAAACTGCTTTGTTGGGACAAATGCACTCAATGCAAAGACCAGCATTCCCATCGCGCAGATGAGAGTTGTCTGCAACATCGCTGCCCCACACGTCTGAATCGACTCTTTGATTGCGTTGACCGGTTGACGTGTTTCAGCGACACGATTTCTGTAAAAGCACAGAAAGTGAATGGTGTCATCAACCGCAATTCCCATGGCAACACCAGCTGTCATCATGGTTCCAATATCAATTGGAATGGACGCTCCACCCATCAACCCAAAGATGACAATGACTGGAAACGTATTCAAGATGGTGACCAGCGCGGCAACTTTGAAATCTCGCAGGACAAGTAGAATGCAGATGCCAATAAAGGCAAATGCTGTCAGCAGGCTTCGAAACAAATCGTTCAGAATCATGACCTGAATGTTTTCAATCAGCGGCATCATCCCAGAAAACTGGACTTGAATTCCACTGTCTTGAAACTCTTTCGAGCTGAGAAGCTGATCGACACGGGAGGTGATCCGCTGACCGATTTCTCCGTAACTGAGCCCTTCGGTGGCGAACGCACGACCAGTCACCCGCCATGACTGTTTTTGTTCGTCTTCAAAATAATAATTTAAAGAGTCCAGTGAAGAGCGTGCCGAGTGAAGACGTTTATTCACAAGTGCTTGACGCATCACCCGACCGCCTGATCCAGAACTTGCACGATCCGGAAGGAATGTAACTGCCGACATCGCAGCGTGAATGCCGTCGACATCTTCAACTAACGAATGGATTCGTTTCACGACATCGATTTGCTCAGAGATATTCGTGTTCGAGTTTTGATCAAAGCGAACAATGACTTCTACTGGAACGCTCGCACCGATATTCGATTCGAGCCAGTGGTAATCGCGGAGAATTTTCGTCTCTTTCCCAAACAACGATGTGACATCCACACTCGTTCGCATGTGTCGCATTCCCAGCAATGTGCAAACGATAAGTATTGCAAAAGTCCCCGTGATCATACCTGGGTAGGCCGGTACCCACTGGCTCAGGAAGTTCAGAGATTTCGAAGTGTTTCGCTGCCCAGTGGTGCGTCGAGAGACTGGCCATTTCATAATGGCATCGGGAAGTACGCACATCAGGAGAGTGACCGTCAGGATCAATCCAGCCGCAGAAAAACCACCGAAAACAGCAATGGGAGTCACTCGACTCACACTTAATGAACACAACCCGACAGCAGTTGTGAGTGTTGCCAAAACGCAAGGTTTCCAGCCTTCGGCCCACGCATTTCGCAAAGCCAATTCAACATCAATTGTTTCGGGCTGAGCTCGATAATAATTGACAAAGTGAATTCCAGCGGAAACCGTCAACACGAATATCAGTGGAGGCGCAACGATCAAAACAGCATCAAGTGTATAACCCGCATAGTAGATCCCAGCGAGCACGATCCCCTGTCCCAAGCAGGCAAGTCCCAGGATAACACCCGCGATGCGCCAGGACCGTAAGCAGTAAAAACAGAAGATTGCAGCGACAAGAGTTGAGAGTGCTCCGAAGAGATTGACTCCGCGCACACTTTCATCGTCGATTGCGACGCCATCATGTGGTGGACCGGCAATGACGATGGAATCGGCATTGAGGCCTGTTGTTGATTTTGTAATTTCAAGAAGATGCGCGATCGATTCGCGACGATGTTCGTTTCCGTCATAAGTGAGCACAACAACTGCGCAACTCGTCCGTTGATCTGGCCCAACGAGAAAACCTTCCAGTCGCTTTGCGGCATCAGATCTGGAAAGGCTCAAAGGCCGCTCAGTCATCTGTTGTACCGTCCCCGCGCCAGTCACAACTCGCTCAAAAGGGATAACTCCAATTTCGGCAAGCTTGTTTCCTTGCAGCAGACTCGTTTCTAATTTCGCCAGGCGAGGATCATCAAGCGTGCAACCTTCCCAACTGACGTAGACAACATCGTTGCCTTCAAATTCGTGTCTGAAACGATCGAACAACTGCCGCTGTGGATTCTCAGGCGAGGCCCACTTCTCTGGAGTAATCCGCATTCCATCGACACTTGAGCGGGCTCCATGAATGACGACAGGAACCAGCAGAACAATGACGGCGATGGCGACATTAGCCCGCAAACGAAAGCGTTTCTTGATATTCAAATTTCCGTTCGGGAGAGAATTCATTTTTGATGAACAAGTTTGAGAACCGTGGAACTTCCAGATTTTCAATACCAGATCAAATCCAATATTGGTCTTTACGTTCTGCCTCATAGCAAGCAGTTTATGCCCCCATAAAATGAAGTCATAAAAGTGACATTCATGGGCACAGCAAACAGCGAAAACGCTTTAAGGCAGGCAAACGATACTTCTGAAACCAAGGTCATTCATTTGATTTTCATTCACTTGGCCAAATTTTGTGAGAGCGAATGGGCCCAAAGAACTCTTCTGAAGACCAACTTTCGGTCCGAGATAATCCGAACAGTTCGAGCAGGTCGAATAATCCTTACAACCTTCGAAGAATCCCGACAACTCTTGGGATTCGCGAGTTGAACGACCTCGGTTCCAATGTTTGTTTTGAACTTCAGTCTCGCATCGAGAAATCGATGCTGATGTGAAAGTGAAATTTACGTATCAGTCTCGTTATGAGTGTCTATCAAGATGTGTCGAGTTTCCCGAAACTGAGGACAGAGAGTTTGAAATGTGGGCTTCCCAGCGAGCCCCCCTTTTCAATCCGTGAACCGGCAACGTACAACATCTTAGCGATCAAAAATGACAACGGCTTGAAGTCGTCAACCTGAGGGATGGTCTTCACAAATTTCAAGTGGACTGTTAGTCGCTACGATGTTCGAGACGAAGTCATTACCATGCCGTCTTTAACGTATAAACCTTTTTTCAGGGGTTTGCAGTTTCTCATTTCATTGAATGAAACAGGGATGAATCATGTCACTTGAACTTATCGATGTGCGTAAAAGCTATCGAAATCCGGGAGGGACAGAATTACCTGTTCTGAATATCCCGGAATTTCGACTCCAGGAGGGAGAGCAGGTCGCACTGGTTGGCCAAAGTGGTTGCGGTAAGACGACCCTGCTGAATGTCATCTCCGGAATCACCCGTCCTGATTCTGGAAAGGTCATTGTTGGAGGTGTTGATGTCACCGACTTACCGGAACCTTCTCGAGATCGGTTTCGTGCCGACCGCATCGGAATTGTCTTTCAAACGTTTCACTTGCTGCCAGCTTTTACAGCCCTCGAAAACGTCATCCTCGGGATGGCATTTGCAGGTAAGCAAAATCGAAAATATGCTGAAGAGCTCATTGACCGTGTAGGTTTGAAAGCACGAATGAATCACCGTCCGGGGCAGCTCTCAGTGGGTGAACAACAGCGAGTTTCCGTAGCTCGTGCACTCGCCAGTCGTCCTCGGCTCATGCTGGCAGACGAACCGACAGCGAGTGTCGACCTGGCGAACCAGGATCTCATTCTCGGCTTGATCCGCGAAACCTGTCGCGAGCACAACGTCTCGCTGTTACTGGTGACGCACTCTCAAGAAGTCTCCAAACAGTTCGATCGAGTTGAACATCTCAACGAATTCAATCAGGTAGAGGTGCTCGCATGAATCTGATTACGATTGCATTCAAAAACATGAAGCAACGATCGTTGTCATCGTTGCTGACGAGTTTCAGTGTTGCTTTGGGAGTCGCTTTAATGGTCGCCGTTCTGATTTTGAACGGCGTCGTAACCAAGCTCTTTCAGGAAACAGGGAGCGGATACGATTTAGTCGTTGGCCCCAAAGGAAGCGCAACACAACTTATTCTGAGCACGATCTATCGTATCGACAGACCGATCGAAAACTTGCCATGGCGGTACTACCAGCAATGGACAGAAGATCCTCGCGTTGAACATGCAATCCCAGTCAACCTGGGTGATACCACAGAGATGGGCGGGTTCCCGATTGTTGGTACAACGCCGCAATATTTTTTAGTTGAGTACGCCCCCGGAAAGAAGTTCCGCGTCGGCGCAGATGAAAATTCCATACGTGGAACCTGGGATGCCGTTGTTGGTTCAGAAGTCGCCCGTAAGAACGGTTGGAAAAAAGGGTCCAAATTCAAAATGGTCCACTCCGGACAAGATGACCATATCCACGAAGAAGAATTCACCATTCAGGGAATTCTCTCGCCGACAGGAACCCCTAACGACCGCACGGCCTTTGTCCACATCGACGGATTCTTCATGCTTTCCGATCACAGCAAGCCAGTTCGAGAAGCGATTCGAGCGGAAGCAAAATTCTTTGATGAAACCGAAGCGGAAGTCATTGAGCGACACAAGGAAGACATCGATGAAATCCTGAAGCACGAAGCGCAAGCTGCCGAGGATGAACATCATCATGCTCACGGTCCGGTTCCGGATATCCAGAAAGAAGTCACCAGTATTCTGCTCGTGATGGCTGGTAACGACCTGCAACGAACGAACCGAACGATCATCATCCAAAACGATTTGCGTGAGAACGGCCCTGCACAGGGAGCAAATCCCGTTCGCGTCATGGCGAGCTTGATTACCAATCTTGTGGGGAACATCAGACTCGCATTTCTCTACATGACCGGATTGATCATCGCTGTTTCAGGGATCGGAATTTTTGTCAGTATCTACAACTCCATGTCTGACCGGAAACGGGAAATCGCCATCATGCGTGCTCTCGGAGCCCGTCGAACGACAGTGTTTTCACTGATCCTGCTCGAATCAGTATTGATCTGTCTGCTTGGCGGAGTGATTGGATTGTTACTCGGACACGGAGTCGTCCTGGCGGCTGCCCCGATCATTGAACAACGAAGCGGACTCTTGATCGATCCGTTCGTATTCAACCCCGTGGAGTTCATCGTCATCCCGATCCTGATCGTAATGGCATCGATCGTTGGATTTTTGCCCGGCTTGACCGCCTATAAAACCGACGTTGCTGAAGGACTCCAAAGTTAGGGCCTGGTCTTTGCATGTCGCGTCCGAGCGGAATGCTTTTCACATAGTGAATCGCATCTCTCCAAGAAATCGAATGCGACATTTTTTACGAATCGCAAATCGCTGAAGGCTTCACTTCAGCGATTTGCGCATTTTGTAATTTCTAAATAGAACGTCACCGATGCTCACATCTTGAGGAGCGACCACTTCGAAGCCTTTTGCTTCGAAGAACGGTTTCGCCGTAATACTCACATCGGATGTCAGTTCGTTGAGACCGAGTTCGCTGGCTGTCTCGAAGATCTTCGTGACAAGAGAATTGCCGACACCTTTCCGCTGCCACTGATGATGCACATAGAAGTGGTCGATGTAGCCAGTCTCAAGCAAGGCTGCATATCCAACGATCACGTTCGCAACCTCGCAGACAAACGGGTTCATTCCGGCAATCCGGGTATGCCATTTCTCCCGGTCCATTTCATCGGGAGCCCACGTCTGAACCTGCTTGGTTGAGTAGTCACGACAGTTGACTGTTCGGATTGTGGAATAGAATAACTCCCACAATTCGAGTTCTTCACCGGGCCTGTATCTTCTCACATGCATGTTCAATGTTCTCGCCGGGTGCAATGTGGCCTGTTCACCGCGACTCGACCACAGCCTGTAGTACAGAGGGACGATTCATCGCAACGTCACCCTTGCTTCAAAAAGTCTTCCAGGACAACGGTGTGATTATGTTCGCCATCTTTTGCCGCGTAGATCATCAGAATCGTCTGATCACCCGCTTTGTCGAGTAATTCTCGGCGAGCCTCTTTCAGCTCTTTCAGTTCGTCTTTATAGCGTTCCTGAAACACTTTCCATTTCTCAGGGTCATGGCCGAACCACTTTCGAAGTTCACTACTGGGAGCCAGTTCTTTCGCCCACTCGTCCAGTTGAAGAGTCTCTTTCTTCACACCCCGAGGCCAAAGTCGATCGACGAGAACACGATAGCCTTCGTCTGAGTCTTCGATGTCGTAGGCGCGGATCGTCTTGATTGTTGGTTTCTTCTTTGCTTTTTTACTTGCCATGGCTGCGAAGTCCTGCCCGTTGATTCTCACTGATCGACTTCTCGATTGTATGAGAGATGAACATGCTTTTGTATTCTTCACAGCTCCAGGAACAGTTTGCAGGAACAACTTGCAGCTGACGAAACAGAATGACCAATCCACCTGAGACATTCATGGCTCGCCACGACACAACCTCATGCTGTGTCGGACGAACTCTGTACGGCTCCGGTTTTGCAAAGGCGACAGAATGAAACAGTCCGGCATTCTCGCCGCCTCACCAATTGAGCCCCCCCTCGCTTCACGTCGTCTCTGAGAGCCGGCCCATTTTGCCAGCCTTGTAATCGCGAATCGCTTTATGAATTTCCTCGCGAGAATTCATCACAAACGGTCCCTGTCCCACAACAGGTTCGCCAATTGGCTCTCCTGTGAGGACAAGAATCCTTGATTCGGAATCAGCAGCGATCTCGACCGATGTTCCCTCACGATCAAACACAACCAACTCGACCGCCTTCGCGAACTCATTGTTCACGTTCACGCTTCCCGACTGGACGACCAGCAACGATGTGTGTCCACTTGGGATTGTCAGTTCCGTCGAACCTCCCGGGTTCAATTGCACATCCCAAACGTTGATCGGTGTGAAGGTCGATGCGGGGCCAATTGCGTCGAACAATTCACCCGCAATGACGCGCGCGGTTCCAGCATTGTTCGGCAACGAAACACTCGGAAACTGCTCCGCCAACAGGTCTTGATACTTGGCTGGCGATCCCTTGTCTTTCGACGGAAGATTGACCCACAGTTGCACCATCTCCAGCAGCCCACCCTGTTTGGTGAACTCCTGGCTATGGAACTCTTCGTGAACAATCCCGTTCCCGGCAGTCATCCATTGCACATCGCCAGGGCCGAGCATTCCACGTCCACCACTTGAATCACGGTGTTCGAGTTCGCCCTGATAAAGAATGGTGACAGTTTCAAAACCTTTGTGCGGATGCTCTCCGACTCCACGCTTGGCATCCCCCGGCTCAAATTCATGCGGCCCTGCATAGTCAAGTAACAGGAACGGGTCGAATTCGTTGCCTCCCCCGTAGGAGAACAAGCTCCGCACCGGGAATCCATCCCCGACCCAATGCTGGGGAATGTTGCGGACGATTTGTCGGATGCTTTTTGCAGTCTTCATGTTTTGCCTTCCGCGATCTCACACGCCGACTCTGCTTGACGTTTGGTTGTCGATTGTTGAAACCGTTCGTCAACAGCCGGTCACGTTCGTTGATTGACACTGTTTGCATCCGTGCTGGGAACCAGATCCGTCCCAAAGGTCAAGGGTTTGCTTACGGCTTGTTACGTCCTGTTGAAGCTGAACCACGGATTCAAGCTTTCGACTTGCCACTCCGTGCTGGTGAACTCTTCTTGCCCCATAGAGAGTGGTCCAGCGAAAACCTGCCGGGACCAGTGAATACGATGGCTGCGTAGACCGACAGGAAAATTGCCGCCAGTTCCTTTCTTTGCCACGGGTCAGCCCCGTGAATCACGAAGAGCGCGATGATCATCGTGAAAGCTAGTGGCAACGCCGCCAGTCGCGTTCCTAATCCGAGGATCAGCAACAGCGAGCAACCGACTTCAGCACCGATCGCCGCGATTAGACTCATCTGGCTTCCTATTCCGAGTGGATCGGGAAATTTGTTGGCCAGTCCACTGAAACCGGCGAGCTTCTGGTAGCCATGGATCAGCATAAAACCACCGATGGCTACTCGAAGTATTAGTAGTCCGGTCGAAAGTGCCGTGTCTTTGTTGATCATCGTGTCACTCCATTCTTCGTCAAAACTGTGTTCTTGTTTTTCACTGGTATTTATCCATCTTCGTTTCAGGCCCATCTTTCACAACTGCCTGAGCCTTGGCAAAACTTTCCATTAAGCACTGATACGTCGGAACAATGTGTTCTGCAATAATTTGCCCAAACTGCGAGCCTTCAGGCCGGTTCCATGTCCGCATTAACTCCGCAACCATTGCGAATGTGTCCATCGGAATCGCCCCTGCCTGCGTGATGCGAGCGATCGTGAGATCGGTCGCCATCTTGCTCCAGTTCCCTGAAGCATCGACGACGCAATACGCCTTGTAACCTGCATCAACCGCACTAATCGCTGGGAAGGCCAGACAGACACTCGTCAACGTCCCGGCGATCACCAAGGTCTTGCGACCGGTCTTCTCGATCGCTTCCACAAACGGCGGATTGTCCCAGGCATTGATCTGTCCGGTTCGTGGAATGAACTGCGCGTGCGGGGCGAACTGGTGTATCTCGGGAATCAGCGGACCGTTGGGACCATCCGGGACTGACGCTGTCGTCAACACTGGAATGTCGAGCATCGTTGCAGTCTTTGCCAATGCGATCACGTAGTTTCGCAGGTCCGGGACGGGAAGGTCCTGAACCGTATTGAATAATCCGCTCTGATGATCGATGAGCAACATCACAACGTCGTCAGGGTCTATCATTCCGTTGGTGGATGCCATTTTGGACCTCTTAGAGATATTGAGTTGTAAACCACAGGTCACGAAGGATCATGCTCTCGAAACAGGTCGAAAGCTCACATCGTTTCAGTGACCTTGTTTTTTACGCCAGCTGATTCCACAATGCAAGTATGGGCGTAATTGTTAGTAGTTACAGTTAAGATACCACCCAGAGATTATGTTAAAAGAACAAGCAAAAAAAACACTGACTTGTCCAGTCGAAACCACGCTGAAAATCATTGGTGGTCGATGGAAAGTTTTGATCATCCACTTCCTGCTCAATGACACGATGCGGTTTGGCGAATTAACACGTTCGCTGAATGGGATTTCAGCGCGGACCCTCTCAAAGCAGCTCCGCGAACTCGAAGCGGATGGAGTCGTCCACCGCAAAGACTTCGGCGAAATCCCACCGAAAGTTGAATACTCGTTGACGCCACTCGGCAGGTCGCTGGAGCACGTCCTCCTCTCAATGGAGGCATGGGGGACCACAGTCGAGAAAGAACAGACGAAACGCAAATAGAGTTGAGGAGCCCACCAACCAGGTTGAAAGCAGAACGCGCACACCAATTCGGAAAATGCTGAAGAGGAGCAGTGATATGGAGAGGCATCATTCGCTTCAACGCAACTTCCACTCACTCGTTACTTGGGAAGCTTCTCGATGAGATACTCGAAGAACAAACGCCGAGGCAGTAACCTGAACGGTGCCGAGACGGCAATCGTTCCGCTCATTGAAAGCCACCAGGCTTAAGAAGTGGAATCCTTGAACGAACCACTCTCTCGACTCAAGAGTATTGACCATGAAATCCGGAATCAGCTTTTCACTCGTACTGTTATTGTCTCAAGTCGTTGTCGGTGACGAGGCCGACCGCATCGCCAGGCTTGAGAAGATTGCGGACCATGCACTGGAACAGCCGACGCTGAATACTTCACCACTCCCAGATTATGACTATGACAAACTCGATTATGGGATGACGATCGGAATTGATCGCACTCCGGGCGGACGATTGTGGGCGTGCTGGGTCGCGGGCGGAGATAGTCCCAAAGCGTTCTTTGTACTGGCGACGAGTGATGACAATGGTGAGAACTGGTCGAAGCCGCGCCTTGTTATCGACACCCATTCTCCAGACCTCCCTATGGATCGCAGTACACTTGTCGGAAACCTGTGGACTGATCCGCTCGGTCGATTGTGGCTATTCTTTGACCAGTCAATGCAGATGTTCGATGGCAGAGGGGGCGTTTGGGCAACTGTTTGTGCGAACCCCGACGCGGATGCTCCGGAATGGTCAAAGCCTACGCGAATCTGGCATGGTGTTACTCTCAACAAACCAACAGTCCTCTCCAATGGAGAGTGGATGCTGCCTATCTCACTGGATGAGCGGGGCGGACTGCATGAGTTCAAAGGCTGCTTTAGAGATCTCGATCCTTTACGAGGAGCAAATGTGTTCGTCTCGAAAGATCAGGGGACGACGTGGACTCGACGTGGGATGGCAAACTTCCCAAATCCAGATTGGCATGAGCACATGATCGTTGAACGTCAAGACGGGACGTTATGGATGCTCGCTCGAACTCGCAAAGGCATCATGGAGTCGACCTCTACCGACGTGGGGGTCACATGGTCCCAGCCGACTCTTTCACAGATTAAACACCCTGTTGCCCGGTTTCACATTCGCAGGTTGGCTTCCGGTCGATTGCTACTCATTAAACATGGTGATCAGATTGGGACTCATACGGGACGCGAACAGCTCAGCGCCTGGCTCTCTGAAGATGACGGCAAGACGTGGAAAGGTGGTCTCGTGCTAGATGAACGAAAAGGCATCTCCTATCCCGATGGGTTCCAGGCTCCTGATGGAACACTGTTCATTTCTTACGACCGCAACCGCGCGAAAGATGGTGAGATTTTGTTAGCTCGATTTACCGAGGAAGATGTCCTGGCGAAGAAATTGGTCAGCAAAAGCTCTCGCCTGAAAATTCTGATTTCAAAACCGCTGGCAAAGCGGGACCTCAAAGAAAAAACGAAGTAACAACACGACCGTCCATCCCGTTCGCAACAGCCAGCTTGGGGCGATCCCGTCACTTGGTCTCTCTTCGCAGGTCGAATCGAGAGATCGCGAATGCCAGACGAAATCAGTTTCATTAACTGAGAAGGTGGCAGTGCTTTGCTGTATGGACAATACTCTCTGTTGCGACCTGCTTGCCTGACTGATGCTCTTCATGCAGGGCATCTTTTTATGAGACAAACCACATGGCAAACTGTATAGCAAGTTGCACGGCAATCACCGAGAAAATCCATTCTCCACACCACTCCTCAGAAGTCATCGCGAAAACTGTCACCAAAGGATCGTTTATGTCCAAGTTGATCGTCCTGCTCCTCACAAGTTTCTGCCTGTATTCAATACCTTGCATTGCTCAGGATCAGGCCAATGTTGAGCGTGTGCACCGGGTGACTCATGATGAGTACGAGGCGACCCTGAAGTTTTGGGAACAAAAGTTTTCGGACTTTTTTGAATTGAAAGTCGTCGGAAGCACGGAGAAGGGTTATGACATTCATCTCATTAAAATCACTGATCCAGATGTTGATGACGCTCAGAAACAAATCGCTTTGATAACCTCACTGCATGGAGGGCCGGAGCGTTCCGGGACAACAACCGCGTTACACTTTGTCGAATGGGTGACTGGTGATTCTCCAGAAGCTCAAGAGCTGCGCCGCAAGCAAATTCTTCTGATCATGCCGATCAATCATCCCGAAGCATTTTTCGAAACGGATCGATTCGGCAACGCAGCCAAGATCGATCCCTACACAGGAGGAGGGCCGCAGCACTGGGATCTGAAAAAGCTTGAGTATCTCTCGCTCGACAAAGCTCCGGAAGTGAAAGCAGTTCTCAAAGTCGTTGATCGCTGGCAGCCTGAAATTCATGCAGATCTCCATGGCACAGGGTTGCAAGAGTATCCACTGGAGAAGCTGGGAGACCGAACCCGATACCAAGGTCAGACGATGTTTGAGGTGAGTGGGTCGGCCTATTCCAACTTTGCTCTGCGGCCGTGGGACTGGCGGGTGACTGAAGCAATGATCAAGTCAGGAGAACAGGCAGGCTATCCATCGGACCGTTTCGAAGCTGATGCACAACGATCTTTTCATGGTCCGGCAATGAGTGGAATCAGCGACAGGACCTGGTCCGGGCAGTCGAACTTCTACACTGCTCAATACGGGTATGCGAAGTATCACACGATGGTGAGTACGTTTGAAATTGGCTGGGAACAGAGCGGAATCGCCCGATTGCGTGGCCTGTTGGAAATCGGAAACAAGCCCTGGCAAAATGAACCATACGCCGGCTACCCGGTCAATCGGGTAAAGTTCTTCATCGGGCACTTCGTCACAGCTTATGGAAACACCGCTGCGGAGCGTCGTCAAAGCCGTGTCCAGTTGTGGCAGAATCAGGGGCAGTTTGGCCAAGCTGTGCTCTATCCCCAAACCGATGGCCGCGATACCTATTTCGTGACCACATCGGCAGCTGCCAATGAGCTGTTAGTGAAAGACAAGGATCAATTTCTGGAAGGACTTTCAAAACGAAAAGATATTGACTTTGATTCGTTCCAGCAAATTCTACGTCGAGGCCCCGAGGTGCAGGTTGCCGTCAGCAAGCCAAGTCAAAAGGTCGAGTCAACATATTCAAATGAGAACGGGATTGGCTTTCGCTTGCGAATTCCATATCGAAATCCACAATTCGACAGTATCAAACTGAATGGTCACTCCCTCAAACAAGATGCCAAAAATGGTTGGACCTCTTGGTTTGCAAACGGCTACACACAGGTCCAAATCAATTTGCCACCGAGTGAAACCAAGAATCAGGATCTGTTCCTGGTGACTTGCGAATACACACCGGACGAAGTCCGACGAATCGGCTGGGAACCTCCGCAGGAAGTCCAGGAACAACTCAAGTCGAAAAACAAACAGTGAGCAACTGGAGTGATACTTCCTCAGGCTCTTTCACTCTCAGTGAAGCGGCACGAGTGTTGCAACCGAGCAACATTCATGACATCGCAAACTGTTCTGATCCATCACGATGAATAAGAAGAAACAGATCATGTCCCACAATCGAAGTGCATTGGTTACCGGCGGGTCGGGCGGCATCGGGAGTGAAATTTGCAAACGACTGGCGCGGGACGGATATCGTGTGGTCGTTCACTACGGAACCGACCAGAAGGCAGCAGAGGAAGTCGTTCAGGAAATTACAGAGTCGGGTGGCGTTGCAATCGCACATTCGGCAGACGTGACGAATGAAGACGAGATACAAAGCCTGTTCGAATCTGCGATCACTGAATTCGGCAGTTTGAATGTCGTGGTGGCGAACGCAGGTGCCGGTGGGGGCGGTCCGGTTGAGGATGTCGAACTGGCTGACTTCAAGAAATTAGTCGACGTTAATCTTGTTGGAGCTTTTCTAACACTTCGCGAAGCAGCACGAAGACTGAGTGACGGCGGAAGGTTGATCTTCATCTCGTCGCAGTTGGCCGAACGACCTCGCATCGGAACAGGCGCGTATTCAGCGACGAAGGCCGGAATTGATGCCATGATTGTTTCGATGTCACACGAACTGGGAACGAAGGGAATTACTGTCAACAGTATCCGCCCCGGAGCAACAGAGCCCGGCATCTTCGCTGGAAGTAATGAAGAACGGAAGGAATTTTTCCGCAACCTTTCTCCCTTCAAGCGACTCGGTCATCCTAACGATATCGCCCCGATCGTTTCGTTCCTGGCTAGCAACGACGCAGCCTGGATCACCGGACAGCACCTCCGCGCAGATGGCGGAGCATCAAACTGATTCGAGAGCAGCTTGCCCTACCGAGTGCCAGTGAAGAACACGTTTCATCAATAAAATTGCTGTTCGCCACGATGCAGAACTTGCATACCAATGCGACAGATGCTCTATCCCGCTGCTTGCTGACCTCGTTACGGACTGTGCATGCCACAAACTGCGTACCACATCGCACATGGGTGTGAGACAGAGTCCGTGAACGAATTCATCGCAAAAACTACTTGAGTTCAGCCAGTAGTTCTTCGGTTGAGGCGACTCTGGCGTAGCCGAAGTCCAAGGCGGCCATGAAGGCGGCGTGGACCAGATTGGCGGGGACAGCCGTGCCATTAAACTCCAGCGCGAGCGTGGCACAGGCATCGTGGGCGACGGTGCATTGGTAGCCGAAATCGTTGGCGGCGCGGGTCGCGGCGTCGACACACATGTGGCTCATCGCACCACATATTAAGACTGTCTCAACGCCTTGCTCGTCCAACACTTCCTTGAGATTGGTCTCGCGAAAGCAGTTGATCTGATGCTTGAGGACAACCGATTCGCCCTCGTTGGGTTGAACAGTTGTGTGAATTTCTGAACCAGGAGTATTCGGGGCAAAGAACGGAGCGTCACTCGTCGGGAATTCATGCCGGACATGGACAATCGGAAGCCCCTGCTTCCGGAAAGCTGCCAGCAGATCAGCAGCCTTCGCTGCGGCTGCTTCTGTTCCTTCCAGTTCCCATTTCCCATTGGGGAAATAATCATTCTGCAAATCAATAATCAGCAATGCTGTTTTAGTCGCGGGCTTGGTCATGGTCGAACTCTTGGTATGCGAATGAGTGGTGTCAGAAATTTTATTTTATGAATTGGGTCAGGAAATCTCCTGCGAATTCAGTGTGGCAGGATGTTCCCGTTTTGCTTACCACTCATCAATTGCACTGATGTCAACAGTTGGACAGTTGACGTCGCTGTTGATGCGGTCGATGGCGGCGGAGTCTTTAAAGCCGGAGCCGGAGACGATGCAAACGATTTTCGCATCTTTGTCGATCTCTCCATTTTCGGCAGCTTTCAAAGCTCCTGCCAGTGCGACTGAGCCAGCTGGCTCGGAGAAAATGCCCTCTTCTCGGGCCAGACGTTTTTGAACGTCCCAGACGAATTGATCTGTCACCAGGTGACCAGTCCCTCCTGTGGCTCGGCATTCTGCGACAGCCAGGTGACCGTCGACAACACTGGCAACTTGCAGACCACTGACTTGAGTTGTGCAGGCAACCGGTTGTGCGCGTTTGGCTCCATCGCGAAGAGGTCCGGAAATCGTGTTGTTCCCTTCGGGCTGGACACATTCGACAGCTGGAAGGTTTTCGAGTTTTCCTTTCTCGACCATTTGCCCGAACCCACGTGCCATTGCGACACACAAACCCCCTCCTCCTGCGGGGCAAAAGACGTGATCGATTCCCTCCGGAGACTGCTCTGCGAGTTCGAAGGCCATTGTTTGCACGCCGGACATGCCTGTAGAACTGTAAACAAAAGCACTGACCTGCAATGCAGAATCGGGACGCTGGCCAAGCCTCTGAAGTTTCTCAAGAACGTTCGTCGTCGTGGTGGCGTCGGTTCCGAAATTCTTGATGCGGGCAATCTTCGCACCGTAGGCCATCATTTGAGTCAGCTTTCCGAGTGGGGCGCCTTCAACAATGGCGATGCGGCATTCAATCCCCGCGGCTGCGCAGTACGCTGCCAGTGCAGCTCCTGTGTTTCCGCTGGAAGTGGCGATGCATTTCCTTTTGCCTTTGGCGACCATGTGCGAAATCCCGGCGAAAGCAAACCGGTCTTTGTAGGAGCCAGTCGCATTTCCGGTTTCCAGCTTGAAGAACAAATTCTTCAACCCGGCAGCTGGGCCGATGCGGCGAGATCGCATCAGCGGAGTGTCTCCCTCACCCAGCGTGATGCGAGCTTCAACAGGAACCGGTTCAATCAAGTCCGCCCAACGCCAGATACTCATTTCGTTCTCGTTTCTCTATGAGATTTCATAAACGATAACCGGAAACTTCATGCATCCGGCTAATCTGTTTCGTGATAAATTTTAGGCCACTCACATTCTTTTGTGTTTATGAGGGGCTTTCCAAGTGATATCTCACTCATTTTCACGAGACAGATCACGTTCAACTTACTTCATAAGCATTCTAGTTAATAATTTGTTTCGCGTTCCAGTGGAAACATTGGGGTTCGGCGGTGCTGGTAGACCAGACGGCTCATGTCGGCACATGTTGAGCCGGAGGTGTTGACTCGAATGAATTGATCGCAAACATCGCGATAAGCTGCGATTGGAGCGTTGACTCCTTTGGCTACCAGGAACCGGAAGTTGTTTGGATCAAGATCGCAGCTGATGAGTTGATGCAAACTGAATGGGACCATCCGCAGCGTCGTCAGCATCAATGTCAGGCCATGTTCGGTTTCACAGATGGCGGTCTTGCCCTGGTCAAACTCTACGATACCGCCGTGCCGTGGTTGCGGCTCACTGAACTTGCCATCGTGCAGAGAGCGGACAGTCACTTCAACTTCAATTGGCGATCCGTGAAGTTTGTCCGTCTTTCCTCCCACAGTGAGTGTGAGCTTTTCTCCAACACCAGCTCTCTCGCACAGAGAAACCGCTTGTGGATCGTACAAACAACCGATAGCTGGCCCAATTTCTGCTTTATGAATGGCATCCATAAGTTCGGTTCCATCCGCCGAAGAGCCCCCACCAACGTTGTCGCCCATGTCGAGCAGACAGATTCGCTCAGAGGATTCTTTACAGAGTTCAATTGCCTGGGCGACTGAAGTGAACTCCCCGGCGAAGTTCTCTCGCATCTCCCACATTGTTGTGGCGAGTTGCTTGGAGAGGACGTCTGCAAGCATCTCGTTCCCGTCTGTCACAACGATCACGGATGAGCCCATTTCTTCCACGTCGGCATAAGGAAACCCGAGCAGGATACTATTCGAGAGGACGCCACCGATTTTGAGTTGGGCGTCTGCTGCCTCGTAAAGCGGTCGCAAATGTGGTTCTTCCGTACATTGTCGTTCAATGCTGATTGCGAGCGGAGGGAATTGAGCCGACATCGTGGGCGTCACTTCTTTGCGAACAGTTTTCACCATTAAATTGGCAGCCTCGATGCCCCGTTCTCGCTGATCAAGATGCGGATTCGACCGATAAGCGACGAGTGCGTCACAGCTGTCGACCATTAATGGGGAGACATTGGCGTGGGCGTCGAGTGTGCCGATGATCGGGACGTCGGGACCGACTAAAGACCGCAATTCGGAGAGCCAATAGCCATCGGCATCCGGAAATCGTTCGCTGACAGTCGCTCCGTGCGGTGCAACCAGATAACCATCGAGAGAACCTTTGTTGCGGACGATATCGAGCAGGTGGTTGATCAAGGCTTCGAAATCACCGGAAGGGATTGTTCCTGATGGGAGTGCTCTCGCAGCGAAGAGCGGGACTGCTTCCACTCCTTCTGCTTCAAGACCAGCAAAGAAACCGCCCACTTCGTGGTGTGAATCGGCGAGATCTCGACGGATTGCTTCACCAGCGCGAAGGAGGTTTTGTCGAAATGAGTCAACCGTTGTTGGCTGGCAGGAAAAGGTGTTTGATTCGTGAAGAAACGCAAGGATGCCGATTCGCATAGTGGAGGTCAGTCTTGAAGGTAATGGCTAAGTGAGTTGGTTTTATGATGAGTACGAGGATTTCACAAACACGTTCGCTCGCTCAAGCTGTCTTCTGCAAATTGCATTGAGACTTCATTGAGACTTAACTGCCCAGAGTCTTTTCGAAGAATCAGTTCAACAAGCTCTCAACGAATCACGCTCAACGAAATGGACAACTCAGCTGGTTCGCGGCTGCAAACAAAGTCGAACAGACAGCAGTCGATTCGTCAAGAAGTAACGACCGCATTCGTGGAGATGTCGGCATCTCAGCTACCCGCGATGCTTGCGAAAGACGATCACGACGACGAAGCAGCCTTTCGATATGAGTGAGGCTTTGTGAAGTGAGCCTCTTGGGAAAATGAGAACCATGCCGAACTGTACCCAATGCTACGGATTCGTTATACTCCCGAGTTCACCAGCAGGCAGCACGCGTGGTGGTTGCACCATGGCTGCCAGTGAAGGTTCTTTTTCACCCTGAAACTGCGTCGAGGAAGTACATGCGGAGACAACTCCCTAAGTTCCAAATTGTTCTATTGAGTGCGATTTGCCTGATTGTTTTGACATCGGTCGTTTTGACACAGGGATGTACAAAATCATCAGAGACGAACAGTCCCCAAAACGCTGGTTCGCCAACCACCGCCGAAAACCGTATTTCAGTGGTCGTGACGACCGGCATGGTGAGTGATCTGGTGCGTCATGTCGCAGGAGATTATGCCGACGTGGTGGGACTGATGGGAGAAGGTGTCGATCCGCACCTGTTTCGCCCGACAAGTTCCGACATCGGAACACTGATGAAGGCTGACCTAATCATCTATTCAGGGTTAATGCTGGAAGGCCCGATGCAACCTCAGTTCGAACTGGCACGCCGAAAAGGTCGCACCGTGTCCGCCGTCGCAGATGGGCTTCCCAAGAGTCAAGTTCGGTATCCTGCCGGACTGGAAGATCATCCAGACCCGCATATTTGGGGAGACGTCGAAACATGGGCGATGAGTCTGGATCATGTAGTCCGGGTTCTAAGCGAATTCGACCCGAAACATGCAGACGAGTATGCAGCGAATGCAAACGCCTATCGAGCGAAACTGATGGAAGTCCACGAGTACGCCAAATCTGCAATCGCAACCATCCCAGTGGAGCAACGCTACCTGGTGACTGCTCACGATGCGTTTGGATACTTTTCAACTGCATATGAAATTCCGGTGAAGTCAGTCCAGGGGATCAGCACAGAATCAGAGCCAGGCGTTCAGGATATTAACGAACTCGTTGATTTCCTCGTGCGGAACAAGGTTCCTGCGATCTTCGTAGAATCGACCGTGAATGCCGCCAACATTCAAGCTGTCGTCGAAGGTGCCAAGCAACAAAATTGGAACGTAAAAATCGGTGGGACTTTGTATTCAGACTCACTCGGAGCGCCGGGGACCTATGAGGGAACTTACATCGGAATGATGGATTCCAATGTTACCACCATTGTAAAAGCTCTCGGCGGAAAAGTCCCAGAGAAAGGGCTTCATGGAAAACTGTCACTCAAATAGAGACTGGCCAGATAAAAGCGGGCCAGAGCAAATTTTTTCCACGCGAACAACAGTTGTGTTCAAGCAGGCACCGGAAACAACGTCTCAACTTTGGAAGCCTCAATGAGAGTAAGCCTCAGCTAATTCTCGGAGACCGATTTGCAGTAGGGGCAAGGCTTTCGATAGACGATCCGATGGCATCGAGAACACTCTCGGGGACCGTACAGCAACGGAGCGGCCATTTTGAATTGCTGGTAAATCAGATAAATAAAGACCAGCAAGACGAAGGAAATCAGAGTGATTGTCCCCTCGTTGCTGTACAAGATTGCGTGAGCGATAATCAGTCCGCAGCAAAGTCCATAAATCACGATGACCCAGGACTTATTCCGTTGAAACGCGGTTTTCTGAACCTGGTTATTCACCTCTTCAGCCACGTGCGATTCCAGCAAATCCGCTTTTTCCCGCTGGATCACGGAAACGTTCTCAGCGTTCACAGATGTCAGCAATCGATGGACACTATCCAGAATCCGAAAGGCATCATCGAAGTCAAATGATTGTTGATGTGCCCAGCGGTTTCGGAACTCGCGTAATTCGCTGACAAGACTCCGCTCGTAGTGCCCGAGGTCATGTCGAAAAACAGAGTTCCACTGATCCCACATGACTGTCAGCAGAGAGTGGGCGTCCCAATCGAACTCCTTCCCGCCGGCGGTCGTTCGGTCGCGGTCATCGCGAAAGCTTCCCTTCACAGCACGCATCCAATTATCTCGATGGATTGCACGCAGCTTATCTTCAACGTACGGAGCAAGTCCGACCGTTAGGAGATCAAGCGCTGTTGAAACACGTTCACGATATGTGGCCACGAAATCTTTACCTTGTTGAAGGTTCTGTTCGCCCCGCAACGAACTTCGATAATAGTAAGTAATTAAACAGAAGTGATGTAGTGCCGTTTTTTGGGATTGTTCATTTCTCGGTCTGACTCCCGGTTCACCCCGGTTCATCCATATTATGCGCCAAGAACAGAATTATCCGAATCTTCGTTGCCATCCGATTTGGATCACTTAACATCGCGACATCGACCTGTTCCATTCGCACCATAGTCAAATTTGACCACAATTGACGAACTTCAGCTTAATTAATCCTGGAATACTATGGGGATTGTTAGCCTTAGCAATCCCGGTGGCAATTCATTTTCTCCTTAAACGGCAGCCTCGCATCGAATTTTGGGGGGCCAGTCGCTTCTTGAAAGTTGCAGTCAATCGAAAACAGATTCAGCTTCAAGTGCAGTCAATTTCTCAGTTACTCGTCAGAATCGCAATCCTGACTTTGCTCGTATTGAGTGCTGCTGAACCCCACTTGGGGGCACATCTCGATTCAAAAAATGTTGATAACCCCGTCCATCGCCTGCTGATTCTTGATACTTCGATGAGTATGTCGGCGACTGACGGTGGAAGATCCCGCTTTGATGAATTGCAAAGACAAGTCCTGTCGACATTATCAAACCGCTTTCCGGGAGACTCCTGGCAATTGCTCCTCCATGGGAATAACGATCAGCCAGATCGAATTCGTATCCCTATTTACGATCCTGAAGCCATTCAAGAGGAAGTTTCTCAACTCACCACGACTTCGCAGTCTGCAAGCCTCAGTGAGACTCTTCAACGTGCTCTGACGTATGCCGAAGAATTTCCGGGAAATACGAATGAAGTCCTCTTCTGGACCGACATGCCCGTTGCAGAATGGGATCCTGCCGGAGGTCAGACGTTCGAACTCAGCGAGCGTCTCAACCAACTTTCACAACTGGCCCATCTCTCGATCATCGATCTGAGTTCCGAGCGAACTGCTCTTGTGAATCTCGCAGTGAACGAGGTTCGATTGCAAAAAGTCCCAGCCAAAGTTGGGGCTCCGTGTACTCTGGAAGTGTTGATTGGAAATCCTGAAAAGCGAGCTGCGAAAACATTTGTGCAATTTCTTTCAAACTCTGAAGTGATCGCAGAAAAAGAGGTTGAGTTCGAATCACAATCTGAAAAAACGGTTCGGTTCGAGACCGTCTTTACCAACCCCGAACTCAAGCGCTGTGAAATTCGCATCGGTGAAGATGCACTCGCTGGTGATAATCACTATTTCTTTGCTGTCCCGGTTCAATCTGAACCTAGAGTGCTCGTCATCGAAGATTCCAACTCTTCGCCGGGGGCATTCCAGCAAAGCGACTTTTTGCGGCTTGCGATCTCGTCCTCTTCAGAATCCCGGCCCGCCGAGCCTAGCTCAGCCTCACTGTTTGTGAGCGTTGGCCCGACTGGGTTTCGAGAACAGAGTCTGGAAAAATTCGATGTTGTCATTCTCGCTGGAGTTTCAAATCTGACGACATCTGACAGCGAAAAGCTGCGACAATTTGTCGAGTCTGGCGGGGGTCTTATGATCTCGATGAGCGAAAGAATGTCGCTCAGTCAGTACAATGACCGGCTTGGTCCAAATGGAGCGAACCTGATCCCCGGAATCCTTGAGCAACGAGTCTCAATTCAAGTCCCTGGTGGAGTTCCGTTTCAAGTGCGTGACGCGTCCAGCACGCACCCAATGGTCTCTCCATTTCTGCATCATCCCGAGTCCGGCTTGTCGACAACGCGAATCTATTCCTACATTCGATTCACTCCGTCACCCAATCAATCGCAGCAACGTGTGGTTGACCTCGACTCCGGCGACTCACTCATTGTCGAACATCATGTCGGACAGGGGCGAGTGATCACGGTCTTCTCATCTTTCGACATTGACTGGGGAAGCTGGGTGCTGTGGCCAAGCTTTCTTCCAATGATGCGACAAGCTGTGGAGCACCTCTCCTTCAACCAGAATGGAATCGTCCAGTCACGCATCGGAAAAGTTGGTCCCGAAAATGTGCTGAGTCTCCCTGAAATTTCGTCAATCCAAAATGACCAAGGGCAGGTGATCTGGGATCAACAAATCGGAGCGGAACAATTGCCGGACGTCTTCGATTCCTATATGGCGCAGCCGGGTCTGTATTCGCTCAAGTCGAATCAGTCGCGCTCCCCTGTTCAAGTCCTCGCTCGCAATGTCGACATTGAGGAGAGTTCGCTGAAAGGCGTGGCGGCCGATGAACTACTGAGAGGCCCCTTCCTCAACGGCTTGAATGTGGAGATCGTTGAAGATGCCGAAATGTCCGCTTCCAGACGCCGAACATTTGGAATAGGAGCTGAGTCGCATCTCTCTCGATGGCTCGTTTTTTCAGCGATCTTGCTTCTGATTGTCGATCAACTATTTGCGATTCGCTCTCAACTTGCGACAGGGGCGATTCTCGGTCTGGTTGTCTCTGTCGCGTTTGTCCTGTGGGTTCAATCCTCAACTGTGATCTCTGTTGTCCTCATTCTCCTGTGCATGAGCACTGGTGCGATCCTTGTACAATTTTCGGATCGTGCCAGTTGGCGAACCGGTCGAGTCTGAACATTGCCCTGAAGATCAAAGAGAAAATTGATCACGAATCGTTCACTCTCACCCCTCAGCCCTCGACTCTGAAGAGGCTTCGCTTCACACTGATGGGAAGAGACTCCGTGATACTCGATCTTTGAACCTGCAATTTAAAAAATGCTATCGAGCAAATCCAATACTGTTTTTTACGTTCTGCCTCGTGGCGAGCAGTCTATGAATTCATGAAAGTGAACTTCACGGGCACGACAAGCATTGAAAATGCTCTAAGCTGGAAGTGAACTGTGTTTCGTACTCCCCCGAAAAATTATGGGAAGCTTTATCAGCTCGGAATCATCGGGTTGCTGATGCTGAGTGCAGTGGCATTGGCGATCACAATCTGGGTGGAACTGGATTTCCTGCGTGAGCAGAAAATTGTTGAAGAGTTAATCCGCAAACTTCCCAGCGACTCGACAGCCTCCGCCAAGGAACTAGCAGGGGCTTTGAGATGGCAGTTCCGCCTGACAACATTAGTCCTCGTCAATCTGGTGGTGACCGGATTCGCGGTCATGCTTCTCTGGCGAGCCTACCAGTTATCTCAAGAATCACTTCGCGACTTTAAGGCATTGGCTGCGGACATCCTGAGTAGTATCGATCAGGCTGTTATCACGATAGATGTGCAGGGAAATGTCACCAGTATCAATCGGTGTGGATTAGAATTGCTCAACCCCAAAACAGAATGCGTCGGACGACCACTTAAAGAACTTTCTGCAGTTCCTCTGCATGATTTTTGCACTGAATGGAAGATCGAAAAATCTCCGACGATGTTTCGAGACTACAAAGCCAACGTGAATGGAAGCCAAAGAGCACTCCGCGCCTTCTGTCAAACACTCTGCGACTACGCAGGAAACGATCTTGGAATGGTGCTTCAACTTCGTGATGTCACGAAGCGCGTCCTGATAGAAGATCGTATGCGCCGTATGGAACGATACATGGGGCTGGGGTCACTCGCTGCAGGACTTCATCACGAAATCAAAAATCCGCTTACGGCCTTATCGCTGCATGTCCAACTCCTCGAAGAACAAATCGCTGAAGACAATCCCAGCGAAGATGTTCTTCAAATGCTGAACGTCATCAAAACGGAAATGGCTCGTGTTGGTGGAGTGCTGGAAGGTTTTCGTGATCTCGCCTCGAGTGGTCAGTTGAATCTCGCACCAGTGAATCTCATGAATCTCATTCAACGGCAAGTGGAACTGGCGACTCCGCAGGCAGATCAACAGAAGATTCAAATTCAAACAGTCATCAAGTGCGATTTGTCGAAGGAGATCCCCGCTGATCGAATCCGTTTAGAACAGGTGCTTCTCAATTTAATCCTCAATGCCATGGAAGCAATGCCTGATGGGGGAACCCTCACGGTCACGGTCACTGAAGCCGATGGGAACGTACAGGTCGAGGTCGCCGATACGGGCAAAGGAATTCCCGAGGATCTACACGACAAAGTCTTCGACCCGTATTTCACAACAAAAAACGAAGGAACTGGTCTCGGACTTGCCCTTTGCGATAAGATAATGAATCAGCATCAAGGCAACCTGAGCTTCCATTCGTCGGAGCAGGGAACGAAGTTCCAGTTGACGCTTCCACGTTGAATCACATCTGCATGACAATCACAAAAGTGGTCGAATCTCCCAACCTGACAAAGCACAAGATTGCTGCAAATCATGGATGAAGAATTCCACATCCTCATTGTTGACGATGAGCCAAACATCCGCGCGGGCCTTGCGAAAGGGCTGGATAAAATCGCGGACCACATTCAGACTGCGAGCTCGGTCAACGAAGCGATTGACATGTTCGATGCTGGCTTTTATCAGCTTGTCATAGCAGACGTCCGTTTGCCAGGAGACCGAGACGGATTGGACCTGATTTCACTCGTCCAGCAGCGGAATCCGGAAACAACAACCATCGTCATCACGGCGCATGGAACGGTTGAGACGGCTGTCGATGCGATGCGACGCGGAGCTTTCGACTTCATTACGAAACCGGTTGATCTCAACCTGATTCGTCAGCAGGTCTCCAAAGCGATTGAACATCATCGGCTGCAAACTGAGAACAAGCGCCTGAAAGGGAGATTGGCTGAAGCTGGTGAAATCTCTGGCATCATTGGGAACTGCCGCGCGCTGAAGGAAGTCTTAACTCAAATCAGACAAGTCGCCGACACCGATGCAACAATATTAATTCAGGGGGAAAGCGGGACCGGTAAAGAACTGATCGCACGCGCGATTCACGACCTTAGCGGTCGATCGTCGGAACCGTTCGTCGCTGTGAATCTGGGGGCACTCCCGGAGACTCTCCTGGAAAGTGAACTCTTCGGCCATGAAAAAGGGGCTTTCACTGGAGCGTCTCGGCAAAAACCGGGGTGCTTTGAACAGTCAAACACTGGCACTCTTTTCCTGGACGAAATCACGGAGATTCCCACAAAAAGTCAGGTCGATTTATTACGAGTCCTTGAAACAGGAACTTATTCTCGCGTAGGCGGGGAGGAGTTACTTGAATCTAACGCGCGGATTGTCTCAGCCACAAATCGGGACGTCGCCCAACTTGTTGAAGAGGGAACCTTTCGTGAGGACCTGTACTACCGCTTGAATATCGTCCCGATCGAAGTTCCTCCACTCCGCCAGCGACGGGACGACATCCCCTTGCTCGTGGAACACTTTCTCAACCACTTCTGCTCGCGACACCATCGGCCGGAAAAAGTTTTTGAAAACTCCGCGATGGAAGTGCTGGTTTCTGCTCGCTGGCCAGGAAATATACGGCAGTTAAGAAACGTGATTGAACGGCTCGTCGTCACAAGCCGTGAAGATTCCATTTCCCTAACAGATTTACCGACCGATCTCACAATGCAGTCCGGTTCCGCTCCCTCACCAATCCAATCACTCGCCGAAGTCACCGAAGCTGCCGAGAAAGACGCCATTCAAATCGCGCTGGCAGCGAATGACTGTCATCGAGAACAAACTGCGAAGGCACTCGGCGTCAGTGTCCGCACACTCCACTACAAAATGAATCGCTACAATTTACATTAGCCTGCAGTGCCGGTGAAATCACTTTCATGACTTCACATGACTGCTCGCCACGGTGCAGAACGTAAAGACCAATTGTGGACTGGTTGCTTTTCTCAGCGTTTGAGAGCGCGAATTCAGGTTTCAGGATCTGTTTTACCGTTCTTCAAACATTTGGAGTTTTGCGAGTGCCTCAGCGGCTGTTTTGAGATCGTAACGATCATCGAAAGTGATGAGTTTTCCCTTTTGAAATGTCATGAGGATCGAAATCGACATTGGCTTGGTGAGAGGAAACCCGATGGGGTGGACCCAAGTCTCCCCCCAGATCACAACTTCATTTCCACTGTTGTAGTAGCGGTATCGGTCGGTGTGATCATAGTTCGCTGGCACTTCGAGCACGGAAAAGAACTTCTCGATCATGTCCGCGGCCCCCGCAACCCCATAGAACTTGCCAGCGAAGGGGAAGACCTCCGGATCTCCCTGCACAGTGAAAACTGATTCATCGCATAAGAACGATTCAATTTCCGAGATCGCATCCTTCTGCAGCGTATAGAGTGCATCAATATATTTACGAGCCATGACAACCGGGTCGTTTACCAAGTCCTCCGGGTAGATCTTCTCCCCCTCGGTACTGAACGCTTCGGCAATGTCAGCGACCGTATCACTGGAAATTGACTGCCCCGCCTCCGCTTTCGTAATCGCGCGTAATCCGTAGCCCGATTTTTCGGAGAGCATCTGCTGCGTCCAGCCGAGTCGTTCTCGGTGAAACTTCATCAATCTTGGAATGCAACGATATGTTAACTCAGGTGAGTCGATTGACCACGACATTTCATTCGTATCCCATTCCTTCCGCAAGCCCGCGTTGCGAAAAATTAATTTGCCCCCTGCAGCCCCAAGAGTGTGAGTATCGTGCGTAAGAGATCAAATCTAAGTACGAACTAAAGCAGTTTGCTCTATCGTGTGCCCGTGAAGAACGCGTTTCATCGCGAAAATTGCTGTTCGCCACGAGGCTGAACCTCTGGACCAATTCGAAAGATGCTCTATTCTGCAGATGAAGGCAAGAGTAATGAAGAGTTTAGAGCAGTTTGCTCTACCGTTTGTCCGTGAAGTACGCATTTCTCTCGTAAAAATGCTGTTCGCCACGAGGCAGAACCTGCAAACCAATTCGAAAGATGCTCTAGTCATTCTGGCAGCAGGCGTTTTACTTGGAGGTCGTCGATTTCTACGGCACCATTCCCTTGGAGTTCCAGCCTGACACGGAAGTCTGAGTCACGGGAAACTCTGCGGACCAGTTTGACGGTTTGCCATTCCTGCTTGGCCTCATGCAATCGAACCGCTCCCGGTCTTCCGACGAGAGTGTCGAAGATTAGAAATGCGTCTTCCGGTCCTGGAAACGGACTAGCTGTTCGAACCTGAGCAGAGATGACAACGATGTCCCCTGCCTCTGCATGGACTGCCGGACTCGTGAGAGCGATGGCTGAGTTTTCTCCGGGTGTCGATTCGAGTTGGAACGTCAAGTGGTGATCATTTCGACGTTGGTCGTACTGAATTTGAATCCGCTGGTTTCCGGTTCGAGTTGATCCATCACTCCAATTTTCCTTCATCGCTGCGACACTTTCGAAGTCGCCCGTAGGGATCAGGTTCTCGGTAATGCGAGATCTCTTGCCGAGTTCAATCATCGTTCTCCAATGGTCCGGAAGAGTCTGGAATCCAGTGGCGTCGAGGCTTGTGGTGGCAGAAGGGAGGTCTTTGATGGCAGCGTCCCAATACTTACGTTGTAGAGAACGCAGATGTTGAAGTGACTTTTGCGCAGCTGCGTAAGCCTCGACAGGGTGAGAGGCATCGAGTTCTTTGCTGGCTGTTTCCAAGCTTGCATAGGCTTGTCGTAAATCGAGTTCAGCCTGGACAACTGGAGGAGAGATTCCGATCAGTTCTTCGTGAACATTTTGGACCCGTTCGAATTTCAGGGCTGCCAGAGAGACCATGGCACGTGCGGCATCGTCGCGAACGCGGCGGCTTTCACGTTGAAGCCGTTCAATGACGTTCGGCTTGCTGGTGATGACGATAGCGGACTGCTGATCAAACTCTTTGAGATAAATTTCAGTTCCTCCGGCGGGCCAGGAAACTTCCAGGTTGGATTGTGTCACCCCGACTGGAGTGACCTCCCAAGCTTGCCAGATGTCACCTTTGAGGAGCATGCGAATCCCTGAAACGGCTTGCGGTCCCGGGACGCATTGCTCTCCTTCTTCGTACCAGACAGGAAGAATCAACAGGCCCTCGTCGCTGCGAATGACCGTTGCGAGGATTTCAGAAGGTTGCTTTGCACCCGTCGCACTGATTTGCTCGATCGGTGTGTCCCAGCGAGACTTCAGTGGAGCAAGAAGTCCCGTTTGTGTGTGCTGCATGTCCGCGTCAAAATGGACGAACAGGTCGTCAACGACTCGTCCCGTTGCCAGCCACGGTTCCAGAATTTTGCAGTGCGATGCGAACAGTCGAATCGCATGAACCCGTTCGTTCAGCCCCGGAACGTCGGTGTCGAGTGAGTATTGCTTCCAAAAGCCGACCCCTTTATATCCCGCTGCAATGGCAGCGTAGGCCTGTTGTAAAATCTGTTCTGGCTCTACGACCGGGAGCCGTTCTCCTTCTCCGCGATAATCGAGAAATGCAGGGGAAGCTTCCGTTTGAACGAAGGTAAACATCGGCTTTCCCGGAAGTGCGAGATTACGGCGATGTTTGAGCTGCTTGGCGTGTCGCGGCATGGAGATGTCGCTGTGAATAACAAACTGGCTGCTTCCCAGAAAATTGACATTTCGATGAAACGAACGTTCTTTCCCAGCGACATCCGCCAAGATTGGTCGCCTCAATTGTCGATCTGCATCGCGGACGTGTTCAACCCACGATTCGATATACCGAATGTCTTCTTCCGGGATTCCGTACCCAAACATCCAGGCCCAGATAGGTTCTGTCCACTCCTCAAAAGCAGGAAGTCCTTTTCGATTCAGGACCGCTTCTTCGGGCGTCAACTGCGGCGGTTGGGCGATCGCTCCGATGTCGGCATCGTGAAGGGCGCGGAGAAGCGCCTGGTCTGCATAGTCGGTAATCCAAAGAGTGTTGACCCCGGTTGCCTGAATCTCTGTCAGACTTTCTCCGTGGTACAGCGTGAAAACCGGGAAGAAAGGTTTGTCGTCTTTCAAGATCCGGTCATCAACAACTTGTAGCCGTGCTTTTGCCTGGCGTTGAGTATTGGCGTCGGGAGCGAGTTCCTGCGGGGAGATAATCGGGCCAAAGTTTACGTCATCGATTCGGACCGCAGTGGCTCCTTTCGGGATCGTCATTAAGAGTGCAATTTGATCAACGTAGGCCGTTCGTGCATCAATGTTAATAGAGTTCCCTTGAGCTTCGAATTGCGCGCGGGCAAGGATCAGGCGTCGTTCAACAGCTTCCGCTGAAGTTGCACACTCCAAACGCTGCCACTTCATCGTGTCAGTGTATGTCTCACCCGAGAGGTCGAGCGTCAAAGTTTGGCCGGTTCGAGGATCGATTTGATTTGGGAATCGCAATCGCAACACGAATCGCAGGTCAGGGGTTGTTGAGCGAACCCAGAGTGAGGCCTTGAGTTCATCAAAAAGCACTTTGCTCGGTGGAACATCCAAGACCAGACGCTGTTCTTCCAAGTATTGAGCCGACTGAAAGTGGTAGGACTCACAGCGTTGCCCTGAATGTCCATCGTTATCGATGATTTCACGAGTTTTGAGGTACTCGCTCAGCTGCGGGCTTTCAGCTCGCCAGTGGAGTTGTTCATCTTCAAAGTCGAGTTGAATTTGTTTGCGAGGCTGAATTTGGGCAGAAGCAGTGCCCGAAAACGTGACAGCCAGAATCAGCAGAAGAGACCAGGTGATGCACCGCAGCAACACTCCTCCCAAACCCACGCAATCATCCTGAGCGGCACAATCAGTATAACCGGCCACGGATTCCCAGCTGGAGGGACTATTTTGGAAGTTTTGATGATGTCGCTTGTAAATGGTCGTTGCCTTTTGGCAACATGACTGTGAGTGGGAAATGTTGACGGAAGTCCACATATTTCCTTCGCACTCGAAATGGGACATTGTTATCTCATTGAGCGTTTGCAGTCTTCGGGATCGTCCGATGGCTGAAGCAAAGGCAGAAGTCATGACGCAAAAACCAACTCGAATTCCAGAATCGACAGCGGATGAATTACCGCGAGAACTCATTGATCTCGGTAAAAAAATAGCTGCGCTCCCTGAGGAGCATTATCGGGAACTCGAACATTCTTATTCTCAGATTGTTGATTGTGTACGCCGTCGCAGACGGATTTTGAATCTCGTCCAAGAGGCGCTGTCTCAGTTACGCTTGGATGTCAAGTACTTGATGTTTGATCTCGAAATCACTCGTCAGGAACGTGACCTCCTGCAAGCACAAATCGAAGATGGTGGGCGTGACGATTTCACCAGTGACTGGTCTTAAAACCTTCTCTGGTGCGTTGAAGGTATTGAATCAGCATTCATGAGGTCAGACTCAGGATTTCGGGCCTATTTTTGATGGATCGAAGACCATTGAGGTGTCTCAGCGATGCGAATTACTTCATTGATCTCTACTTAATCTTTGATCGCTTAGTCGAGGGGGACTCTTGCTTGATTTCCTCAGCACTCGCTTGCTGAATGTTCGATTTCGGCCCCCAGACAAGAATCGGGACTCGGATGGTCCTGTACTCGCTGTCATCGGTATGAATTGCTAAGACCGAGACATGTCTCCCCGGTGGGACATCTCCAGGGACATCGATGCGAATGGGCGTCCTGGAAGTGCTTCCCTCAACAACTTTTTCTCCGAGGGTCACTTGAGCGGTACTGTCGTTGTATTCAAGATCGATAATATTCAGATTCAATCCGCGGTGATCTTCGAGGACGATTTCTCGTGAGTCTGCCTGACCGTGAGTCTGGTAGAAGTAGACTTCAGCAGGGGAGATAGAAACTTTCTTCTCCGGGACTGTCAGCTTGAATGAAACAATCCTCTCCTGTGGTTTTCCGTCGTTGTAGTTGACTTTGACAGTATATTCCTTGGGGCCAGGTGTTTCGTTCGCGGTTTTCACCGAGACGTAGAACCGTCCTTGTTCGCCCGGTTCGTAGCGAGTTTTTTCGCCATACAATCGTGGTGCTAAACAGCCACAACTTGGATCGAGCTTAAGGATCTCAATTGGAGTCGTTCCGGCATTGAAGAAATCGAAGTGCGCGGGAACCGTGCCGACGGGACGGACCTCACCGAGATGGACGGCATATTGAGAGAAGACAAGCGGATCACGTTCGACGAGACCTGAAATTGGTCGCGCAACCGGCACAGCTTGAGTGAAAATCCCCGCGAGGACTGCTGGCGTGAGTCCGCATAACACGAGCCCCGTCGCCCACAGCGGAAGGCGGCTTGTTGATTTTTGTTCTTCCATGAACTGATCCCCTGGGACTGAAATCGTTTGTCCACCTGAGTTTTATTCGAAATCACCAATACAGAACAAGATGGGTTCCGGGATGCCACGTCCGAGCAAGAATCACTGCACTTACGGATGATTCGGAGCAACACTTTTAAAGCGGGGAGCATGGGAAGATACCACCTTTAGTGAAGTAAGCATCTTTCTTGAAAAATCTTCAATTAACCGGCACCTATGCTGCTTGTGATCAGAAAAACGTAGGAATTCAGGCTCTTCCCCAGAATTTGTTGATTCTCCACATGATTGATTAGACGGTATGCGTAAGATAGACTATGTACGTGGAATGTGCTGGCAAAAGGTGTCAGCAGGACTTTAATTCCGACTGAGACTTTTCCATTTCGAAGCAATGAAGTGGACGATAACACAGACTAGGACGTCCCCTCTCAACCAGTGACGATTGATAGAGACGTCTCCTTTAAAATTCACGGTGGAACGTATGCGTCGACACATCACTTGGACAATTTGTAGCTGTGCTTTCATTATTTGGGCAGGCACCCAATCTTGGGCATACCAGGGAGACGAAGCAAAACCAGTCGGCCTGACTGGGTTGATAGCTGCGTACGCACCAGACGGACTCGAAGCCGAAGACTTCGCTGCGCTGGAAGAATCCATCGACGAAACTTGGAAGAGTTGGGTCAATGAGACTGGGTTAGCTGTTAAAGACTTCTACGAAGGCGACAATAACACAATTGAAGCCCAACGTGCTGCTCTTGGAAAATTGCGAACAAAACTTCGCACGATGGAAAAAGCCCTCAAAGACAGCCGATACCAATCGATCCATGCTGAAATCGGCGATCTATATCTGCGTTTGGCTCCAGAAGTTGATATCGCAGAGGCTCTTCTAGAGACTTTGACTGCCGACAAGGAAGCTGCTCTGAGAACACGTGTTTCCGCCGCTCGTTCAAACCTGAACTCCGCTGTCAGCGCTTTTCGTTCAGACATGAATCGAACTCGTGGTGGACAGGCATGGCTGGGATGGGCAGAGACAAGTGCTCTCACCAACCTTGATCCATCGAACGCAGAGGCTGTTGCAGCAGTGAACGCTGTCAAAGCGAAAATGGAAAAGCGAGAAACATACGGCGATGAAATCAAAACGTTCATGAGCCGAGAATCATTCCTCAACCTTGAAGACGCCCTGGCTGAGGTACAAAACGCACTCGCACCACCAAGTCCAGATGCAGAAGCACAACTTCGTGACAGCATGATTGCTCTTCTTGATGCAATCGCTGAGTACAACAGCGACCCGAGTGCAGAACTCGAAGCTGAACTGCGAAATCAGTACAACGCAATTCGCAAAGCTTCTCCAGATGGCGGGAACGCAATCGAATCCGCATTCCGCAAAAACTACCTGAACTACAACCTGCGAATTGCAATTTCAGAAGGCCTGCTTAACCGCGTGGCTGGTGGAATTCGACGTCAGACATCCCGAATTAACGATAATGCGTTGGGTGCGAGAATCGTTGGAAACCAAACTTCGGACGTGACAGTTCGTGTTGACATCCAACCTAGTCAGAACAACGCCCGTTTCAACATTCAGTCAAGTGGCGTAATCAGCACCAGCTCACTGGCCTACGCCAGTCAGGCAACGATTCAGTCAGTCGGACGTCACAGTTTCTCAGCTGTGAAGCCAGTCTACTTTGACGGAACAACATTTCGCACTGAGCCAGCAAGAGTGAGTGTCCAAGCAAACAACCAACCGGTTGGAGCCAGCACACGTTACTCAGGTCGCTTGTTTGGAAACATCGCAGAACGAATTGCTATGCGAGAAGCCAACGATCGTCGTGGCGAGGCTAACGCTTACACACAACGCAGTATTCGACAACAAGTCAGCAATGAGTTGAACTCAGAAACGAACACACGGTTCTCAAATGCTTCGATGGAATTGCAAAACCGACTTTACGGTCCTCTCCGTGAGTACGGACTCTATCCGGATGCAATGAGTTACTCATCGACAAGTAATGAAATCCTCGTACGGACTCGCTTGAGTGCAGAAACCGAACTTGGTGGTGGAGCAACGCTTCCAGGCATCAACCCACCACGAAATGGACTTGTCGCACAAATCCACGAGAGCCTTCTGACGAACAGCAGCAATCGCCTCGACTTGGGGACTGAAGGCAAGCAGAAAATGACAAACGGCGAACTTCAAGCACTCATCGAAGAACGCCTGAGCCGAATTCTTGATCGTGAAGTCAGCCTCGGTGACGATGAGAACGAAGCGATGGACGATGGCAACATTTTCGTCTTCGACCAACCGAACCCAATTCGCTTCCAGATCGCTAACGGAGAGGTCACTCTAATTCTTCGTGCTGGACTCGAACGTGAAGGTGATGACATTCCAACACAAATCATTACCGTTCCGCTCGTTCCAACCATGAGTGAAGGCAAAGTGTTGCTCAACCGTGGAAACGTCGGTGTCAAGCCGGTCAGCAAGCCATCCAGCGTTGCCGAGCAAGTCGCCCGTGCGAACGTCATGCGTCAGAAGATCCAAAAAGCCCTTCCAGAAAAAGAGCTGAAATCGACCTTCACCTTCGAACAGGATGGAAAAAAGATCGACCTCAGCATCACTGGAATCCACGCAGATAACGGTTGGCTCACGATTGAACTGAACTAGAGTCAGCTAGAAACAGATCGAAGTGTTCCAGAACGCTTCAATCCAAAGTCTTTGATATTTAAGAACGCCGAGCCCAACGCTCGGCGTTCTTTTTCGTTTGCTGGTTGAGTTGGGATGAATAAACTGCGTGGACCGGGGAGGGGACCGCGTTCGCGATTTGACGCTCATCAATAACTGGAGTGTCGCTCTACGAGTTCTGCGAGATGTCGCAACCTACATCGGCTCAGGCTCACCAGAGACTGACACCAGAGACTGACACCAGAGACTGACACCAGAGACTGACACCAGAGAACCGACATCAGTAAACAGTCATCGGTGAACTGCTCGCTTTCCTATCCCTGATTCCCCAACCCTGATCCCCCAACGTCATCACGCAATCACTCGTGTCTCTACGCCCTCGCCATGGCAGCGGGGATTCCGCTTAAGACGCCATAGACTGCTCAATGCGAAGTTTGTTGCGAAAACCAATCATCGGCTTACTCGTAAAAAAACTAATTTCTTGAGTAAGTCGTGAAAAGTGACACCTTGACTGTCGACTCTTGGCTCTGTATTCTATGCGCCCAGCTTATCCCAAGCTGGTTATTCCATTTGCAATCACTTATCGTCTGAACTGTGAACTTACGAAACACTGAAATTTTCTGTGATATCGTGACCCACGGCAGCTTCTCAAAGGCCGCCGTGGCGAGGCAGGTTTCGCAACCTGCGATCAGTCAAGCGTTGCAGCAACTGGAGGAACACCTTGGAGTTGACCTGATTGACAGGTCTCAAAGACCGATTCAGTTGACCTCCGCGGGTGAAATTTACTTCAAACGCTGCCAAAAGTGGTTGCGGGACTATCAGGACATTGAAGACAGCGTCCAGAAATATAGTGGGCGATTGTCGGGACGTGTTCGTGTGGCATCGATCTATTCTGTCGGGTTGTTGCAGATGTCCGACTACGTGAGTCGCTTCCGGAGCGAGTTTCCTGAAGTTGATCTTACCTTGGGCTACGCTCAACCTGATGACGTGTACAGTAAAGTCCTACGAGACGAAATCGATTTAGGGATCGTCTCGTTTCCGAGGGATGGTGGAGAAGTTGGCTGTATTCCCTGGCAGGATCAGGAGATGGTTCTGGCTGTTGGGAACACCAACAAACTGGCAGATCTCGACTCGATTCCGATCGCCGGACTGGCCGGTCAAAACCTCGTTGCTTTCTCGAACGACTTGATGATTCGTCGTAAAACAGAGAAACTGCTCAAAAAGTCAAACGTCAATGTGAATGTCGTTCATGAGTTCGACAATCTTGAGACAGTAAAGCGAGCTGTCGAGATCGATTTAGGAGTGGCCATTCTGCCACTTGCGACCCTGCGAAGAGAAATGGAATTTCAGACACTGAAAGCGATTCCATTTTTGGATTGTGATTTTGTTCGCCCACTCGGGATTGTTCATAAACGTCACAAACATTTGTCTCGTGCTGCGGAAAAGTTTGTAGAGATTCTTCTCGAAGACTTACCGCCCGACGAGGCCATTTCCAAAACAGCGCCTGCCATCAGCAGTGCGATGTCATAGTTTCCAGTTATTGCGACCCTGAACTGGCACAACGAAGTGCTTGACGATCTCATCGGGAAACTTCCCTGACGAGTAAGCGTCCGAAGGACCGGACCGGGTGTACTCTTTTTGAGAGTCCGCAAAAAAAAGAAACACGACAATGAGCGTCCGCATTCAGTGTGGTCACGACGAGCAAACCTCATCGTAGAGAATATTATTGCGTAGAAACGATTTATTGTGAGACCGTCAGACTTTGTCGGTTTCGAACAGAAGGAATTGAAAACGATGGCAACAGATCTCCCCCGCGGACTCACTCGCTTCCCTGAAGCTCAGGGATTGTACGATCCAGACAACGAACACGATTCGTGTGGCGTCGGATTTGTCGCGCATATCAAAGGGGAGCCGTCGCATCAGATCATTCTGGACGCTGATCGAATTTTACGCCACATGACTCACCGGGGCGCCTGCGGTTGCGAAGAGAACACTGGCGACGGAGCAGGAATGCTGGTCGGGTTGCCGCACAAATTTATTCGCAAAGTCGCCAAACAAGAATTGGGAATCGAACTCCCTGAACCGGGCAAATACGGAGCCGGTATCTTCTTTCTACCGAAGGACGACGCTGCACGTGCTGAATTCAAACAAACCGTCGAAGGGTTGATCGCAGAGCAAGGTCAAAAACTTCTGGGATGGCGCGATGTTCCTCAACGGCCTGAGCTCGCCAATATTGGACCATCAGCAATCGAAGCTGAACCTTACATGGAAATGCTGCTCGTTGGAGCTGCGGAAGGGATCGATCAGGAAACGCTTGAGCGGCAGCTGTTTATCATCCGGAAAATGGCAAGCCACCGCATTCGTGAATCGAGCCACCCGCATGCCCTTGAGTTCTATTCGTGTACGCTCTCGACGAAGGTCATCGTCTATAAAGGGATGCTGACTCCCGATCAAATGCTCCGGTACTTTGAAGACCTCTCGGATGAAGATTTCGAATCGCATCTGGCAATGGTTCACAGCCGATTCAGCACCAATACGTTTCCTTCCTGGGATCGCGCGCAGCCGTTGCGGTTCATGGCCCACAATGGCGAAATCAATACAGTCAAGGGAAACAGTAACTGGATGTTCGCTCGTCAGGGAGCGATGACATCGAAAGAATTCGGCAACGATTTGAAGAAGCTTTTCCCAGTGATTGAAAAGCATTGCAGCGACTCCGGTAACTTCGACAACGCAATGGAATTCCTGTATCAATCAGGTCGATCGCTGCAAGAAGTGGCCATGATGATGATTCCAGAAGCATGGCAAAATCATCACGAGATGAGCGAAGAGAAGCACGCCTTCTACGAGTATTTCTCGACGATTCAAGAACCCTGGGACGGACCTGCGAGTGTCTCGTTTACGGATGGTCATTTCATTGGGGCGTGTCTCGACCGGAATGGTCTCCGTCCAAGCCGATACTACGTCACCCATGACGACAGAGTCATCATGGCGAGTGAGGTCGGTGTGTTGGACATCGAACCGGACAACGTGAAGAGCAAAGGTCGTTTGCAGCCAGGCAAGATGTTTCTCGTCGACTTCGAGCAAGGTCGCCTGATTCCCGACGAAGAGCTCAAGCACGATGTAGCCAGTCGACGTCCTTACGGAAAATGGATTCAGAAGCAACGGGTCGAACTGAGTGAACTTGTCGACGAGTGGCAAAGACTGGATGGTGAACGAGAGCGCGTCTCCAAAGATCTCTTGCTAAAGCAAATGCAGTCGTTCGGTTACACGACCGAAACGATGCAGTTCATGCTGCTTCCGATGCTCAATCAGCGGAAAGATCCCATCTACTCGATGGGCGATGATACTTCGCTGGCATGTTTGTCGGATCAGCCACGTCTGCTTTACGATTACTTCAAGCAACTCTTTGCACAGGTCACCAATCCGCCGATCGATTCGATTCGCGAAGAAGTGATTATGTCGCTGGAATGCTACATCGGTCCTGAAGGAAACCTTCTCGACACGACGGAAGAGCAAGCACACCGCTTGCGAGTCCCGCATCCGATCCTGACTGACAAAGAAACCGCAGCGATCAAATCCTTGGATGGCTATCGTGGTTGGAAGTCTCGCACGATCGATACGACCTGGGAGAAATCAGAAGGAACATCTGGGCTGCTCCCTGCGATTCAGAGGATTTGCCGCGAAGTCGAAGACGCAATCGCAGCCGGAGACGATTTGGTCGTGCTCTCGGATCGTGGATGCAGTCCGACGAGAGTCCCGATCAGCTCGCTGCTGGTCACAGGAGCGGTTCACCATCACCTGGTTCGCAAAGAACTTCGTACTCGAATTGGTCTGGTCATCGAATCTGGCGAAGCTCGTGAAGTGCATCACTTCTGCCTGCTGACAGGTTATGGAGCTGATGCCATCAATCCCTATTTGGCTTTCGAGGCCATCCAGGATGCCAAGGATCACGGTCACCTCAAGGACAACTACGACGAAAAGAAAATCGTCCGCACCTACCGAAGAGCTGTGTACAAAGGGATGCTCAAAGTGATGGGCAAAATGGGCATCTCGACGTTGGCGTCCTACAAAGGTGCACAGATCTTCGAAGCGTTAGGACTCGATGAAGAAGTCATCAACCTTTGCTTCCGTGGAACAGCAAGTCGCATCAAGGGCGTGAATTTCGAGATTCTCGCTGAAGAACATCTTCGCCGTCATGAACTCGGATTCCCGACTCGTGATGAAAGCAAACAACTGCCGGTTCTTCCAAACATGGGACTCGTCAACTGGCGACACGGTGGCGAGCAACATGCCTGGAACCCGCTTTCGATTGCAGAAATCCAACAAGCTGCCCGTGCTGGAGATTCTGATGCCTACATGCGGTTTGCATCACTGATTGATGAAAGCGACAAACGGCAGGGGACGTTGCGTGGCCTGCTACGATTCAAGCCCGGGACTCCGGTTCCGATCGAAGAAGTCGAGCCTGCCAGTGAAATTGTAAAACGATTCTGTAGTGGAGCAATGAGCTACGGATCGATTTCTGCTGAAGCTCATGAGACGATGGCAATTGCCATGAATCGGCTCCATGCTAAAAGCAACACTGGTGAAGGAGGCGAAGACGAAGCCCGCTTCACTCCGATGCCCAACGGAGATAGTAAACGGTCCGCGATTAAACAGGTCGCCTCTGGACGGTTTGGTGTCACCTCATGGTATTTAACCAATGCCGACGAACTCCAGATTAAAGTCGCTCAAGGTGCCAAGCCTGGAGAAGGGGGAGAACTCCCGGGATTCAAAGTCGATAAAATTATCGCTGCGACGCGGAACTCCACGCCCGGTGTTGGACTCATCAGTCCACCACCACATCACGACATCTATTCGATCGAAGATTTGGCACAGCTGATCTTCGACCTGAAAAACTCAAATCCTTCGGCACGCGTCAGCGTGAAGCTGGTTTCTGAAGTGGGTGTCGGAACAATTGCAGCGGGTGTTGCCAAAGGCCATGCCGATAAAATTTTGATCTCTGGTGACGGTGGCGGCACAGGAGCCTCACCACTCACATCGATTAAACATGCCGGACTTCCCTGGGAGCTCGGAATTGCCGAGACGCACCAAACGCTCGTCATGAACGACTTGCGAAGCCGAGTCGTGCTGGAAACCGACGGCCAAATAAAAACTGGTCGCGACGTGGCGATTGCCTGCTTGCTCGGAGCTGAAGAGTTTGGTCTCGCAACTGCTCCTCTCATTACGCTGGGTTGCGTGATGATGCGGAAGTGCCATCTCAATACGTGCCCAGTCGGAGTGGCAACACAAGATCCGGAACTGCGAGCCAAGTTCTCCGGTCAGCCTGATCATGTCGTGAACTATCTCTTCATGGTTGCAGAGCACTGCCGCGAAGTGATGGCAGAGCTTGGCTTCCGAACGATCAATGAAATGGTCGGTCGTGCCGATATGCTCGAAGTTAACCCAGAGATTGACCACTGGAAAGCGAAGCATCTGGACCTGTCGTTGATCCTGACCAAGGTTCAAAGTCCATACAAAAACGCAGGCACGCACTGTCAACGGACACAAAATCATGGACTCGAAGAAACTCTCGACCAGTCCATGCTGATTCCGAAATGCCTCGAAGCAATTAAGAAAGGTGAGAAGATTCACCTCGATGTCGACATTCAAAACATCGATCGTGCCTTCGCAACTTCACTCAGCCATGAAGTTTCCAAGCACTGGAAATCCAAAGGATTGCCAGAGGACACAATCCATATCACCTGTCGCGGTTCAGCGGGGCAATCTGTTGCAGCCTGGGCGACACGTGGTGTCACTGTTGAAGTCATCGGTGATGGAAACGACTACTGCGGCAAAGGCCTTTCTGGTGGAAAGTTAATCGTCTATCCGCCAAAAGAGAGCACTTTCAAAGCCGAAGAGAACATCCTCATCGGAAACGTCGCAATGTATGGAGCGACTTCAGGAGAAGCCTACTTCCGAGGTATCGCTGCTGAGCGGTTCTGTGTGCGGAACTCTGGCGCAACGGCTGTTGTTGAAGGAGTTGGCGACCATGGTTGCGAATACATGACCGGTGGACGTGCCATCATTCTTGGTGAAACCGGGCGAAACTTTGCAGCTGGGATGTCCGGCGGAATTGCCTACGTTTACGACCCTCAAAACCGGCTGCTCGGAAACTGTAATCTTGAACTCGTCGATCTTGAGAAGGTCGAAGATCCGAATGAGATCGCAGAGCTCAAAGAGACCATCAAGAAGCACCAGAACTACACCGGCTCGACGCGGGCAGCTGAAATTCTCGACAACTGGGATACCAGCCTCGGGCAGATCGTACGTGTCATGCCACGCGACTACAAAAGTGCTTTGGAAGAAATGAACAACGCACAAAAGTCTGCCAACCAGGCGACAGCGAATTAATTCACCCGAACGAAATTTGAACAAGGGATGTCAGTTCATTGCATGACTGCGATTCCAGAAATCATGTTTGCGTTTCTCAATGTCCCACAGCAGATACAAATTCAATTGAAATCAACACGCGCTTAGTAAAGAGAACCTATGGGTAAGCCTACCGGATTCAAAGAATACGCTCGTCAAACTTCCGTAGAACGACCTGCTAAAGAGAGAATCAAAGACTGGAAAGAGTTTTCCAATCCGCTTGATTTGCAGATCCTGAAACAACAGGGTGCTCGCTGTATGGATTGTGGGATTCCGTTCTGCCATACCGGTGACATGATTGCCGGGATGGCTGCAGGATGCCCGCTGCACAACTTGATTCCTGAGTGGAACGATCTGGTCTACCACAACGACTGGAAAGAGGCTTTGGATCGGTTGCATAAGACGAACAACTTTCCAGAATTCACTGGGCGAGTCTGTCCGGCTCCCTGCGAAGGTTCATGTACCCTCGGAATCAACGAGCCACCAGTCGCAATCAAAACAATCGAACGAAGTATTATCGATCGTGGCTTCGAAGAAGATTGGATTAAGCCGAATCCACCTTCTCGCCGTACTGGAAAGAAGGTCGCCATCGTCGGTTCCGGACCAGCAGGGCTTGCAGCGGCTGCCCAACTGAACAGTGCCGGCCACCTCTGCACCGTTTATGAACGGTCCGACCGCATTGGCGGCTTGCTCATGTACGGGATTCCGAACATGAAGCTGGAGAAGTGGATTATCGAACGACGAATTGATCTTCTCAGGAAAGAGGGCGTCAATTTTGTTGTTGAAACTGAAATCGGAAAAGATCTTCATTCAAAAGAGTTGATGGACCAGTTCGACGCCGTCATTCTCGCAACGGGATCAACAGTACCGAACGATTTCTTTGCAAAAACACCTGGGCGCGAATTGAAAGGAATTCACTTCGCGATGGAGTTCTTGCACAAAAACACTAAAAGCTTGCTCGACTCTGACCTCACTGATGGAAATTACATCTCGGCGAAAGACAAAAATGTCGTCGTCATCGGTGGCGGTGATACAGGGAATGATTGTCTGGGAACGAGTTTGCGTCATGGCTGCAAAAGCCTCGTAAACTTTGAGATCGTTCCACAATCGCCCAACGAACGTGCCTCAAACAACCCTTGGCCTCAATGGCCGAAAATTTTCAGAACCGATTACGGGCATGCAGAAGCTGCTGCAACCTTTGATTACTCTCAGGACGCAAACAAGACTCTTCACGATGATCCTCGCGAGTATGCGATTCAATCAGCGGAATTCATCGGAGATGAAAACGGAAACCTGAAAGCGATCCGCACACAACAAGTCGACTGGTCCGACCCCTCTTCCGGGGGACCATTTAGTGTGGTCGATGGATCTGAAAAAGAGTGGCCTGCAGACCTTTGCTTCCTGGCTCTCGGCTTCCGCGGTCCAGAGCAGGTCATTGCAGAGCAACTTGGCATCAAGACCGACATACGAAGTAACTATGAAGCAGAGTACGGGAAGTACCAGACGAGTATCGAAGGTGTTTTCGCTGCGGGTGATTGCCGACGCGGACAAAGCCTGATCGTCTGGGCCATCAACGAAGGCCGTGAAGCGGCCAGAGAGTGCGATAAATATCTCATGGGTATTACAAACTTACCGTGACCTCGCACACGTTGGCACCGCTGAGAGAGGATTAGTTTCACGGTTCACTTAAAGTGAGTCGTGATAACCGATAGCATTCGATCAGAAAGTCCATACTTTTTTCTGGTCGGTGCTTGTCATGAAATTCTGCATTCCTCTCCCGCTGCTGTTGTTGACTTGTTCTCTTCTCCCGGTGTGTGACGCTGCTGAAGATGATCCGCCCAATGTGATCCTCATTTTCGCTGATGATCTCGGTTACGGAGATGTGGGCTGCTTTTCGGAGGAGTCACCATTCAAGACACCAAACTTGGACCAAATGGCCGCCGAGGGAGCGAAGCTCACCAGCTTCAATGTTCCGACTCCGTATTGTGCCCCATCACGCGGAACAATTTTGACGGGCCGTTACCCATTTCGGCATACTGTTGTTCGCAATCCAGCTCCTGATGCGGGAGTCAATAATTTTGGTCTCCCACAATCAGAAGTGACCATTGCGGAACTTCTCAAAGAGAAAGGCTATGCGACGGCCGCCTACGGGAAGTGGCACCTCGGTCATCAGGAAGAATGGCTTCCCCGTAAACAGGGCTTCGACGAGTATCTCGGAATTCTCTACTCGAACGACATGTTCCCGGTGCAACTTGTTCACAACGAAAAGGTCGTCGAATACCCCGTGGTGCAAGCGACACTCACGCAGCGATACACCACGAAAGCAATTGACTTCATCAAGAAGAATCAAAAGCGACCGTTCTTTTTGTACCTGCCACATGCGATGCCGCATAAGCCGTTGGCTGTTTCTGACAACTTCTACACTCCGGAAACTCGTAACAATTTGTATGCGGATGTGATTTCTGAATTAGACGCCGAAGTTGGGCGGTTGATGTCAGCGATCAAAGAACTTGGAATTGACGAGAAGACACTTGTCATCTTCACTTCGGATAATGGTCCCTGGTTCGGAGGATCGACCGGTGGCTTACGAGGAATGAAGTCGAGAACCTGGGAAGGAGGGCTCCGTGTCCCGATGATTGCCCGCATGCCCGGGACGATCCCCAGGGGTGTCAGCAATGATGCACCGACGGCGAGCATCGACGTTCTGCCTACAATCATGTCTCTCACTCAAACAGAGCTCCCGGCAGACCTCAAGATCGATGGCAAAAACATTCTTCCACTCTTGCAGGAATCTAAAGCAAAAAGTCCTCACGATGCGATCTATGGGATGCAGGGTGTGAACCTGGCGACGATTCGCTCAGGGAAGTGGAAGCTGCATGTCCGAAATCCGGGGCGAGTGCTGTTCAGTCATCTCACGCAACAACAGCTTGAAAACTATATCGATCCTCGCGGTCCCGATGGTGTCATACTGCTTGCTCCGTACGAGCAGTCTCCGCCATCAGATCATCCGGGACTCACGACCGGAGATGCCCCAAAAACGATGATGCTCTTTGACCTTGAGCAAGATCCTGGGGAACAGCACGACGTCGCCGCTGCGAACCCGCAGGTCGTCACGGAGCTGACTCAGAAGTTTCGAGCGATGGAAAAGGAGGTCCCAGACTTTCCTGCCCCGAAAAATGATTACCTGTTTCGAGCCCCGAAGAAGGGGGAGCCACGCCGGCTCATGCGGCTGATCGGAGGGGAACTTGAGTACGATCGAATCCCTGCAACTCAACAGCATCTGCTGAAAAAGGAATGACGTCCCAAGCTCATTTCGGGCGGGTGAAGCCACCAGCATTCAGACCAAACGCCGGCCCCAGCGCAGCAGACAGTCAAACTTTCATTTTGAAAACACTCTGCATGCGGTCGGACGATTACATATTCGTCTTCGCATCCATGGCATCTCCAAGAACTGAATTCAATGCCTTGTTGAGTACGGGATCGTAGTCGTGGGACTGACAGTAAATCCGGAAGATTAAAAAACTGATCGGCAACGCGCGAAACAAATCATCATCGTTGAGTTCTTGCGAGGTTTTTTGTCCCGGATCATAAAGGTAGTTCTGTCCACCTGCGGGGAGACGTCCACTGGGACGGTGGTAATGTTTCGCAACATCAATCTTCAACGGTACATCACGGAGATCTTTGGGTAATCGTTCACGAACACGACGCAGCACGAGATCCGGTTCGGAAAAAATTGTCATCCTCTCTCCTACGGCGCTATGAAAATTTAAGGTCCGCTCGACTGCCATTTTCCAGCCAACCTTGCGAGAAAGAATCGCCTCCCAGGTTTTTCCGAGTTTCAGAATTTCAGGATCATCCGATTTTGCCCAGCGTTTGACATCAACTAAAAACGACGATTCTGTGAAATTCAGATAGTCCTCAAGGTGCTCGATCGGATTTCCTTTGAACAAGTGCTTCATCGTTTGAGGGAAAATTTCCTCAATCGCAATGTCGAGCGCGCGAACAGTGCGGTGGAAGTACACCATTCGAAACAGGTTGGCGCGGGTTTCGATGAAGTGAATCAAGGAAGACAATCCTCGGGCATGAACCGTGAGACCGTCTTTTGAAAAGAAGCTGTAATGTATCAGTCGTGATAAATCGAAGGCCTTGGTATTGAACCCGGTCATGTAAGCATCGCGAAGCACGAAGTCCATGTTGTCGACGGTATAAATCCCGGAGAAAAGTGATCGTAGCTTTATGAGCCATTCAGGATGTCCTTCGGCCTCAGAGTCTTTAGGGCGGCGGATCAACCAGGAGACTTGCTTCGGATCAAGCTCTTCCAATGGTTGTAACCTTCCACTCGGATTGCGACGAATGCCTCGCAATAAATCACCAAGCTCCTGTTCAATAATCACTCCCCCAATATCTTCATGCGTGACATCGAACTGATCGAGGTAATGATCATCAAAGAAATGCCCGAATGGTCCATGTCCGACATCGTGCAGCAAGGCTGCCATACGGACAAGGCTTTCGACATACGCTTTCGAGGGCGTCGACGGGCAAACTTCCTGCAGCGACTCATACCACTCGGAAATCACGCGTGATGCCAGGTGCATTGCTCCCAAAACATGCTGAAAACGCATATGCTCCGCGGAAGGAAAGACCCACCAGGCAGTTTGCAGTTGATGGATGTGACGCATCCGCTGAACCCAGGGATGGTCGATCACTTCCTGTTCAGAAGTTTCCTCGGTCGGCAAGCCCGAGCGAGAAATAAATGGAATGTACCCATGAATGGGATCGTGAACGAGACTCTCTGAAGTAAAATCGCGAGGCATAAATCTCTCCTGGGGATATCTGCCTGCATCGTAGTAGTTCTGGCAGAATCCTCCTACCGAAAATATCAATTCGCGTCATTCGGAATATTGCAGAGTCCTGCAAAGCGATGAATCTCTATGAATGCGAATTGTGAATCATTAGAAGGAACCTATATACTCTCAAATACGTGCAATTCGGATGTAACGCCATTCCTCAAGGGCATTCATAGTGAGCGACGAAAAGTATTTTCTTGGAGTAGACATTGGCGGAACCAGCATCAAGGTCGGTGTTGTTTCAGCTGAAGGCCAAACGATTGCGAAGCTACAAGCCCCTTCAGTAAAAGAAGGGACCCGCGAAGAAGGTCTGTCCAGTCTTTATGTGACGATGGAGAATGTCGTCAAAAAGAGCGAAGTTGGCTGGGACCGCATCGACGGAATTGGAGTCGCAGCGCCGGGGACGATGGATATTCACACTGGTGTTGTATTTCATCCGTTCAATTTGCCTGGCTGGGAAAATCTCCCTTTGCGTGATCTCGTTTCCGAACGCTTCAATAAGCCAACAGTCCTGCACAACGATGCCAACGCAGCAGCGTATGGAGAGTGCTGGCAAGGAGCTGCCAAAGATTCAGACAGCTTGATGCTGTGGACCTTAGGGACCGGAATTGGTGGCGGGATTGTCATCAATCGCAAGATCGTCACCGGAGCACATTCACATGCCGGAGAGTGTGGGCACATGATCATTCAGGCAGAGGGAGGCCCTTACTCCGAGCACGGTATTCACGGATCACTCGAATTGTTCGCGGGAGCGAAAGCGCTGGTCCGTCGCTGCAAAGCAGCCCTGGCATCCGGAGCTCGGAGTATCATTGCTCAGGAGATTGCCAAAGGAGAAGAATTAACGCCGTTGCTCATCGCAAATTGTGCCAACGCTGATGACGATCTGGCGAATCGCCTGATCATGGAAACAGGGCGGTATCTTGCCTTGGGAACAATTAACATCATGCACTCGATTAACCCCGACATGATCCTCATTGGTGGGGCCATGACGTTCGGAAAAAATGAAACAGCACTCGGCCGCCGATTTCTGGAGAACATCCGTGTCGAAGTTCGGAAACATACTTTCCCGATTCCAGCAGAAAAAACTCGAATTGAGTATGCAGCTTTAGGGAAAGATGCCGGATTCATCGGTGCGGCAGGTTGTATTCTTGCTCATCTTGAGAAGGGAGCATAATGCTCTCTGATGTCGACATCATGATCCGCGTACAGGCTGGCGAAACCAGCTTGTTCACGGAATTGGTACAACGATATCAGAAGAAGCTTCTTCGCTTCGCCAGCAGCAAGCTTGTGAACCGGAGTGACGCGGAAGACCTGGTTCAAGAGGCATTTCTAGCTGCTTTTCATTCCCGGCATTCGTACTCGCCAGCCTTCGAATTCAGTACCTGGATTTGGACCATCACACTTAATCTGGCTCGTCGAGCGAATCTGAAATCGTCTCGAACGACCCAGCGCGAACGAGATTTTTCCAAGCTCAGAGCAACGGCAAATGGACCGGAGCAGCCTTTTCATTCACTCATAGAGGCCGAGCAATCAGAGACTCTTGACCGTTGGCTCTCCACGATTCCAGAACCGCAGGGAGATGCAATTCGCTTAAAATATTTTGGCGAACTGAAGTATTCAGAGATCGCTCTGGCAATGGATTGCAGCGAATCCGGAGCAAAGCGGCGCGTGAAATTGGGGCTCCTCAAGCTGGCTGATCTCGCAAATTTAGAGTCGAACGATTCCTGATTGAGTCCCACTCTCGCCGGTTGAATCCCAGACGAGTTAAGCAAAACCTGCTCTGTAAAGCTGCCAGATCGAAACTGGCCTCGAACGAAAATTTTGAAGATTCTGCTTTTCCTGACACCGCATTCTTTTCAGACGGGTAATTGAAGTAGGCTCCATTGATCCTTTTTCTTAGCAGAAGCGTATCATGCCATTCAAAATTCTGTTCTCGCTCGTCTTTCCCTTGATCGCCTTGAACTCCTGTTCATCATTGCAGGCTGCAGAAAGAGCTGAGGAACTCTTACCCGCTTCAACTGTCTTCTTCGCCGAAATTCACGATCCCTCGGCGGCAGTCGAAGGCTTTCTCGAACATTCGTATTTCGCCAATCTGCAAAAACTCGACGCCTTCAAGGAACTCGCAAAGAGTCCGCAATATCTTCAAGGAATCACGGGGCTGCGGTTCGTGGAGTTTCAAATTGGCATGAGCTGGCAGAACGCTGTGAAAACACTTTCTGCTGGCGGAGTATCGTTAGCCTTCGATCCCAAAACGGAAGGTGTTGCCGTCATCTTTAAAGGAGAAGATCCAGAGAAATTGAGGGACCTGCGAGACAAGGTGGTTGAGCTCGCCCGGAAAGATGCGGAAAACAAAGGGAACGAAGATCCCTATCAAGTCAAAGATTACCGTGGGATTCAAGTCTACACGACAAAGGATGGAGGCTTCTTAACGTACGAGAATTGGTTGATTGCGGGCAATAAGGGGGAACTTGGAAAATCGATCATCGATGCATTACTCGATGGACCGACGGAGACGTTGGCCACGAATGTGAACTTCAAAAAAGCGAAAAAGGATGTAGGAGCGGGAAATCTTGGATGGGCATTCATTGACCTGGACCCGTTGCGAGCCGCTCCAAGTAAAGATCTCCAAAAGCTGTTTTCTGGAAAAGCAGAGAACCCGGCAGGTGAGTTGTTACTGGGTGGTGTGATGGAGTCACTCAAAACTGCATCGCACCTTTCAGCCGCGATTCATGCACAAGGAAATCGATTGGCACTGAATGTTCAACTCCCATACGAGTCGGCCGAAACCCCGGAACTGCGTGAATATTATTTTGGACCAGCAGGGACAGGAAGAGCGAAGCCGATTCTGGAAGTCCCGAACATGCTCTTTGGACTGTCAACATACCGGAACGTTTCCGAGATGTGGTTGCGAGGCGGAGATCTGTTCAACGAACAGGTCAACGATGGTCTCGCTCAGGCAGACAGTAATCTGTCGACGTTCTTCTCAGGGAAAGATTTTGGACAGGACATCCTGGGAGCCCTCTCTCCAAACATGCAGATTCTCGCGATACGCCAATCCTATTCAGAAGAGGCTCCCATCCCTGCAATCAAGATTCCGGCATTCGCACTCCTGGCAGAAATGAAAGATCCTCAAACAACTACGCGTGAATTCCGCAGAATCTACCAGAGCTTCATCGGGTTCTTTAATGTCGTGGGTGCCATGAACGGACAGCCGCAGTTGGAGCTCGATTTTGAATCTTTGGATCAGGGCGAACTCATCTCGGCAACGCCGATTCCCGAACTCGGTGAAGAGACAAACAAACAGGCAAAGATCAACTTTAACTTCTCGCCAACTGTGGGCTTCTCTGGTGAGCGACTTGTGATCGCTTCATCGAAAGACCTTGCCCGTCGTCTTGCCATAGCGAAGCAGCCCGAGGGGACAAGTGTCGCCTCAACGAAGACCAACACCGAGATGGTCATTAATGCCGAGCAATTACAACTCACTTTGGACGACAATCGCAGCCACCTGATAGCACAGAACATTTTGAAGGAAGGGTCTACTCGCGAAGAGGCCACTCAGAAGATTGGACTCTTTCTGGAATTCCTGAAGCTGTTCGAACAAGCCGATCTGCAATTGTCGACGCGCGATTCAATACTGGATCTCGAAATTGGTGTTCAATTGAAAGAGTAGTTTGGTATCGACCGCATGTTTCTTTCGAGAAGGAGATCAACCAGATGTTCAAAATTGACCCAACCTGGGCATGGTCCACATTCGAGCCGAACTCTTCGGACTGGACGCGACGCCGAGCAGCTCACTTGTTTCGCCGGGCAGGTTTTGCCGCCTCATCTTCGCAACTCGACCAAGCGATTGAGAAAAAGCCTGCGGAGTTAGTTCAATCGTTGGTTCATCAGCGAAGTGAAACTGAGGAGTATCAATCTGAAATTGAATCTCTCGCAGCTTCGATTCTGGCAAGTGCAGACGTCAAAAATCTTCCAGCCTGGTGGGTGTATCGATTCTTGACAACTAGCGATCAGCTCCGTGAGAAAACAACTCTTTTCTGGCATGGACACTTCGCCACCAGTGGAGAGAAAGTGACTGAAGCGAAGCTGATGTACGAGCAAAACCAGATGCTGCGTGAGCATGCACTGGGGGACTTCTCAAAGATGGTCCATGAAATAGCTCGTGACCCAGCGATGTTGATCTACCTTGATTCAGCGACCAATCGAAAAGCACATCCGAATGAAAACTTTGCCCGAGAGTTAATGGAACTCTTCTGCCTGGGGGAAGGGCAATACACCGAAAACGATATTCGCGAACTCGCCCGCTGCTTCACTGGATGGGAGATTCGCAACAATAAATATCGCTTCAATCGATATCAACACGATTCTGGCGAGAAAACGTTTCTCGGAAAGAAAGGCCGCTTCGACGGTGAAGATGGTGTTGAAATTGTGCTTCAAGAAACCTCGGGGCCACACTTTGTCATCCGAAAGTTGATCAACTTCTTTGTCTTTGATGAACCGCAACCACCACATGAGTTGATCGCCCCACTGGCAAAACAGTTCGAAGAAAATGATCATCAAATTGGTCCGGTAATTGAAACAATCCTGTCGAGTAATCTCTTCTTTTCCGAGCATTCAATCGGAAAGAAACTACGTTCACCGGTGGAATTCTCCGTCGGTTTCCTGAGAGCCCTGCAAGGCTCAACAGACCTCTATTCACTCACAGCGGGATTCAATGAACTGGGACAGACTCCATTCTTTCCACCGAATGTGAAAGGCTGGGACGGCGGGCGGACCTGGATCAACTCTTCAACACTGCTCGCAAGGGCGAACTTGATCCGGTCTCTTCTCGATCGCAAAGAAACACGTTTTGCAAGGGGGAGTCTCGAAGACTTCTTGCGTCAGAATGATGCAGACTCACCAGAACAGATCGTCGACTTTTGGGAAGAGTTGCTGATGGCGGTTGAGCTTCCGGGCGACGTCAAACAGCAAGTTGCCGACATGATTGAAATGGGCCAAGGAAATCGCGAACAGAGACTCCGTGACGCGTTGCACCTGTTTTGCACACTTCCGGAATTCCAATTGGGTTAGCTCATTCGCTCCGAAACTTTCGAGCGGAGGGGGACACCGGAGATCAGTTCAACATCAAGAGAGCAATCATGCTCAGGAGAACAACCATGCCACTGACACGTCGACAATTTGTTGCATTGACTGCTCCTGCAATGATGGCGTTTGGATCGGCCTCTCCTCGATTTCTCGCTCATGCTGCCGAGAAATCGAAACAAACGGGAGATGAAAAGATCCTCGTTGTCGTTCAAATGTCGGGAGGAAACGATGGCTTAAATACCGTTGTTCCATTTAACAACGATGAGTATTTCAAAGCCCGTCCGAAACTTGCGATCCCCAAAAGCGATGTCTCCAAAATCAACGACGAACTTGGATTTCATCCAGCTGCGAAGGGACTGAGCGACTTACTTGAGCAAGACCGGCTTGCGATCGTCCAAGGAGTTGGATATCCGAATCCGAACTTGTCTCACTTTGAATCGATGGATATCTGGCATACGTGCTTACGAAAGTCGGATCAACGTCCGGACGGCTGGTTGGGCCGGGCTATCGATTCGATCCAGGTCAACGAACCTCTCGATATCCCCGCGCTGCACTTTGGAAATCGTAAGCAACCTTTTGCTTTGGCATCGCTTCAGCATCGCGTCCCCTCAGTCAAGTCGCTGGAGCAATTTCGACTCGAACTCAAGCAGCGGGAATCACTCAGCGAAATTCGCAACAGCGTGAACGCACAACGTTCTCAGTCAAGCTCGTTGTTGGACTTCGTACAGACCAGCACCGACACAGCAATCGATGTCAGCGAGAGACTAAAAGACGTCACCAAAAACTATCAAACGGACGTCACGTATCCGGAATCACCACTTGGAGCTCAGTTGAAAACGGTTGCACAGTTGATCGACGCGGACCTTGCAACACGGGTGTACTATGTGGAAATCGACGGATTTGATACGCACTCCCAACAAGCAGAAGCACACGCGAGCCTGCTCCGTCAAGTTGGTGATTCTCTGTCAGCGTTCATTGCTGATGTGAATCAACATGGACATGGAGATCGTGTGCTGGCTTTGTGCTTCAGCGAATTCGGGCGACGTGTCGCTGAGAATGCCAGTGCCGGAACCGACCACGGCCGCGCCGCTCCGTTGTTCCTCGCTGGGAACAGGGTGAAATCTGGACTCATTGGAAAGATGCCCAGCCTGGAGAAACTTGAAGAAGGTGACCTCAAATTTCATACCGACTTTCGTGAAGTCTATGCTGGCATTTTAGAAAACTGGCTCGGAACACCATCCGGCGAGATTCTCCACGAGAGCTATCGCCCCGTCAATTTTCTGAAGGCGTAAAGAAATCCGTCGACTCTGCGAAATGACTTCGATTTTTTTCCTACCGGAAATTTCGTCTTGCTCGTTCTCGGCAGCCTACAACTCTGCAGTTCGCACGTACTTTTTTGCGAACGCAAGACAATCGTTCTCTCAGTAAAAAGAGCAAAATCCGCGAGGGCGTACGCGCGCACAATTTCAGAAACCCGCTATCCACAGGTAAACAAAAACGGTGTAGCGATTTGCTCTATTCCGCAGTGAGTGCTTCAAGGCCTATTCGGTGACAGTAATCTCCGAAGGCTTCGTTCTCGTTTCTTTCAGATTTATATCGAGCGAAAACTGGCGAGAGCGTGCTCACAATCTCTTCTTGCGGGACCATGTCTGCATAGATGAATCCGATGCGCATCCCTTGAGCGTTGCCACCTAAGTAGATGGTGTACTTACCGCGAGCTTTCCCAACCAGACCAACGTCTGGAGTGTATGGCCGAGCGCATCCATTAGGGCAACCGGTCATATGAACAGTGACCCGTTCATCGCTCAACCCATATTCTTTCAGAAGTGCGTCAAATTCATCCATCACGCCTGGCATGATCCGTTCGGATTCGGTCACCGCGAGTCCGCACGTTGGTAGTGCCGGGCAAGAGATCGAGTATCGTCGAGACAGGCTCAACTCATCTGCAAGTGCAATTCCATGCTCTTTCAAAATCGATTCGATGTCTGCTTTGTCAGCAGGATCGATATCACAAAGAATCATTCCCTGAAGAGCAGTCAGACGCGTATCCATGCCATACTTGTTGAGCAGGACTCGGATTGCGGTCTTCAAGCGAAAATCGCCCTCATCTTTGACGCGTCCATTCTCGACATTGATTCCCAGGAACAGCTTGCCGTCCCCCTGTTCATGCCAACCCATATGGTCATCCGCATCGGTCACATCTGTCGGGTGGGGTTCCGGGAGTGAAGCACCGTAATACTCTTCAACTTTGGCTTTGAATTTTTCTAAGCCCCAATTGTGAATCAGGTATTTCATACGTGCAAATTTGCGATCGACACGATCTCCAAAGTCGCGTTGGACTTTGACGATGGCTTCACAAACTTCCACGATTTGCTCAGTTGTGGCGAATGTCAGCCTCTTTCCAACTGCGGGGAAAGTTTCTTTTTTGGCCGGCGTCATCCCCTGGCCGCCACCCACTAAAACGTTGTAGCCGATAATCTTGCCTTCTTCGACAATCGTCATCAGGCCCAAATCCTGAGTGTAGATGTCGACGCAATTATCCTCTGGAAGCGCAATTCCGAATTTAAACTTTCGTGGCAGATAAGTCTTTCCGTATATCGGCTCGACAAAATTCACTTCGGCGACTTTGGTTTTTTCACCATCTTCGTCTGTCAACCAGGTTTCTGAGTAGGCTGAACTTTTCGGTGCGAAGTGCATCGCCAGTTTCTTGGCCAGTGCCTGCATTTCATCGTGGATGGGACTGTTGTGAAACGGTGCCGGGCAACACATAAAGTTTCGGCAAACATCCCCACAAGCAGAAAGCGTGGAGAGCTTGCTCTCGTTGATTCCGCGAATCGTCGATTTGAGATCCCCTTTGACGACTCCGTGAAGCTGAAATCCCTGACGGTCGGTGATCCGCACCGTCTGGTTGCCATACTTGTCACTCAGGTCGAGTTCCGCCAGAAACTGAGCTGCCGTGACCCTTCCACCTGGAATTCGGCTGCGCACCATGAAACTGTACGACTTCGAACCGCCTTTTCGTTCGTCGCGGTTATCCTGCTGATACGTTCCATGGAATTTCAGTAATTGGAAGTTGTCGCTTGAAACCTGGGGGGCGTCGCTTAGCAAATCCTCTTTGATGGACCCTCGCAAATACTGGCTGTCCCCTTTGATTCCTTCCACCTTGCTGAGCTTTTTGTCAGCCATTCTTCACTCCAAACTACTGGTTCATTAATGGTGAATTGACATCCAGAAAATTCGATGAGCAGTCCAACAAGCTTTTGAAAGACATCGATTGATGTGTCAATTCGAGTTCAACAGGATACGGCGCGCTATTTGTATTGAGAGCGCAGCGACACTGTCTCCTCTGAACAAAGATTAGCAGGTGAACAATCAAAGTGTCGAGACCTGCCTTTTTCTGAGAATATCAGCTGTTGTTGATGATATTTCATTCGTTCCTGTGAGAATGGACAGCTCAACCAACCTGAATGTTCAGTGAAACTTAAATTTCTCAGAGCCCAAATTTCAAAACTGAGCGGAGCCCATCAAAACAAAATTTGAGAAAGTTAGCATACCAACCAGTGAATCTTGATCCGAACAGTTAAATTGGCCTCCACAAGTCCAGAGCTCTCGGAATGGCGACGAACTGGGTTCGCCTCCACGTTTCTTGCCACCAGACCGAATGAACGGCTTGATTCATTTCGCTGGCAAGAACTAGAGTGATACTCGAGCACGTATCAGGCGCGGCTCAAGAATTCATCTCCTCAGCTTTGATCGGTTCAGAAAGAAACACCATGGAACTGCTGGAAACACTCACACAAACTCCATCTGTCCCCGGCCGCGAAGAGCGGATTCGAAAAATCATCGAGGATTATGTGACCGAGAAAGGGCTCTTCGATGAAATTCGGACTGATCCGATGGGATCGCTAATCTGCCTCCGCAAATCGCGTCCGCAGGATGGGAAGGCGATCGAGAAGCCACTCAAGGTCATGCTGGCTGCCCACATGGACCAGATTGGTTTTCTGGTTTCACACGTCGGTGATGATGGTTTTTTGCGCGTGAATCCGGTCGGTGGATTCGATCGGCGAAACCTGTTTGCTCGCCGAGTCAAAGTTTGCACATCCTCTGAAGACCTGCGAGGAGTGATGAACCCCGGTGGCCGTCCGATTCATATTGCCTCAGACGATGAGAAGAACAAAATCCCGGAAATCAACGAGTTCTTTATCGATCTCAGCCTCGATCCGGAAGTTGTTAAGCAGAAAGTCAAAATCGGTGACATGGTCGTTCTGGAAGGTCCATTCTCCGAAGTTGGTGACTCCGTTGTTTCTCAATGTCTCGACAATCGTATTGGCTGCTGGGCTGTGATTCGAGCAATTGAAAAATTGAAACATCACGACTGCGAAATTCACGCCGTCTGGACAGTTCAGGAAGAAGTCGGATTGCGAGGAGCGATCCCGGCATCATTTGAAGTCGCCCCTGACATCGGTCTTTCATGCGACACAACCCTTTGTTGCAAAATTCCGGGAGTCCCAGAAGAACAACGCGTGACGGTCCCCGGTGATGGAATCTGCCTGAAGATCATGGACTCCTCAACGATTGCCGATCTCAAACTCCTTGAACAAATTGAAGCGATCGCCGAGAAAAACAACATCCCCTGTCAACGAGGCGTCCTTCCGCGAGGCGGACAAGATGGAGCCGCCATTCAGCGTTCCCGCTCAGGTGTCCGCGTGGCAGTCTTTGCCTGCCCGGTGAAGTACATTCATACCGTCACCGAAATGTCGCACAAAACCGACCTGATGGCGTACCCGAATCTGCTCGCAGCCTACTTGGAACAGCTGTGATGCTCTCCTGATATTCAGACGCAGTATTTGAGAAAACCGTCTCGAATGTTTCTGGTGCTGAATTTCATAAGCACTGCGTTGATGCAGAATGGTGTTGATGCAGAATGGTACTGTGTGTGGAGGCTTTCCAGGCGGGAACGCCTCCACCAGCCATCACTCAAAAACGCCAGTTTGAGCGAGGATCGATCAACCGCGAACGCTGCGATGACAAACCTACATTTTTTCGCAGACTTCGATTCCGAGTAGCTCCAGTCCCTGCTTGATCACGCGACCAGCAAGGTCGATGAGCTTGAGACGGCTGTGCTTTGTGGTTTCGGTGTCCGCTTTCAGGACCGAGCATTTCCCGTAGAACGTTGTCAATTCGCCAGCCATTTCGAAGAGATATTGCGTGAGCAAATTCGGTCGACACTCGCTGCCGACACTCTCTAACGCTTCACCGAACCGGCACAACTTCAAAGCTAGCGATCGTTCTGCCGGATCATCGAGATGAATATTGAAACTCGATGCTCGCAGTTCGTTGAGATCAATTCCGCCGCGACGAAAGATCCCGTGAATTCGAGCGTAGGCGTACTGCATATAAGTTGCGGTATCGCCGGTGTTTGCCAGCATTTTATCCCAGTCAAAGACATAATCGCTTTCGCGATTGTGATGCAGGTCGGCATATTTAATGCCGCCGATTCCAACGATTTCGGCAATCGCAGTGCGTGTTTCTTCATCGAGTTCAGGAGCCGGGTTCCCGTCGGCATCCGTTTTTGAATCATCATTGCTGGCGACAACTTCTCGCGCCTTGCGAACCGATTCATCCAACAGGCTTTCTAAGCCAACGTTGTCACCCGATCGCGTTTTGAACGGTCGACGATCTTCCCCCATGACGGTTCCGAAACTGACGTGCTGAAGGTCAATCTTTGTGTCCAACCACAGATCGACCGTTTGCATCAGCAATTTGAAGTGCTCACTTTGTCGGGCATCAACGACATACAAAACGACCTCCGCGCCGAGTTCCTCTACACGGTATTTCACCGTCGCCAGATCGGTTGTTGCATATGTAAACGCTCCATCAGCTTTCTGCACAATAAACGGAGCTGCGTTCCCTTCGATGAAGACGCACTTGGCACCATCGCTCTCTTGTGCCAGACCTTTTGCTTCCAGATCGGCCACAACGTCTGCGAGCATCGGGTTGTAATAACTCTCGCCGAGAGTTTTATCGAAGTGAACATTCAAACGGTCATAGACCGATTGCAGAGCAGCCAGACATTGAGGAAGAAATTCATCCCACAGCTTCTGATTCTCCGGGTCTCCCCCGTGCAACTTCGCTGTCTCTTCGCGAGCGAGTCTCGCAATGTCGGGGTGAGCATCCGCAAGCTGTTTGAGGTTCCCGTCCGACTCGATTTCTACCACCCGTGAGTTCAATTCTTTGAGTGACTCGCGGGCTGCGACGAGTTCGTTTCTCTGTTTTTTAAGTGCTTTTTTCTGTTTCTTGTCACTCGGATCTGCACTCGCTTCCGCCGACTCGAGCGCACCTGCGAGCGTCTCAATTCGTTGTTCTTCCTGAGGAATTTTTGAAACCGCAGCGTGATAATCACTGAGGGTGTTGACCAGTCGATAAAGTCGGGCCAACTCGCCGACGGCGTCCGCTTGATAGGCCGCCTCGTCAACAAAATGTTTATACCCGTAGATGATCATCCCGAACTGGGTTCCCCAGTCGCCGATATGGTTGTCGCTGACGACGGAATGTCCCAGAAATCGAAATGTTCGCTGCAGGGCATCTCCGATGACGGAACTTCGCAGATGTCCGACATGCATCGGTTTCGCGACATTTGGTGAAGAGAAGTCGATGACGTACTTCCTTGGAGTTTTCACTTCCGCAACGCCGAGGCGTTCATCCTTGAAGGCTCTGTTTGTGAGTGACTCGACAACTTCGTCTTTAAGTCGCAGGTTGATAAACCCCGGACCGGCGATTTCTGGCGGTTCGCACAGGTCCGAAACATCCAGCTTCTCGACGAGACTGGCTGCCAGCTCACGCGGATTAACTCCATTTTTCTTTGCGAGCGGCATCGCACAATTGGCTTGAAAATCGCCAAAACGAGCGTCTTGGGACACCTTCACCATCTCAGCGAATGGTTGAGGGTTTTCCGTAAAGTCTTCAAGAGCTGGAAGAAATCGAGCTTGGAGTTCGTGCAGAATGTTCATGTTCGGTGGTCGCAGCCAGCGAAGAGATCAGCTCTCAATGCGAATTGACCTGAGGCCGCTGGTTGAATTGCAAGGGATGAAAATTTAAGGGGGAGAGAACTCCTGAACCGATTTTCGGCTTAGAGCATCTTTCGGACTGGTGTACAGGTTCTGCCTCGTGGCGAACAGCATTTTTATTGATGAAACGCGTTCTTAACGGGCACACGGTAGAGCAGATCGCTCTAGAATAACAACTCCGTAGCAGCGAGTGCAGACTGGTTCCCTGAAGAAATTTGATTCGCGGGGATCTTGTTTTACCGAACACTTATAAGTCTCAATCGGCAAGACCTTCATTGACCGCTGATCGCAGCATGGGGTTGCTTGAATCGATTCCCGTTTCAGGTGAGGAATGTCCGGCGAAAGCCCGAAATCAATGAGCCGTGGCAATCTGTTTATTGCGTTGATTGACTCGGTGTTCTGATTGAGTGGCGAAAGCAGGCCACTTTGCGGGAGTTTTGACCGCTGCATTGTCGGTAATCACACGACGGTTGGCAGCGAGATAATCTTCACTTGCTGGATTGTCGAACCGGTTTTTCGGTCCCCAAACCTGTGCCAGGTCGTCCTGATAGAGCAACGACCAGTTCTCCTGATGACGATTCATGACTCTGACAGAGGGCTGTTGCAACCGGCTGATGAGGATGAGTTCGGGATTTTTAAAGGAGAGAGCTCGAGAGGAATCGATCGGGCCAGACAGCGGGCTTCGATGCCGTGGCCCTTCGTAATCTTCTCCAAAAGTGAAGTCGAAGTAGACATCAATGATTTCTTGTGGGTAGCATGTACGGAAGCGACCATCGATGGCAACCGTCGAATCCATCTTCTCGTTGGCAAAGAAACCGATGGCATATTGAGCCCAGTTGAATGTGACCACTGTACGGCCTTCGAGACCATGCTCAGCCATATATTTGAGCGCATCGACCGGGTACTTGTCGCGAGGGACATTGAGTGTTGCCAGCTTCGGAGCCGTTGCAACCGCAACGGAAACGATCCAGATTCCAAGAACTCCCTGAATCAGAATCGGACGTTGCCAAAATCGTTTGGAAGCAGATGAAGCTGCAAGTTTTTTATTTTCCCTCTTGAGATCCGCCATGAATTGAACAGCGACATCGTTGATTTCAAGAGCGAACCAACTGGCCCAGAGGATCGCCAGTAATGGGAGATGTCGAATGTGACTGATGGCTTGCGTTGCGATCAACCCGAACACAATGAGTTGAACCCAGTCAGCTCGTTGACGCACCTTCGCCGCCAGGAGCACGGTGACCGCCATCACCCAAAATCCAACCACTTCGCGGCTAAAGCTGAACAACGATGGGGATTCCCAATCGCCGATTTCAGGTCGCGGTTCATGCAAAGCACCCCACATCCACTGATGGAGTTCAATCCCATATGGAGTTAGCAGAGTTGAAACACAAATTCCAAAACCGACGATTGGCAATATCGTCAGTGCCTTGCGGGTTTCAGAGGGAATTGGCTCACCGGTTGAGCGGCCCCGGACTTTTGTCAAAATCAGTTCAATGAATCGTAATCCCAGGCAGGCGATTGCGACACAAACTCCAGCTGCGAAACTGCCATGTGTGTTCGCCCAGATCGCTGTCAACGGAAGCAACCAGAAAAGATGTAGCAATCGCTTTGCTGAAATTTCTCCTTGCCCATCCTTCTGAAAGCACCAGTACAATAGCGCACTCATCATCCCAAAGAAGACATAGCCAAAGATTTGTGGACGAAAGTGCCAGTGAAACTGAATTGAGAACGCAACGACCAGACAAATGAACGCGGCAACGATTTGATGCACCCCATTCGCACGGGCACGCCACCAGATGATCCCAAGCAAGATCCAACCGAACAGATATTTCCCGATTGTCAGCCCACGAGGACCAAAGACATTTGTGCCGGACGCCATGACCAGTTCAGCGATATTTTCATGATTGATCCAACGTGTTCCTTCAGCTGTGAAGGACCAGGTGTTCGTTCGTGGCAGGACACCCTCTTCAAGAATTTCCTGACCATATTGCACGTGTCCCCACAAATCGGGATCAGCGAAGTCCATCGCCATGATCAACCCACATGTCGACAGAACAGCCACAGCAAACAAGACCCGTATCGATCTCGTCGAACCTGAGTTCACGTCTGTTTTGAGAGGGGAATTCGAGATTGAGGAGATCATTGCTGCCAAAGCTGTCAAAATTGTGCTGATTATGGGATTCAACGGTATTACTTGCCCGATACCGGTCTGGAAACGCCGGAATGCTCACTTGACTCACTCTTTGAGAGAGCAAGCTCAGGTTTCAGGGGCAGTTCTAAACGTACCTCACAAAAGCGGGTTGTGACGAAATGATGCAAAAATTCACCAATTGCAGGGTCATCAGGTTTCGTGTCGGAGCACAAGGATAAAGATGAAGCTCGACATTCACCCTGGAGAAGGAATTGGCCTCGTTCGGTTTGGCATGCGACCAGCCGAGGTTCTGGCTCTCTTCAGCGAGCCACAAGTGTACGAGGACTGGATGGGTGGAAACCTCAACGACGCTCTGCTGTTCCACGGGCTCCTTCTTTACTTCAATGAATGCAACGGCAGCGGCCCTCTGCCGAGCAGCACGCTGAACTGGGTCGAGGTCTATCCCCGAACAAATGCATGAATCTAAGCGGCGATTCACGTGGCAGCTAAAGTCAACTACAATCGTCGTCCGTGTAAATTTGCGGGAAATCAGCGCAGACGCCGGGCTGCAAAACTGTTATCACATCACACGCTTAACTCATTTCAAAACAATGACTTCGGACGGAGTCGAAGATCTATGTCAGTACCAGTTTCTCAAATGTGGACGGTTGCGTCGTATGTGGTGAAGCAAAAGCTTCAACGACGGAAACGATATCCCCTTGTATTAATGCTGGAACCGTTGTTCCGGTGCAACCTTGCTTGTGCAGGGTGCGGAAAAATTCAACATCCGACGGAAATTCTGAAACGTCACCTTTCGGTCGCGGAATGCCTTAACGCTGTCGACGAATGCGGGGCTCCAATTGTTTCAATTCCAGGAGGGGAACCGCTACTTCATCCGGAAATTGATCAAATCGTTGAGGGCATGATTGAGCGCGGCAAGTACGTTTACCTCTGTACAAATGCCATTTTGCTCGAGAAGAATCTGCATCGATTCAAGCCCTCGAAACAACTCTCATTTTCTGTTCATCTGGACGGACCAAAAGAAGACCACGATGCAGCCGTCTGCCGAGAAGGGATTTATGACGTTGCGATTCAGGCAATTCGGACAGCCGTTGACCAAGGCTTCCGCGTAACCACGAATACGACCGTCTTTAGTCACGGTGATCCTGATCGGCTGCGAGGGATGTTTGACACACTCATGGAGATCGGCGTCGAAGGGATGATGCTCTCTCCCGGATACCAGTACGAGAAGGCTCCTGATCAGGAGCACTTCCTTTCTCGCGATCAGACGACCAACTTATTCCAACGCATTCTTGGCAACGCGAAACGGTCCTGGGTCTTCAACCAGTCTCCACTCTTCCTGGAATTCCTGAAGGGAAAATGGGATCTCGAATGCACTCCTTGGGGAAATCCAACTTTCAACCTGTTTGGCTGGCAGAAACCATGTTATCTACTTGAAGAAGGTTACGCTGAAAGCTTTCAGGAATTGATGGACTCCGTGGACTGGGACAGCTACGGGCGAGCCAGTGGGAACGAAAAATGCCAGGACTGCATGGTCCACTGTGGATACGAACCGACAGCGGTCGATGCCACTTTTGGAACACTTTCCGGATTTGCGATGTCTGCCTGGAGAACTGTTTTTGGACCGGGAAAAGATATCATTCCTGAACCAATTGAAGCATCCGCACCGAGGGCTTCCAACCTGGTCTCACTTGAAATGAATCTCCCTTCCTCATCCGGTTCGAAAGAAGAAGAGACTCACTCAGTCGTGTGAGCCAGCTACTGCGGAACTTCATCCGATCGCAGCTATTCGGGTTCAGTCGCTATCCGAGCTTTGTGCTTGAGTGGATCGAATTCTGTCGCGAGTTTCCCGATGGGCTGGGTCACTCGATGGACAACATACGGCCCAGAGCGAAAAACGACCGGCTGCGAAAACGGGAAAAGCTCAAAACCGTCTTCAGGAAACGCCTCGGGAAGTTGTGTCTCGGGATTGTTCGGAGTTTGAAGTTCTTCTTCAGTCATTCCGGCATCAGTGAGACTGCTGACTGCAAACCTGTGTTGGCATTGCTCCAGCGCGAGTGAGATTTCGTCGGTCCGGCTTTTGAAGAGACGTGCCAATGTGTCGAGAAAGACATATCGAGTGGACGGTCTGATTTCCAACTCCGGGTAGATCTGAACTAAGTGATTCGTATAGACCGTGACCTCTCCGTCCTGAACTCCCTGTTCTTTCAGATAGGCAATAACTGGTTCAAGATGCTCCCAGCTCGGTTGAGGATCGACCTGAATCTTCTTTCGCAGTTTCATCGATGGTCCTGAACTGACGCAATCCCACCAGGAACTGAGCCGAACAGGAGAGAGTATCGGCGAGGTCAGCACGACCAACAGGCAAGCGACTGCGAAACCCTTCCAGACGATCGACTGAAATTGTGATGGAATCCTAACGCTTAATGAAATCGCTAAAGCCAGAACCAATGCTGGCACATGAACATACATGAACGGGTACTGCAACACGAAGACTTGCACCAGCCAGCCAATGTAAAGCGCAATGAGCAGGAGTAAGCGCGGCTGTCGCTGTGACTTCTCGATGATATTGGTTTGGATCGTCCGAGCCGAAACGATGAGAGCGACCACATGGGCCCAACTCCACGGGAAGAAGACGTTCCATAATCCGACCATGCGTTCAGCGGTCAATCGAGAGCGCCCCGTCGAAACGTATTCGGGATTCCACTCAAGTTGCATCACCCAAAATGCATCCCAGGCTCCGGTTTGAATCAACCAGAGCGAGCCGAGAATCCCCATGAGGATTCCGCCCGCGAGGACTCCACTGATTTCGATTGCAATGCGAGTTCGATTTTTCGTAAGCCAGGCCGACATCAAAATCACGCAGAGAGCTGGCACGGCAATGTGTGGTTTGATCCAGAATGCAATTGACCAGTAAATACCTTCAAGAAACGCTGAGGCAGCAACCTGCTTCGAAGACAAGTCTTCTTCTCGTTTTTCCAATCGGGAAATCCGACACTGCACCGCAAGCAAACAGGGCAAGAGCATCCAGAGATCACGCTGGCAGTGACACCATTCCAGAAGCCCCAAATAAAATGCAAAAACTGACAATGTCAGCAAAGCTGACTGTCTCGAAAACAGGGATTTATCGCGACGCAAAATCAGACGCGAGAGAACAGCAATGATTCCAGTAACGACAGCCAAATCAAACAATCGCAGAACAACATCTGACCAACCGAAAATGCTTCGCACAAACATATGCACCCACACAACACCGGGAAGATTCGGTTCGACAATGTCTTGATACAAAACACCACCTTCCAGCGCACAGCGGGCCTGCAAATCGTAGATGACCGTATCGAGAGTCAGATGCAAGCAAAGAAAAACTGGAACATTGATGCCCAATAGCACGAGAACAATTCCCCAAACGATCCGTTGTGAAACGGACATCGAACTCCAAAGTTCATTCAGTCTGGAAGGGGAATTTTCAGTCATGAATTTACGAATGCCGTCGCGATGAACGAAGTGGGACTGTGGAAAACAAGAGTGTTGAATCAGGATCGTGAACTAAGACTTGAAATAAGACACTGAGAAATAAACTGGCCCAGAAGCAGGAAGTCTTCGAGTTACAATTTGTTTCAATGAAGAGACCTTCAAATAAGTAGCTCTTGTTCCTAGAGGGTGCCGGTATTCATTTGAGCACGCTCCTAATTGCTGGCGTGTTGCAAATTCGCATCACCCCAAACCGTTACAACCAACACAAACTGAATGGTTTACCAAATAAGTCGTTGCGGAAAAGCAACGTAACGGACTCATTCCTGCATCCCGGTTCTTTGTGAGGTAGATCATTTTGGAACTGATCCGAAAACTTGACGTTGGCCGCTGAAATATCGAGGAGACGGCACATTTCAGAGGTTTCTGGACAGGTTCAAAGAGCATGAAATCTTTCTCCCCCGAACCAGAACGAACGGCACTCCGATGCAGGTCGAACATCTCGAAGAACTGAAAGAACTGGAAGAGTCCTATTGGTGGCACGTCGCTAAAAGAGACCTTGCGGTCAATTTGCTGCAGAAGTACTTCCCCGCTCCCGGGAAACTGGTTGAAGGTGGAATTGGCTCGGCTCGCAACCTGATCACTTTTCAGGAAATGGGTTATGAAGTCAGCGGGTTTGACGTCATGCCCGAATCGATCGAGACCGCACAATCCCGTGGCCTGTCCGCTCAGCTGCATGATCTTGCTTTGCCGTGGCCTGTCGAAAATGAATCATTACGAGCGGTCGTTCTTCTCGATGTGATTGAACATATCGAAGATCCCGTCGCAGTCTTGCAAAACGTGTCGAACGCCTTGGCTCCCGGTGGTGGAGCGATTGTGACAGTCCCTGCTTATCAATGGATGTTTAGCGATTGGGACAAAGCACTCGGACACTATCGACGTTACACCATGAAGATGTTGCGCGCTCAAGCCGAAGAAGCCGGGTTGAAAGTCACTAGTCTGACGCACTGGAATGCTTTCACACTCCCAGCTGCCATGGCTGTTCGTAGCTGTGAAAAAATCTTCCCGAAAGGTCGCTCGGCAGAGTTCCCAAGAGTTTCAAAGTTCACAAATCAGATGCTTCTCAACTGTGCAGCCGCCGAACGCTGGATGATGAACCGAATACCCGTTCCGTGCGGGCTCTCTGTTGTAGGAGTTCTTTCGAAATGATTAACGCCCGATCCACAGCCGCGCAAAGACGCGACGTTCACCAGCGATTAATTTCGGTTGTGCTGCCGGCGTTCAATGAAGCGGATGTCCTCAACGACCTTTACATGTTGGTGCAATCCGCCCTGAAAAAGTGTGGACCTCGCTACGAAATTATCTTCATCAACGATGGTTCCTCAGATTCCAGTGACGAAATTCTTGACCAACTGGCAGCGAATGATCGTTGTGTTCGAGTGATTCATTTTTCACGAAACTTCGGGCACCAATCAGCAGTTCAGGCGGGGATTGCCCACGCTGCTGGGGATGCTGTGATCGTGATGGATTCAGACCTGCAAGACGATCCAAACGCGATTGTTGATTTCGTCCAGAAATGGGAAGCAGGCTACGATGTTGTTTATGCGGTCCGACATGGTCGCAAAGAAAACATTGTGAAACGATCGCTGTTCCATGCATTCTATCGTGTCCTGAACGCAGTTTCGTCGACCAAAATCCCAATGGACGCTGGAAACTTCGGCCTGATGGATCGCGCGGTTGCGCAGGAAATTATGCGGCTGAAAGATCGAGACCGTTACTTCTCCGGGCTCCGGAGCTGGGTGGGATTCAAACAAATTGGTATCCCGGTCGAACGTGGGCGTCGTCATGACGACACTCCTCGCGTTTCGATGTTTGGCCTGTTTCGTCTGGCGAAGACTGCTATCTTTTCGTTCTCAACAGTTCCACTCTCAATCTTTTACGTGATTGCGGGTGTCGCCTTGATGACATGTGCAGGTGTCACGAGCTTCACGCTGTACCATAAACTCTTCACCGGCCTGGCCGTTCCTGGATGGGCCTCGATTACGATTGTGGCATCACTCTTGGGAGCGTTAAACGCGATGGGAATCGGGATCATCGGAGAATATGTAATCCGCATCTACGATCAGGTCCGAGCCCGACCATCCTACATCGTGGGAGAAAAAAAGAACTTCGACGAGCCTGTTCAACCGACCAGCCGTGAAGAGCAACTTCTCGACTGGCTCGAAGAAAACTGGCAAAGCCCACTTCAGGAAGTGAGCGAAATTCATTAAAAAAGATGCAATGCCGTACACTTTAAAGGTACGGCACTGCATGCTTTCAACGAACAGACTCTCATTGAATGTTCTTATTGAAATAGCTGAAACGTTTCTGATGGAACGTGTGCTTCTTCAAGAATGCGGGACATTTCTTTGACGACCTGAGGGTGCTCTGCCGCAATGTCATTCTCTTCGCCGATGTCTTTGCTTAAGTCGTATAATTCGATCGGAGCCTCGGGGTTCTTTTTGAGATTCTTGCGGACCGCTTTCCAATCTCCCTTTCTGGCAGCTTGCGACTTCCCTCGTTCGGTGAATTCCCAGTACAGGTAGCGGTGCTGTTTTTGCATATCCGGATTCCCGGTCAGTTCATCGAGAATCGAGATCCCGTCGATATTTGCAGGAGGCTCCACACCAGCGATTTCACAAAATGTCGGAAGCATGTCCCAGTGTGCAGAAATCAACTTTGAGCTGGAACCGGGCGCGATTCTTCCCTTCCAGCTTGCCAGCAGCGGGGCTCGAATTCCGCCTTCGTAAAGATCGCGTTTATGTCCTTTGAACGGGCCATTGGAATTGAAGAACTCGGGGTCATGGCCTCCTTCTTTGTGTGGTCCATTATCTGATGAGAGCAAGACGATTGTGTTCTCTTCCAGGTTCAACTCTTTGAGCAACTGCTGAAGTGCCCCGACTTGTGAATCGAGACGTGTCATCATTCCAGCGAACGCTGCGATGGGATTGTTGATCGTCGTTCCGGCGTATTTCCCCTGGACCTTTTCAAACTGTGGGAACTTCTCACGATACGGAGCCACAGAATCTTCCGGAGCCTGCATCGCTGCATGAGGAACGGTAACAGGTAAATAAAGAAAAAACGGAGCCCCTTTGTGGTCCCGAACAAATTTCAAGGACTGTTCAAATATTAAATCCGCAGCGTAGGTCTTCCCGTCGAGTTGAACAAACTCGTTGTTCGACCATAGATGATCAGGGTAATAGTTATGAGCTTGTCGCTGACAATTATATCCGTAGAAGACATCAAAATGCTCCATTGGATCAGAGGTCGACCCGGGTGCTCCCAATCCCCATTTTCCAAACATCCCTGATGTGTAGCCTGCTTTCTTCAGCAACCTCGGAATCGTGACTACATCAGCCGGCATCGGGGCTTGCCCCTCCGGCTTCACTTCGCGGTTACCTCGAACGACACAATGACCGGTATGTTTCCCGGTCATCAGTGAACAGCGAGTTGGTGCACAAACGGTACTTCCTGAATAGTGCTGTGTGAACTTCATCCCTTCTTTGGCGATGCGGTCAATATTTGGAGTTTCAAACTTTTCCTGACCGTAACAGCTGAGGTCTCCATATCCGGCATCATCGAGTAAGATGTAGATAATGTTCGGTTTCGGTCTCTGTTCCTCGCCATGAGCGTTTGAGAGGACTCCCAGCAGAGTTAACGCGAAAAACACGAAAGAGATTGACCGAAAGTTCATCAGAAAACCTGTACTTAGGGTGAAAGAGTACAATTTGCGCCCAGTAGAATATCACTCACGGGATTGATTCAACCAGTCTGCTCGTGAAATAAACGCTATCACGGAAGACTTCAAGTCCTCGGTAAATCAAACTCGATTGCACTTCACCGGCGATTTAGAACAATGGCAGGTATCCAGCCAAGTTGCCTTTAGAACAATAAGAACGACGATTTATGAAAGATCAAAAATACGACATTATTGTCATCGGCAGCGGTCCTGGTGGAGAAGGGGCCGCCATGCAGGCGGCAAAGCTTGGGAAATCGGTCGCCATGGTGGAGCGAGACCTTCCTATCGGCGGCGGCTGTACGCATCGCGGGACGATTCCGAGCAAGGCTCTGCGACATGCCATTTTTCAAGCGACAACTCTGCTCAACAACAAACTGTTTCGCGATGCCGCACTATCCCGACTTCCTGAATTTCCTGAACTGCGAAGAACTGCAGCCAGCGTGATTGAAAAACAGGTCGAGATGCGGATGGGGTTCTATGATCGGAACGGGGTCGACATTTTCAAAGGAACGGGGAGCTTTGTAGACTCCAACACGTTGAAGATCATCGATGAATTTGGCGGGAAGCGGACGATCGAAGCGGGCGCGTTCGTGGTCTCGACCGGCTCCCGACCTTATCGCCCGAAAGACATCGAATTCAACCATGGTCGTGTCTTCGATAGTGACACGATTCTCGATCTTTCTGAAACCCCTCGCTCAATTACAATTTACGGCGCAGGAGTCGTTGGATGTGAATATGCGTCGATGTTTCGCAACATCGGATCGAAAGTGAATCTCGTAAATACGCGGGACCAGTTGCTGGAATTCCTTGACGACGAAATCTGTGACGCGCTCAGCTATCACTTGCGCGACCGTGGCGTGTTAATTCGAAATCGGGAAGAGTACGACCGTGTTGAGCCGACCGACGACGGAGTGATTCTGCATTTGAAATCGGGTAAGCAAATCAAAACCGATATCCTTTTTTGGGCGGCTGGTCGCAGCGGGAATACCGACGGCATGGGCCTCGAACCGCTCGGGATTGAAATCAATTCACGAGGACAAATCCCTGTCAATGAGGACTTTCAATCTGCGGTGCCTCACATCTACGCAGTCGGGGACGTCATTGGACCTCCCGCTCTTGCCAGTGCTGCCTATGTTCAAGGACGATATGCAGCTCACCACATGATTCACGGAAGTTGTGAACGAGCGATGATCGAGGAGATTCCGTCGGGAATTTACACCTCTCCCGAGATCAGTTGCCTCGGCAAAACAGAACGAGAGCTGACTGCAGAGGGAGTCCCGTATGAAGTCGGACACTCGATTTTCAAGAGCCTCGCACGTGCTCAAATTACTGGCCAGACTGTCGGCATGTTGAAACTGCTTTTCCACCGAGAATCACTTCAACTTCTCGGCATTCACTGCTTTGGCGCTAACGCCTCAGAGATCATTCACATCGGTCAAGCAATCATGTCTCAGCCTGCAGAACACAACACGCTCATGTACTTTGTGAATTCAACATTCAACTACCCAACCATGGCGGAGGCTTATCGCGTGGCGGCATTGAATGGATTGAACCGATTGTTTTAAGCAGAATCGGATAAGCATGAGCGGTCTCTGGTGAATCCCTCCTTGAAAGGTTTCAATCCTCGAAAGTCGCTGAAGAGTCAATAAGGAATTTCCATGTCCATCGTTCGAGTGATTGCTTCGGCAAACGGATTGCAGGCAACTCGACTTGCTTATGAACAAATTATCAATGGAGCAGATCCGTTGGCTGCTGTTGTCGAAGGTGTCACCCTTGTTGAAGATGACCCGGATGACCTGACGGTCGGGTATGGTGGGCTCCCGAATGAACAGGGTGTGGTCGAACTCGACGCCGCAGTCATGCATGGCCCGACTCATCGTTCTGGAGGAGTTGCGGGACTGAAAAATGTTCGCCACGCAGCACGACTCGCCAAGCTCGTCCTTGAGCAGACTGATCACTCGCTGCTCGTCGGCGAAGGAGCAAATGAATTCGCAAAGGCTCAAGGTTTCCCGGAAGAAAATCTGCTGACAGAAAAAGCTCGCAAAATCTGGTTGTACTGGAAGCAGACTAATTCCACACGAGACGACTGGATCCCGCCGCCCCCGGATCAGCTTGATGACGAGGTCAAAGCGTTCTTCAAACTCGTCGATGATCATGGCCCCGCAGCGACTCACAATTACCAGCGGAGCGAAGCCATCGATCGACCGACTGGAACAATCCACTGTTCTGCGATTGATGCCGCTAGCAATCTCTCGTGTGTCACCACCACCAGTGGACTCGCATTCAAAATTCCCGGTCGTGTTGGAGACTCCGCTCTGATTGGTGCGGGGTTGTATGTCGACAACAAAATCGGAACCTGTGGCAGTACTGGTCGAGGAGAAGAAAACGTCCGCAACTGCTCCTCGTTTGGAGTCGTTGAGTTGATGCGAAACGGGCTTTCTCCCAAAGCTGCTGGAACAGAAGTGATGCAGCGACTTGTAGAGCATGTCACCGAGTCGCATCTACTCGGGAAAGATGGGCGTCCGAATTTTGGTTTGAAATTTTATGTTCTGAACAAGTCCGGGGATTACGCCGGAGTTTCACTCTGGGGACCAACAAAGTTTGCAGTGACAGACGAGTCAGGCACACGACTGGAAGAGTGCTCGTACTTGTTCAACAAAAATTCGCCGAAAACTCCGAGTGCCTGAAAAAACGTGAACGTCCCTGGACTCGTTATTCGGTGTAAAATGCTCTTGAACTCGACATGCGAATTTCTGTGAGCGAATTTTGTATAGCGTTGAAGAGTTGTTGTGATTCTTCATCGGTTGGTTCACGTGTGACAGAAACAGAGACCGGCGACTCCAAGTCTGCTTCGTCGTAGGTGATCTGATCGACGAGCCCTTCAGGGGCTCGCTCGAGGACCAGTTTCTTGAGGAAGTCGAGATACGAATCGATGTTTGCCTCTGAACACTGGCAGTTGTTGCCCTCACGAAGCGCGATCAAGTGAGATTCTGCGCTAAGTGCGTCGGGATGAGCTTTAGGGAGAGCGTGTAAAGATTCTTCCAAGAGATCAACGACACCTTCCGTTTGCCCGACATGTTGCAGAAAGATTCCATAAGCACAGAGCGTTCTCCCGAGCAGTTCCTCGTTGCCAGACTTCCTTGCGTTTCCGATTGCTTTTTGGTGCATCTGCTCCGCTGCTTCAATCCGTGCTGTCTCCGCGAGATGAATGGCGTAATTTCTCTGCACTTGTGATTGAGAAGCAGGAGATCCAGCCTGGTTTGAGATTCGGAGGGCAGACTCGTAAGCCTCATCCGCCGAAGAAATCTGTCCGGCATCGGTGTACGCCATCGCCATGCCGAGCAAGGTATTGATCGACTCTGGATGATGCTCCCCGATGTTTTCGAAAATTCGTTGAAAGGCTGCGATGCGTGCGGAATGATTTTCAACTTGCCGTGCCAGATTGGAAATTGCCACGTCAATTTCCTTCAGCTTTTGCAGGTCTCGCGGTTGGCTGGATGCATAGAGAGGTCTCAACTTCTGATAGAGCCCCAGAACCACATTCGGTTGATGAGTACGACTCATACGGTGGACCACTTCCGGAATATTCGAATGTAAGCTCGTTGGCATGTCTGACCAGTCCGGAAAAATGTCCTCTTCGTTTTGTGCTTGAAGAATGATTGCTTTCAGTGCAATGTCTTCGATGACAGATGAATTTTGAGCTTGCCGGTTGACCTTGATAGCTTCCTCAATGAGAGGGAATGCTTCGTCCAGTTTTCCGGCACGGGTGAGTGCCTCAGCACACGCCGTCAATCCGCAGGCATAGCCAGAGTGGCTTCTTCCGAAGAATTTTTCACGCCTGTTGAGACTCTCCTGCAGCAATTCGACGGCTTCGCTGTGGACACCGTTTTGCGAAAGTGCAACTCCCAGGTTCTCTTGGAATGTCAACAGATCCGCAGTCATGGATTCATCAGCTTCTGCAATATCACAGGCTGTTCGCAACAGCGGAATCGCTCTTGTATTGTCGTCCATCCAAAGAAACAACATTGCCTGATTAAAGAGGGCCAATGCATATTCACGACTCGTCGTCCCGGCCTCTTTCGAGACCTGCGTCACGAGTGAAACCATCCTTTGCTCGGCGTCCCATGTCTGACCAGCTTCGAGCAAACGGGCTGCTTCGCTGAGAGCTTCTTCAATCGCCTTTTCCATCGGAGACTGCTGATCCATGATTTGATGATTGTTTGCGGGTGGTTTCCGCAGAAGAAAACCGACGACACTTAAAACAACTCCGATACCAACGGCCACTCCGAGCCACAACATTTTCTACTCCAAAGTCGATGCGAGTGAATTACTCAAACTTGAGCCGATCTTCCCAAAGACCGATATAAACGGCAATGCCGGTCAGTTTCTCTATTCCGTTTAGGAGAGATTCAAGGAGCTTAACGGACATGCCGATATATGGACGAGAAGAGACGACTTCGATTTACAATGCCGAAGCGACAGCATGCCGGACCATGGAGGGATTCACATGCGACCACGTTTAAAACTTTATACGGGCGAAGAAGAGACCTTTGATGCTCCACCGACGATGACAATTTCTTTCGGGGAATTGATGCGAATCGTTGACGAGGCTGTCCAGCGAAAACGTTCCTGGATGAACGATTTCTCTCACGACGATGTCACAATCACTGAAGATCTCTATGAAGTTCTCACGGAGTACGCCCGTCTCAGACCGGGTGCGTAGTTCCGCCGGGGTGTCTTAACGGAAGAGAAGATCCCCATACAGGTCGCAACTTCAAGGAAATGTAGGATTGAAGAGCAAGGCAAAAATGACTTGCTGACTTCATTTCCTTATGTTCGACGCCACAGCAAAGCAAATATCGGTCTTTGCGCTCCGCCTCGTGGCGAGCAGTCTATGAAGCGATGGATGTGAACTTCTACGAACAAAAGCGTTGAAAATGCTGCAGATCTCTTGTTCTCACGCTGGGCAACACACAACTACAGACGTGTCGTGAATATGTGCAGTTAAAAGTATGAAGGCCATCTTCCAAAATTCTTGATTTCCGATCTCACAGCTTCCCGGTGAACGCATCGCGACCTGCTGATCGGTCTGTTTTTTCCGATCATTCTGATTATAGCGCGTGCTCATTAAAAGAATTCTCGAAGTAGTTGACGCTCGCTGCTAAAGGGTGGCTTAGGGTTGAAGAAATTCATCGTCCCTAAGGGTAAGACCGAGATGCGTGAAACCACGTCTCGAATGATATTTGTCGCAGTGAGCGCCTGGCTCAGTATCTGCCTGCTTCTCGCCGGTTGGATGCCGGAACTCGATAGTACGTTCCGTCCTCTCTGGTTGATTAGCGGTCTGGTAGGGCTGGTCTCGTCTGTCGGGCTGTCTGAATTAATCAAAGCTGATATTCGTGCTCAAGAGCGGCTTCTTAAAGAATATCGACAGGCTGCGATGACGGATGGCTTGACCGGATTGGCGAATCGTCAAGCACTCGAAAACGCGCTTAAGAATGCTCTCCATGAATTCAGCCCACAGCGGAATCCGCTCAGTCTGATCATGATTGATATTGATAACTTCAAAGCATTCAATGACCAGTGGGGACACCAGGCAGGCGACGCCGCTCTGAAAACCGTCTCAAATGCTGCTGTTGAATACTTCTCTGGAAAAGGTTGCGTTGCCCGGTACGGTGGTGAAGAATTTGCCATCGCCATGCCAAGTATGTCGCTACGAGAATCGATCAAACTCGCTGAAGGTTTCCGTGAGTACGTCAGCCGGATTGGCTGCAAGATCAATGACAAATCATCAAGTGTCACGATTAGCGTCGGGGTCGCAGAAGCTAAAGACCGTGAAGCACCAGACGAACTCGTCCTTCGTGCAGATCAAGCCTTGTACGCTGCCAAACGAAATGGACGCAACTGCATCCATGTCAGCGAAAACAGCGAAACTCAATCTGCAATTCTTGAACAAACCCTGACTGAACTCTCACTCTCCTGAGGCTGCATACTTTTTGTGCTGTCGACGTCGTTCATTTCAGCTGCATGAGACCCTGTCCGCAAATTTGTGGAATGGTCACTTTTCTCCGTGCTTAGAGCACCTTTCGAATTGGCTTGCAGGATCTGACTCGTGGCGAACAACTTTTTTACTGGAGAAATGCGTTCTTCACGGGCAAACGGTAGAGCAAACTGCTCCCAGAGAGCAAATTCAGGTTTCAGGATCAGCTCTCTATTCTAATTCGATGAACAGCCCCGCTCGCGATCAGGTTCGTGATAGCTCCTTGCGTGAGTGCTTCGGGGAAGTACCGCCTCTCAGGATTGCTCAAAGACGAAAGCATTGAAAGCTGAACTCGGCGACAAGGCAGCTGTGGCCTTGCATTTAATCTCGATCAGTTGTTTTTACTGGCGAAGAACTGCATTCAACTGCTACGCTCATTCAAAACTCACACCATTTCCATCAGGGTGAAAGCGAATGAACGTACGAAACTCAGCTGTTTGGGCATCGATCGTAGTGGGCCTTTTCGTCATCTTCTCAGCCAGTCTTTCAGCTGCCGAGAAACCGAATATCATCTTTATCATGGCAGATGATTTGGGGTACGAGGGAATTGGCTGTTTCGGACAAGAGAAAATTAAAACCCCCAATATTGACCGCATCGCTACTGAGGGAATTAAGCTCACGCAGTGCTATGCCGGCTCACATGTTTGCCAACCTTCACGGAGCGTGCTGATGACCGGCCTTCATACCGGCCACACTCCGGTTCGTGCCAACGACACACGACAATACCTGCTGCCGGATCATGTAACCGTCGCTGAAAAACTCAAATCCGCTGGGTATCGGACTGGCGGTTTTGGAAAGTGGGGACTGGGATACGAAGGGACCCCCGGGCATCCCAACAAGCAAGGGTTTGACAAGTTCTTCGGGCAGTATCTTCAGATTCATGCTCACTTCTATTATCCGTTCTGGGTGTGGGAAGACGAAACGAAAGTCCAACTCAGCCAGAACAGCAAAGGGATGAACCAGTATGTGAACGACGAGATTCACAATGCCGCAATGAAGTTCATTCGCAACTCTTCCGATGCTCCGTTCTTTGCGTACATCCCGTATATCATCCCGCACGTGGAACTTGTCGTCCCTGAAGATTCCGAGAAACCTTACCGAGGACAGTTTCCGAAAGTCTCGATTCAAGATCGTCGCGAGAACTACCTTGGTTCAGAAGATGGACTGACGACACTCGCCGGGATGGTCTCTCGAATGGATCGAAATGTCGGTGAAATACTCGCCTATCTGGACGAAAAAAATCTCGCTGACAACACTCTCATCATTTTCACCTCCGACAACGGAGGACAGAGTGGAGGAGCCGACGCTGGTTGGACAAAGATGACGGATTACTTCCAAATGAACGGCGACCTGCGAGGGTACAAGGGATCATTCTATGAAGGCGGAATTCGCGTCCCGATGGTTGCCCGCTGGCCAAAGAAAATTCCTGCTGGTGGCTCGAGCGACCATATCCTCGCGTTCTGGGATGTCATGCCGACACTCTGCGAAGCTGCTGCAATTGAGCCGCCCGAAGAAACGGACGGCATCTCGTTCCTCCCGACGCTGACAGGTCAAGGAGAGCAAAAGATCCACGAGGGAATGTATTGGGAATACCCGCGTGGAAAAGGGATTGCGCGAGCGGCGAGAATGGGAGACTGGAAAGCGATTCAAGCGAGACCGGGGGGACCGATAGAATTGTACAATCTCAAAGAGGACCTCAGCGAAGAGAAGAACATCGCCTCAAAACATGCTGAGATCGTCGAGAAAATGACATCTTTCATGGACGCCTCGCACGTCGATCAACCACCTCATCCGGGCCCCGGCGTGAAGAGCGGTGTTCATGATTACGTCAACGGCCCCTGGATCAAGTAATGCTCTTGCGAGCTTTGAATATCGCGACAAAGGCTCTGTCTTGAAGAATCCTGTTTCACTTTACCGTCGATTCGCGACTGCATTTCGTGGAGTCCTCGAAGTTTCGAGGCAAGAGACGAGCCTGCAAATCCAATGGGTCATGGCAGGATGTGTAGTGGCAGCAGGCTGCTTTGTCCGACTTTCATCCTTCGAATGGGCGCTTGTTGTCGTTTGTATCGGAGCTGTTCTCTCAGCTGAGATCATGAACAGTGCCATTGAAGAGACTGTCGACTTGCTCTCACCGGAGCTGCAGGAGAGAGCCCGTAAAGCAAAAGATTTTGCTGCGGGGAGTGTTTTAGTGATCGCACTCGCATCAGCAATTGTTGGTCTTTTGGTCTTTGGCCAGCATCTCTGGGATTTGTAAAAATCGGAAATTCACCGGAAAGCATGAGCGCCATTGCGTCTTTGCCATCGGTTTGCAACAGTTCTAGTATACGCTTTGTTTAATCCGTCCTTGAGACGAAACCACCAAGGTTGCCCACGGTGGTGTGTTCACAAAAGGAAACCGTTGTGTCCAGCCCTTCTGATGGTTACCCCACAATTATGCTCTCGGGGACAGATCACGATCTCCCCGAACTGCTCGAAGGTACCTACTCTAAGTACAGCGACGAACGTCTCCTGTTTAATGGTCGCAAGGCGTATCTTGAAGCAGTCTTTGATAACGTCACCGGGCGGATGGTCGCTCGCAAAGCACTTCGCCACGAGTTCCGAAACGACGCCGAAGAACGTCGGCGCTTCCTGCGTGAGGCTCGAGTGACCGCGCAGCTGGCTCACCCGAATACGATCCCGGTTTATGAAATCGGTCAAACAAAAATGGGGTCGTTGTATTTCACTATGAAGCTGTTGCGGGGAGAGGATCTCTATGAAACCATCAAGCGGATTTCACAACGAGACGCCAGCGCACTTCAATCATATCCACTCTCCGTCCTCATGGATGTCTTCCTTCAGGTCTGTCAGGCGCTAGGGTTTGCGCATGCTCATGGCGTGATTCACCGAGACATCAAGCCCGAGAATATTTGGCTTGGTCAGTTCAACGAAGTCGTTTTGCTGGACTGGGGAGTCGCAAAAGTCTGGGGCGTCGAAGATCCGCCGTGGGAACCAGAAGACTTTCAAACTGTTCGCCCGGAAGAAACAGTTGATCGCGAACAATTGCGAACGCTCACACGTTCTGGTCAATTGCCGGGGACGCCACTTTATATGTCTCCGGAACAAATTCTTGGCCACAAATCGATTGATGAACGCTCTGACATTTTCAGTCTGGGGGTGATGCTTTACGAACTCATGACCCTCAAGGAACCGTTTTACGGAGAGACAGTTCGGAAAACATTCGACCTGATTATCCACGATGATCCGATCCCACCTAAGGAACGCGCCCCGCACCGCAACATCCCCGATACGTTTGAAGCGATCATCCTCAAAGCCATGGAAAAAGAGAAAAAAGACCGTTACCAGTCTGTCATGGAAATGGCTCATGACATTCAAATCGCGAAAGATGCAATCATTTAGAGACAGCCAGCAAACCATTTTCAACGCTGAGTTCTAACGCTCATCGTGCCCGCCAAAATCACTCCCATGACTTCATAGCCTGCATGCCTACGGTATGCGATGAAACTGAACTCATGCATCAATCTCAAAGATGCATGACAAACATTGAACTATTTTAAGTCAACGTCCCCCACTGCGGACTCCACCAAAGAGGAACCTGACATTCTCCATCGAGTGCCTGCCAAAACCTCCTCGTTTTCCTTCCTTTAGAAAGAAAGCCCACCACAAATGTCGAACGAATCTTCAGAACCCCAAACCTCGGGAAATCGTGTTGAACTTCCTGCGGAACGCCCAAGCCTTTGGGTCGATATGCGGTCGAGCGAAGATTGGTGGGCGGTGTGGTGTGCCATAATTTTACTGGCGATTTCATTCGGTGCAGTCTGGTTTTCTCAACCCGACGGTTTAGCAGAAAAGTGGGCCAGTGGAGAAGAGGTCAAAGTCGTCAGCCCCCTCGCACCCTGGATCGCAAAGCCGGGGAAGTGGACAGAGAACCCGATGGATGCGCTGTCGTCAAACTTTCTCGGCATCGCTGGAGCCTTCGTGATAATTGCTGCCGTGTTTGGCTTTGCAATGGGCCTTCGCGGGAAACCGGCAGGGGATTTTCTCAGGGCATTCCCGTTCGTGTTTCTCCTTGCCACTCTTGCTTACACAATGGCTGGGCAAAGTGTCATCAAGGCGTACAACCTGGAGTATGCCTTGTGGGCATTGTTGGTTGGGCTTGTTATCAGTAATACTGTCGGAACTCCCGTCTTTCTGAAACCCGCAATCTTGACGGAGTTTTTTATCAAAACCGGACTGGTTTTACTCGGTGCAGAAGTCTTGATGAGTCGTCTCCTGGCACTCGGATTACCCGGGATTTTCGTTGCCTGGATCGTGACTCCGGTTGTCTTGATTTCAACTTATATTTTCGGTCAGAAAGTTTTGAAGATTCCTTCGAAGTCTCTGAACATGGTGATCTCGGCGGATATGTCGGTCTGTGGAGTCTCAGCAGCCATTGCAACAGCTGCAGCCTGTAAGGCGAAGAAGGAGGAACTCTCGTTATCCATCGGCTTATCGCTTTCGTTTACGGTCATCATGATGGTGGTCTTGCCAGCAATCATTAAGGCGACCGGGATGGACCCGATCCTTGGTGGAGCATGGTTAGGCGGAACGATTGACTCAACCGGTGCGGTCGCCGCAGCTGGGGCAGTGCTCGGAGACGAAGCTCTCGAAGTCGCTGCAACAGTCAAAATGATCCAAAACATTCTTATCGGCGTCACCGCCTTTTGCGTGGCGATCTACTGGGTCACTTACGTTGAACGTGATGCCTCAGCACCACGCGTCGGAGCGATGGAAATTTGGTATCGCTTTCCGAAGTTCGTCTTAGGATTTGTGGGGATGTCGATTCTGTTTTCGGTGCTTTATTCAACATTGGACGGCGGACCAGCGTTGGTCGACGCAATGATTAAAGGCTCAACGAAGACACTGCGAGGCTGGTTCTTCTGTCTCGCTTTCGTCAGCATTGGACTGGAAACCAATTTCAGAGAACTTCTCCCGCAACTCAAAGGAGGGAAGCCGCTGATCTTGTATGTTTGTGGTCAATCCTTGAATTTGATCTTAACACTGTTGATGGCATGGTTGATGTTCAAGGTCATCTTCGTTGACTCGGTGTCCCCATGATTCAACCTCAGCAGGTCAAACGCCAACTTGCGCTGGTGGTCACAACGCTTGCATTATTGAGCGTTTGGCTTCTGTTCCTTCCCGCTTACGCAAACCGTCCTGCGGTCAAAGAACATTTGCAATGGCTCGACGAGAAGGGAATCGACCCCAGCGCGATGTATTACACAGAATTAGAGGTCATGGAAAAGATTCTCGCTCGTCAGCGATCCAACCAGAATCGGCACTGATAAAATCGAGAACGAAGTCCGCTTAAAGTGAGGAATTTTTTCCGCTTGTCGATCCTTGATCACCAGGCCATTTCTTCGGTCTCTCCGGCTGAATTTCCCTTTGGATCAAGGCCGCAGCGGCTGCATTAGAACTCAGCTATTTCGTGATGTTTACGATCTTGAGTCTTTAAATTTTCCGAATCTCTGCAAGAATAGAATAGTGCGAACTCATTCGGTGAAAGACGATCGCAAAAGAATCTGATTCCCATTGAATCAGGCCAGAAAAAATTGCGATTGTCGTAACCTTTTTATTTCGAGCATTTTACGACGAAGTTATTACCGCAGGTGATGTTCTCGAACTCACCCGCTCTGACAAAAAACAACAATTTGATTGTCATTCGAGTGAATCAGAACGAATCCCGCTGGAGTGGACTTGCCGCAACCCTCTTCACTCAAATGTTTTAGAGCGACCCCACTCCCCAAAGCCACGCTGACGAACTATAATTACCTGGAAATCAGATTCGGTCCTTATGGGGCCGCATAACAATAATGTGAGGTGAATCGTGCCTGTTGTCTCCCCTGAGCAAGAACAAATCGGTAAGGACAATTTCTCCGGAGCTGTCCATGCCGTCAATTCGGGTGATTTAAGCCGTCGCGACGTGTTGAAAGCAATTGCTGCTGGCGGCGTCGGGACTTCGGCAGCCCTGTTTGGTTACAGCGCCCTGAAAGGTGAACGTGTCAAAGTGGCGTTCATCGGGACCGGGGATGAAGGAAACATCCTTCTCAACGAGCATCCTCCGGAATACATGGAAATTGTCGCCATCGCCGATTTGCGACCTTCGAACCGCGAACGCGCCTTCAAAGGTGATGGAAATGACGTCCGCCGTGGACTCGTCAAAAAGCTCGGTGCGAAAGAAGCTGCGAAGATTAAAACCTATGGCAGCCACAAAGAACTCCTTGAGCATAAAGATGAATTGGGGCTCGAGGCAGTCGTCATCGCAACTCCGTTGGTGACACACGCTCCCATTTCCATCGACTGCATGAATGCTGGTCTGCATGTGCTGACCGAAAAACTGATGGCTCGAACAGTTCCTCAGTGCAAGGAAATGATTCGAAAAGCACGCGACAAAAATCTGTTGCTGGCAGTCGGTCACCAGCGTCACTACAGCGTGCTTTACGACAACGCGAACAACCTCATTCAAAACGGTCTTCTGGGTGATATCCGGCACATTCGAGCACAATGGCATCGAAACAACAGTTTCCCGCACAGCGACAGTTGGCAGAAAGGGATTCCTGGACCAGATAAAAAAATTCCAGCCAAAGACCTCGAACAGTTTGGATTCAACGACGTCAACCAGTTAGTCAACTGGCGACTCTACGAACAAACAGGCGGCGGACTGATGGCGGAACTCGGTTCTCACCAGATGGACGCAGCCAGTATTTTCCTTGGAAAAGTTCACCCGATTGCAGTCAGTGGTTTCGGTGGAAAGAACTTCTACGGAATTCCAAACGTCGGCCCTAAAGACAAGTGGGACGATGACCGGGAAATTGACGACCAGATTTTTGTGACCTTTGAATTCCCTGGTTCTCAGTACGATGCAAACGACGAAGTCAAGAAGCGTGATAAGTGCATCGTCACATACTCTTCGATTAACACGAACAAGTTTGAGCCCTACGGCGAACTGGTTTACGGAACTCGTGGCACGATGTTCATGAAAACCGAAAAAGAGGCAATGCTCTGGAAAGAAGATGGCCGCGGCAGCCAGGGTGGTGGTCCAGATCAACGATTGTGGGTCATTTCCGGTTCCGAAGGGGGCGAAGGTGGTCCTGTCATGGAAGCCTACGAAACAACCTCAGGGCCGAAGGTCGCTGACAGTGGAGGTGCCGATTGGGCAACAAACGTCAGCCGTGGATACCGTGAAGAGATGGAACACTTCTGTTACGCAATCCGCAACCAGGGACCAAATTACTGGCCCGATGGAAAGCCAATCGACCCCAAGAAGGGTGGTCTTCGCTGTAATGGCGTTGTTGCCATGGCGGATGCGATTATGGCTTTGACAGCCAACCTCGCGATGGACCTCCAAACTCGCATCGAGTTCAAGCCAGAATGGTTCGATCCTGACAGCGACGCTGCTCCCGAACTGGAACACGGAGTGAAGGCGTAACACCACCGAAATTACGGTCAATTCTGACGATCGCACTTTTCGATTTGGCATTCTCACCCTGCTACAAGGTGAGCAGCAATGTCAGTGGTGAAACGTGTTCTACGCAGGGACACGGCAGCGTAAACGGCTCTCATGTTTCGATCTTATGCATTGCGCTGAAATCATGAGTTACTCAACGTTGCCAAAACGCAACGTCTCATGCTCAAACTGCGCAAACCGCCAACAGGTCTCCGAGAATTCTCTGACTGATTCAAACAATCTCAACTGAATTCAGCTTTCTCTGGTAGCCTTTTCTGATTAGCAGGAACTGATAAGATAAGAAAACTGCGCAATTATCTTCTTCCCAGGGGAACTCCATGGACTTACGTCGAATCTTCCTTCCCGTGCTCACGCTCGGAGTGTTTTTTGCCTGTTCTCAATTGAGTGCCCAAGAAACAAAAAAACCATCCAAATTCGAAGAGCTGATCGAAAAAAAGACGAAGCTGACTGGAATGTGGACTTTGTACCACAACGATCAGCAGTTACTGGTGGAGCTTTCACCGACAGCGTTGAAACAGGAGTACATCGTCCTGCCGTCGATCTTTAAAGGGATCAGCAAAGGGTCTGTACTGGGGGGCATGTCGTGGGGCTTTGGCGATGATGTCATTTACGGATTCAAGGCTACAGAAGAAAAGCTCTACATCTCGCAACGAAATGTTCGCTACACTGCGAAGGCGAATTCCCCAGAAGCCTCAGCTGTCAAACTTGCTTATAGCGACAGCATTCTGCATGCGTTGCCCGTGTTGACGAAAACACCTTCGGGAGGAATTTTGGTCGACATGACGCGAGTCTTCATGAACGATGACCAAGAGGTCGGTCGCTCGATTGGATCGGGTTTCCGATTGATGACAGATCGCTCGACGTTCTCGAAGATCAAGCAGTTTCCCAAAAACCTGGAGTTGCAACTTAACGCCGTCTACGCAGGAACCGGTTCCATTGATACGGTTCCAAACACGAAAGGTGTTCAGGTTGGCGTCCACTTCAGCATTAGTGTGCTGCCAGCAGTCGGCTCGAATGGCTACAAACCGCGAGTCGCAGACGATCGCGTCGGTTACTTCCTGACTGCTATCAAAGACTTCTCTGACAAAGATGATCCAGAGCACTTCAAACGCTACATCAACCGCTGGGATCTCCAGAAACTCGATTCATCAATTGATCTCTCACCACCGAAAAAACCCATCCGCTTCTACATGGAGAACACCGTTCCCGTTTACCTGCGACCAACTGTCGAAGCAGGAATCCTGGAATGGAATAAAGCATTCGAAAAGTTGGGCTACGCCGGCGCCATTCGTGTTGACCAACAACCAGTCGATCCGAACTTTGATCCGGAAAGTATCGAATACAATACTTTCCGCTGGATTACCGCAGAGGCTGGATTTGCAATGGGACCATCTCGTGTCGATCCACGCACGGGACAGATTCTTGATGCCGACATCATCTTCGATGCCAGTTTTCTGAACAGCTGGAATCATCGCTGGGAAATCTTCCGCCCCGAAGAGACCGCAATGCTTTCAGGACTCCACATCCCAAAGGATCACAGTTCGAATTCTTTAGAGCATGAGCATGGTCCTTTCTGTCAACTCGGACATGCAATGCAGTATCAAACGGCCTTTGCAGCTGCTGTTTTCATGGCAAATGGAGCTGTCAAAACCGAAGCTCTTCCAGAAGAGTTTGTCCATCAAGGTCTGAAGGAAGTTGTCATGCACGAAGTGGGACACACTCTCGGTTTGCGTCACAACTTCAAGGCAAGCACCTGGAAGACTCTTGAGGAAATTGCCGACCCGAAAGCAGACGTCAATATCGCTACCGTTGCCAGCGTCATGGATTACTCGCCTGCGAATGTCGTCGTCGACAAAAAAGAGCAGGGGATCTACTACTCTCAAACAATCGGGCCGTATGACTACTGGGCTATTGAATATGGCTACAAGCCGATCAAATCAAATGAAGCTGAAGAGCTAAAGAAGATCGCTTCCCGTTCCGGCGAACCAGCTCTGGATTATTCAACGGACGAAGACACTCGCAGCCTCGATCCGGACCCAACCTCAAATCGATTCGACCTTGGAACGGACCCGCTTGTTTATGCTCGTCGACAAATGAAGCAGTCAATGGAACTGATTCCCAAAGTCGTTGAGAACACCGTACACGAAGGAGACGGCTACCAACGTGCGCGACAAGCCTTCGTACTGCTCTTTAACGAATACTGGCGAGCAACCACATTCGCTGCCCGTTATCCCGGTGGACTGTACGTGAATCGAGATCACAAAGGTGATAAAGACGCACGACCTCCATTTGTAATTGTCCCTGCCGAGAAGCAGCGTGAAGCAATGAAGTTGCTTGCCGAATCTGCATTTGCTCCACCAGAGATTGATGGGGAACTCCTGAATTCTCTGTCTGTCTCACGATGGAATCATTGGGGAGTCGCAAGTGTGAGCCGGTTGGATTTTCCAATCCACGACGACATGCTCACCATGCAAGACATGATTTTAGGAAGCGTGCTGAGTTCATTGAAACTCGACCGAATTCTCGATAACGAATTCAAGTCGGACGAGGATGACGCCTACACGCTTGCAGAGCATTTAAGACTGATTGTCGACAGTGTGTTTGCCGAACTGAATCAAAAGAAAGAGGCAGAATACACGCTCAAAGAACCGATGATTTCCAGTTTCCGGAGAAACCTGCAACGTTCCGCCCTGAATCGCCTTGGGAATATTTTATCACGAGGATCGGGAGCTCCTTCAGATGCGAGAACATTGACTCGCATGCATCTGATCGAAGTGAAAAAGAAATCGACCGACTTGTTGAAAAACAAGAAGATCAAACTCGACGACTACTCGAAAGCTCACCTGCAGGAACTGATCGCTGTCATCGATCGCGTTCTCACCGCGGAACTGAGCTTGCCCAGCGTTTATTGATGAATGCTCACACAGCAGCAGCAAACAACTCATGCTGCTGCTGTGATCGCTTTGTGACATCTCCTTCGGAGACAGCAACGCGAACGACGCTCATCAGAACATCGACGGACGACAAGTTGAAGCTGGAGTCCATGGCCGACAATTCTTGGCCATCGATCACCACGCACGGGCAGCAATTTGTTCGTGAACTTGGGTCATCGCGCCGAGCATTCTTCTAGAGCAGTTTGCTCTACCGTGTGCCCGTGAAGAACGCATTTCTCTAGAGGCGGTCCTGAAACTTGAAATTGCTCTCTCAAACGTTGAGAAAAACGACGATTTCAGAGGTTTTCGGACTGGTTCTAGTAAAAATGCTGTTCGCCACGAGGCAGAACCTGCAAACCAATTCGAAAGATGCTCTAACCGTTTCAATTCTGAGTATCGAGTAGATCCAGAATTCGCCTGAACTTCAGGCTTCGGGGCGAGCAGTCTATGTCGTGATCAAAGTGGCCACTCCGGAACGACAAGCATTAATAATGCCCTGAGTTGTTGATTTCTATGAATCTTCCAGCAGGTTGGACGTGCTGTGTCCTACCTGAGGAAATCGATCTATTAACATTCAGTTCACAGCAACGATGATCAAAGCCAGGAGGGGTGTCGAGAGAAGGAGCTGCGGATAATGTACGAGCAGGACGAAATGATGTGAATAGGGCTCAGTCGGTCAATCTCTCCTCCCACCTTCGCCCATGGTTACTACTGAAGAACTTGTGTGGTCCCTCTCCGGGGTGGACACTCAGTGAACTTTCAGAGGAACTCGGTGTCAGTCAGAAAACGGTTCGCCGGGATCTTGCACAACTGCAAAAAGTCGGTTTTCCCATTCAGCAGACCGTTGGGACTCATGGGCGAAAAACGTGGACCTGTCACAGCGACCAAATGCTTTCGAAGCTCAGCTTGACATTCGAAGAAGCGGCAGCACTTTACCTTGGCCGACAGTTTTTAGAGCCGATGGCGGGCACGGTTTTCTTCAAGGCTGCCCATACTGCATTTCGTAAGATCCGCACCGCTCTGACGAAGGAGACTCGGCAGTACCTGGAACAATTCTCCTCCGTGTTTCATCAAACCCGTTTAGGATCGAGTGACTATCGTCAACGGGGCGAAATCATCGACACGCTGATGATCGCCATTGAGGATCAGCAGGTGACTCGGCTCTTGTACTTCTCAATGAATTCCAAGACCCCGAAAGAGGTGATTCTGCACCCATATGGGCTGGCCTACCATCGAAGTTCACTCTACCTCGTCGCGTTCGCGGTTAAATATAACGAACTTCGACATTACAAAATTGCTCGTATCCACGACATCGAGATGACTTCGGAGCAATTCGAAAAGCCGGATGAGTTCACCCTTCACGAGCACCTGAGAACCGCATTCGGCGTCTATCAGGGAAATGAAAAGCAGTACCACATCTCGGTTCGTTTTTCTGCAGATGTTGCCCGCTACGTTCAGGAACATCACTGGCACGAAACTCAAACACTCACGCCACAACCTGATGGAACTCTTCTTCTGGAGTTGCAGCTCTCCGCATTAGAAGAATTCAAATCCTGGATTCTCAGCTTCGGAGCCAAGGCGACGGTCGAGGAACCGGCGGAACTGCGTCAAATGATAATGCAGGACCTTGAAAACTCGCTGAAAAACTATGCGGTCCAAGCAACCTTCAAGCAAGGCGGCAACACGAAATAAAAACGGAAGAAATCCTTTAAGGGAATCCTGTGGGGTCCCTGAAGAGGCAGCAGAGACTTAAACCAGAGAGTCTCATCTCACAATTCTCATCCGTTGAATAATAGCTGTTTTCGGACGGACAATCACTTTATTTTTGTAGTATCGATTCCAAGAGAGGAGAAACGCATGGGCCGGCATTTCAGAGATCATCGCTGGTACGACAACGAGGACGCGCGTCAGGATGCATACCTGGAGGCTCTCAATCAGACTGGCATTGAGAACATGGAGTCGATCATTACGTTTCGTGCAAAGTGGCGACTTATCGACGCACAGCGACGTCATGAACGTGAAATTGACCCTCTCCGTCGATACGACCTGTGGGTTCGTCGAGATCGGATGCAGAAAGTCGACCCCGCTCTCGAGAGCGCGAAGAATGAGACGAGAGCAATCATCAGACAAGTCATCACCAGCCTGCCATTGTCGCAGCAGCGAGTTGTCAGGCTCCACTACTGGTCAGACCTGTCTCCTCAGGAGATCGCCAAGCAACTCTCGATCACGCCTCAGGCAGTCAGGCAATGTCTGCGTCGTGCATGCAAAGGTCTGCAAGGAAACGGACTGGTCCGCTCCCTTCAAGGGTTGTCGACGACGAGCCATTCTCAGGAACAGAATGAGCCACGGACGAAAGAGATCGTCTCGAAACAGAGATCTGTTCCAGCGTGAGAGTCACTGCGCAGCCGCACCGAACTTTTGGAATCAGGCCGGAAACTTGAATAATGGTCGTTTTCTCAGTGATTGAGAGAGTGAATCCAGGTTTCGGCCTTGCACTAATTCATGGCTGTTGCCGTTCTACTTATAAGTTTTGAATTCACCTGCCTTGTAACGGGCCCAGTAGTCCATGAGGTCTTTGCGGACTTTGGGCGAGAGGAGAACGACGCCGAGGATGTTCGGGAAGGCCATCCCGAGGATCATCATGTCAGAGAAATCGAGGACGCTTCCCAGATTCACAATCGTGCCGACGAAGACTGCGATGACAGCCAGGATTTTGTACAGGAATGTGCTGCGTGCGCCAAAGAGGGTTTCCCAGGCTTTTTCTCCGTAGTAACTCCACGAGATGATTGTGGAGTAAGCAAAGAGTGTGACTGCGATACTGAGAAGGATCGGGAACCATGAAATCTCTTCCTGGAAGGCGCGGGAAGTGAGCGCGGCACCTTCTAATCCTTGCTCGACAATCCACTCATTATTGTCCCAGGCCCCTGTAATCAGAATGACCAGAGCAGTCATCGAGCAAACAACAATGGTGTCGATGAATGGTCCCAGTAAAGCGACGCAACCTTCGCGAATCGGCTCTTCCGTTCTGGCTGCACTATGAGCGATTGCAGCACTACCGGCTCCAGCTTCATTACTGAATGCCGCTCGCTGCACACCAACCACGAGAACACCGACAATCCCGCCGCCCATCGCAGCTCCGCTGAAGGCTTCGGTGAAAATTTGTACGACCAGAGATGGCACTTGAGAGAGGTGAGTAAGAATGATGTACAGGCAGGCAAGTGAGTACATGATGCACATCGACGGGACAATCTTTGAGGCTGCAGCTCCGATCCGTTTGATTCCCCCGATAATCACCGCACCAACCAGAGCGGCCAGAATGATTCCATAAATGATTTTGAAGCGTTTTTCGAAGGCTGAAATGTCCGTGACGAGGGTCTCTTTCTTCTTTTGCAATGTGAGCATTTCGTCGATTTTCTCGACCTTGGCAGCGTCTTTAATTTCATCATTCAGATCGGAAACTTGCTGAAGTCGTCCTTGTTGAAACATTTGCAGCATGGCTGAACCAGACTGGTTCGCCTGAAGCATGTTTCCACCGCCGAAACTTGCCAGGACGCACATCACGGCAAAGACAATCGAGAGTACGCCACCGAGCAATCCAAGTTTCATCTCAGCCAAGCCGACTTTGAGATACCGCATGGGACCTCCGAGAACGGTTCCGTCCGGTTTGACGTAGCGATACTTTTGCCCAAGCGTACACTCTGCAAACTTGCTGCACATTCCAAGGAAGCCTGACAAGAGCATCCAGAAAAATGCCCCCGGCCCACCAAGTGTCATAGCGATGGTGACACCCGCGATGTTTCCCAGACCAATCGTTGCGGAGAGTGCCGACGCAAGTGCCTGGAAGTGTGTCACTTCTCCAGTTTCTTTCGGGTTGTCGTACTTCCCTCGAACGATATCGAGAGCGTGCCTGAACCCCCAGAAGTTGAATCCTCTCATGAACAGAGTGAAGAACAGCCCTCCCAATGCCAGCCACCCGACCACGATCGGAATTCCGCCGACTGGTTCTGAAAGCAAGTAGGCAGGTTGTCCCTTTTTCGGCTTTGAAGTCGTTTTCAGGAACCCATGACTGTTCCAGTCTTCCACGGTCGATTGAGAGACCGTCAATTCACCGGGCAGGTTACGCTTTTTTTGAAGTATTCGATATTCACCAATGCTGGCCTTCCATGCAAACTTGTTGCCGTATTTCACGGTGCCATCGGGTGAGTCAAGTTTGACGGTGACATATTCGACCGGTTTCCCGTTGATCGTTCCCAGTTGGTACGGCTTGGCTTGACCGTCGACAAGTTTTCCTTGAGCAGCGAGCACCTCAATCTGTTGTTCAGTCAACATCGCAGGCTGTCCCGGATCGTCAGGAACGATATTCACGAAGTCCGCATCGCTGCCACGCTCTCGCTGATAGACTGAATTTCTCTCGAAGACGATGTAGTCTCGCTCGGATCGTCCCAGGCGATAAAACAGCACCATCTCCATCAGGGAGACTGCTTCTTTAAATACCGCGTCGACATTTTGATACGGATTAAGAACCGGGGCGTCTTCCTTAACGACCGGGAGGTTCGCTGTAGAATCCGGTTTTGTTTCAGGTGGTGATGCCTCTTGCGAGAAGCCAGGTTGCTCAAAACAGACTGTCAGCAACAACAGAACAACAATTCGAAGGCAGGGATGGAAAGCCATTGGTGGCAGAAACTCGCTGAGAGGATCAATCGGGAAGGAGCAGCCAATTTCGATTCAGCTGCAACGAATGCGAAGAGTTTAGGGGGAGTGTCCTATTGAACTCAATGCAAATCCAATCAGGGAATGAGCTTATTTCAGACGACACCTTAAAAAAACACGAAAATCTGTCGCCCGAATGCGTTAAGCTGGAGATTGCGACTGTCCGTCCCGCAGCACTTCTGTTGAAGGGAATCTCGAGAACTTTCGCATGCAGGCGATTCGAGTTTTGACTCATGTGCCGCAGAAGTTAAAATAAACAGCCCGGAAATTAGAGGGATGGTCACTCTTCTCTGTGCTTATAACAACCAAAAACAACTTGCGATTTGAATCTGCCTCGGACGAACCCCAGGACACATGAGTGCATTCAGTTCAAAAAAAGCGAACTATCTCAAACGATTTCGAATGGAAGTCGACCTAAGAGACGCTGCGCTTCCAGTTCCGAAATTGCCAGAGGACTTCACGTTTCAACCCTGGCATCCTGCCACACTTCCCGATCACGCATTTGCAAAGTTTGAAAGTTTTCAGGCTGAGATGGACAGCCAGATTTTCCCGGCGCTTCGGTCATTCATCGGATGTCGAGAGTTGATGCAGTCCATTGTGACACATTCTGGATTTGTTCCAGAGGCAACCTGGTTGATCAAGCACGAAGGGACCGACTTCCACTCCGCAACTGCCTGCGCAACAATTCAAGGGCTCTCCGCCAGTTTGAGCGTAGGGGCAATTCAGAACATCGGGGTGATTCCCGAGTATCGAGGATTTGGGTTGGGCCGCGCGTTGCTTCTAAAGAACCTGCACGGGTTCCGAGCCTGCGGATTTGTTCGCGTTTACCTGGACGTGAGTGCCAATAACACGGCAGCAATTTCGCTCTATCGTTCGATCGGCTTCAAGCACATCAAAACCAGCTACCGCGAAGTGCTGCCAGAACCACCGGCGACGTAATAGAGCAGTTTGCTCTACCGTGTGCCCGTGAAGAACGCATTTCGCTAGTAAAAATGCTGTTCGCCACGAGGCAGATCCTGCAAACCAATTCGAAAGATGCTCTAAACGAAAGACAACCGGGCACTTGAAGTGCCCGGCGATCATCGAACCTACTCGTTTTCCGTAGCGTCTTCTTTTTTCTCACCTTCAGCTTTTTCAGGTGTGTCCTCAACCGGCTCAGCTTTATCTGCTGCCGCTGGCTTATCGTCTCCCTTGGCAGGTTCTGACTCAGGCGTTGTTTCTGGTTTGGCTTCCGGTTTGGCTTCCGGTTTGGCTTCCGGTTTGGACTCCGGTTTGGCTTCCGGTTTGGACTCCGGTTTGGACTCCGGTTTGGCTTCCGGTTTGGACTCCGGTTTGGATTCCGGTTTTGATTCCGGTTTTGATTCCGGTTTTGATTCCGGTTTTGATTCCGGTTTTGATTCCGGTTTTGATTCCGGTTTTGATTC
>NZ_JBLWTN010000017.1:0-18166 GCF_048270125.1 Thalassoglobus sp. | reverse complement strand
CGGTTTTGACTCCGCTGGCTTTGTCTCCGCTGGCTTTTCTGGAGATGCTTCCGGTTTCATCTCGGCTGGTTTTGTATCGCCAGAGTCTTTTGCAGGTTCAGCTGGTTTTTTCATTTCCGGCTTCTCTGCTGCCGGAGTCCCGGGGAGTACGGTTGGTTTTTCCCCTTCTTCAACTGCGGGTTGTTCTATCGCTTTGACGAGATCAGCACGATTGATCTTCATTCGATCGAAGACGTCTGCGGCGATGACGTAGTACCAGTCAGCGAAACGTCGATTGAGTTCATCGACTCGCTCCTGGCCTTTCTTCATGTCCTCTTCATAGTCTTTCAGCTTGATCTCATAGATCTCGAGATCTTCTTCGTACTTCTCAAGAGCTTTTTCATAAGTCTTCTGCAGATCTTCTTTGGCTGTCTCAGTTTCGGTGTCACCAGATTCCGCCTCTTTCGCTGCTGGAGAATCGTCAGCTGGTTTCTCATCTTTAGCTGCGGACTTTTCAGTCTCTTCTTTCTTTGGAGGCTCCGGCTTTACAGGCGGTGTTGGCTTCTTGCCAATCAGACTCTCGTCAAACTGGGCTGTGACAAACAGGTACCGGCTCTTGAGTTCTGGTTCCGATTTCTCAGTCTCATCCTCACCGGATTCGGTCTCTTTGCCGTCCTCTTTTTTGCTCTCGTCTTTGGCTTTTTCTTTCGAATCTTTCTTTGCTTGATCCTTGTCCTGTCGACCAACTTCAATGTCGACTTCGCTGCCCGAAAATTCCTCGCCAAATCGTAAAACGTACAACACCCCCTGACTGGTTCCGAGCAGGACTTCTCCTTCATTGGAGAGGATGCCGCCGGTTCTTCGATCAAAAAAGAAGCCTTTTTCCTGAAGGTCGAGCAAGTCGAAATCAGTGGTGGTCACACCATCGCCGCTCTCATTCTTTAATCCAGCACTGATTCCTTTTGGCTTTCTACGAACTCCCACGATAGACAAGTCATCCAGGGCGTCGAGCATCGCAGTGACGTTGCTGGTATCCAACTCTTCCTTGCTGGCATTGAGCCCTTCCAGAGCCCAATCAGATGTCGATGTTGGGCGACGCAATGTAAGGCGATCACCTTGAACGATACCGCGACGTACTTCATCAACCTGGTAGCGGTTGATGATCAATTCACGAGCATCAGACTTATTGATGTCCAGGATGTCTTTAGCAATCCAGTCTGAAAATTTCGTTGAGATTTTCAGGTCGCCAAGATTCGCTGTGTAGAAGCGGTCTTCTCCCGCAGCTCGAACGTAATACTGGTTTTGTTGACCCTCAACCTGTTTCCCGACGATGATGTCAACAACCGGTTCCTCTCCCTGATACAGCGTGATGCGGTCTCCGCGACCTTCCGTTCCGGTGACCTCTTTATCAAGAGGGTCGAGCAAGTTATATCGCTTGTGAGCTGCCTTTGTTCGTTCGATGAGCGCCTGGCGTTCGACCCCGATCATTGAGGCCGCAGTTTTCGCCAGCTGATCTTCTCCATCAGCAGGATAATCGTGATGAGATGGAATTCTCCACAATCCATCTTTGACTTCCACGCTGAAAGCTTCAGTTTTGCTGGTCTCATCATTGAATGAGGCGACACGTAAACCGGTGGCGGCATTGGGGTCTGTAAAGTCAGGATAAAACGGTTCCCCGACATCGACAAACGCATCCAGATCGGACGGTTTGTTCAGTGTATGAGTTGCAAAGCCGATCCCGACACACGCGATGGCAACGCCAAGAAAGATAATGGTACGAACTGACTGGCTCATATGGATCACTCCCATTTCAGGGACTCGAAATTCAAAATTCTATGTGGCCTCAACAAGCAAGTTTCATTCGCTGTCTTTGAGACGAATTAGGTTCACTTGTTCAGGTTTTGTTGAATGCGAATCAATCACAACACAAACAACTCGAAAACGGACGACTGGTTGATCTCTGGCGAAGTGTCATATTGCTGTTTTCCGCTGGCACGTCCACGAGCTTGCCAATGTTTTCACAGCATGGCATTCACTTCTCGCCAGAAAATCACCTTAAACGATCTTTGGCGATTCCGCGGCGTTCATTGAAGACTTGAGACAGGACTACGACGATCCCAAGGAAGATGGCAGGAAGAGGTGGAACGATGACTGCCCACTTCCATTTTCCGTTCTCAATTTTACGGATCTCCTGTTCGGTTTCGATACGAACTTTGCGGATACGTTCGTTCTTCTCGCGTTCGATTTCTTCTTCCTGTTGTCGCAGTTTTCGATTTTCGGCTTCGGCAGCATTTTGAAGACGGACCTGCATCGTTCCGGCATCCATGTTTCCTTTTTGCATTTCACCACGCAAATCGGCAAGGATTTTTTCCAGACGATCTTTGGCATCTTTGACAGCTTGTTTCGCTTCGTCGTCAGCTTTTTTCTCTTCGTTGCTGCGTCGCTCTTCGAACTTCTTCTTCTGGCGTTCAAGCTCTGTGAGTGTTCGGTGCTCTGCACGTCGTTTTCGCAAATCGATAAACCGTTCATCTCCAGCGAGGTAATCAACACAGTTCAACGTAAACAGAATATTGTCGATTTTCAGGTCGTACATCTGCCGTTGCCAGACGTCAAACATCACGTTGTGAATCATGTCGATGTCAGCGACGAAAATTGCATGGATCCCTTTCTTCTTTTCTTCTCCCTCGGAAGATCCACTCGGTTGAACCAACGCAGCGATCGTGTATCGCTTATCGTCCGGATTGTAAGTTGACGGTGCCGACATTTGTCGTCCCCCAAACATTCCCGGTCGTGTGATTTCGTTCCAGTCATTCAGACCGGTGCTCGACTGCCGAGAACGAAGCAACTCGATGTACTCCAACCGTGTCTCAGGATCACGCGAAATGGCTCCTGGGTAATAAAGCAGGAGTTCCTGTAATCCCCCAGCAATGGGGTTGTTCGGAATTTGTCGAGAGTCGTCATTGTCGTCGTCGGACTCAGTGAGGAAGATCAATTCTTTCGGGAAAACGCTCGCATAACGAGGATGCGGATTCCGCAAATCGAACAGACTCTTACTGACATCCCAGCGTAGCCCCAAAGCTTTCATCAACGAAGTCGCTCGGCCTCCGTCAGCTTTCGGTACAGCTGGCTGCTGCATTCCCATCATGCCGCCACCGGGACTCGGTTTCGGTTCAAGTGGAGCCCCTTGAAGTCCCGGAGGATTAAACAACGGTAATGGGTCGTCAAAGATGAGTACGGGGTGCCCCTCTTTGACATAATTGACGAAGTTATCCATCTGCGGCTGAGTGAGTGAAGATGGCAGCACTGCGAGGAGAACGTCGACGTCAGCTTCGATTTTGCTGTCCGGAGAGACCTCTCTGATGTTGTACTGTTTTTCGAGCTCCGTCACGATTTGCCATTCCGGCAAACTGCGGAAAGTCCGCTGATCAAACCCGCCAAACACACCTGCATCGGTCGTCAGAATGCCGACAGTTTTTCGTTCTGCTTTAGAAACAGTTCCAAGGGAACGTGTCAATTCGTACTCGATGGGTGTACCACGATCAAAGAAAGGAACAACAACGGTGTCAAATCCGCTTGTCAGGACAACACCTAGATAAACCTCTTCTAAAGAAAACCGACCATTGGTCTCACTCTGAATTTGTCGCGGAGTAATCCCCAGAGAACTTGCTTCCTCAGCCGCCTCGCTATATGGCTCGACATCAACAAATCGGACCTGAATGTTCGCCCCACCCCGCTGATCATACTCTCGCAATTTGTCTCGCAACTCTTTGCGAATCGGCACGTAGTCCTGCGGAACATTTGGTGAGAGAAACGCCTGAATTGTCACAGGCTTCTCGCTGTCAATTCCTTTGATAGTCTCGACGGTTGTCTTAGAAAGTGTATGCAGCTGTTCCGAGGTCGTGTCGATATCTCCACCAGCTACGGCAAGTGTGTAAGTGAAACTGAGCAGTGCGACTGCCAGACAGGCGACACGAGCTGTATAGTGAAGTGCCATTTCTCCACCATTTTTTCCGCCAGCCCAGTGGCGACGGGCGATGAAAACAGAATTCAGATACAGGAAAAATGCGGTGAGCCCGACGAAGTAGAAGATCCCGCTGTAAGCCACTTTCCCAGCTGTGAATCCTTCCAGATGTCCCCCAACACTCAAAGGAGCGGTGATTCCTAACGTATCTTTCAGTAATGTATCAACTCCGGGGATGCGATCGATGAAGACAGGAATCGCACAAATTGCGGTCCCGAGCACAAACGCAACAGTTGCACTACTCGTAAGCACGGAAGCAAACATCCCGGCAGCAAGCAGTGCCCCACCTGCCAGCCAGTAACCGAAGTAGGTCGTCGCAATGAGTCCCCAATCGGGATTTCCTAACGCCGACAGCACAAACGCATGCGTGATCGAGAACATCAGGGCGACGGTATAAACAAACAGGACTGCCAGATACTTGCCGAGCAGAATTTCGAAATCGGAAGCAGGTAATGTAAACAGCAGCTCATCGGTCCCCAACTTCTTTTCATCTGCCCAGGCGGTCATGGTGATCGCTGGAATAATGAACAGAAGCAACAGCGGGAACTGACTGCTCAACTGGTCCAGATTGGCGAGGTTGTCGGCAAAGAAATTCTGGTTGAATGCCAGAAAAGCCCCTGCGACGACAAACACCACAATGAACAAATACCCGAGCATTCCGGAGAAGTAACTCGACACATTTCGTTTAAATACTGCAAGGATAACGTGGCTGCGCATCTCGATATCTTTGGTTTTTCAAGAGTTTCGTAAGTCGTCTCCTGCTGAAATCTCATTGAGAAAATTCTCTGAGAAATCTCTCAGTGCAGAAGACGGAAATGTTCTGATTCGCCTTAACACGACTATTGAAATCGTTCTGATTCACTCGACTCGGACCACTCTTTTCATGTTTTATGAGAGCGAACCCAGACTGGCGATCTGCCTCAGCTTCGACATCTTTACCGAACACGCAGTTCGCCGAACGAGCAACGGGTCGAAACAATCTCGCTCATCCCGCAACGTTCATCCCGGTGAGTTTTCGGAATTGCTCTTCCATCTGACCAGTCTCGCCCTTCATTTGCTCGACGTTGCCATCAAGAATAATTCGCCCCCGGTCAATCAAAATAATTCGATCGCAAACGGCCTCCACTTCCGACAGAATGTGCGTCGAAAGCAGAATCGTCTTAGTCTTACCGAGTTCCCGAATCAGCTCACGAACCTGGAATGTTTGATTCGGGTCCAATCCGCTGGTCGGTTCATCAAGAATCAACACCTGAGGATCGTGTAACAACGCATGTGCCATCCCGACACGTTGACGATACCCCCGGGAGAGCTTTCCAATCTGCTTTCCCAGAACATCTTCCAACGAGCATTTCTGGACAACATATTCGAGTCGCTGCTTCAGCGTCTCGCGAGTCATTCCACGTGCCTGGCCGATGTATTTCAACAGCCCCTGAGGTGTCATTTCGTTGTATAACGGGCCATTCTCAGGCAAGTAGCCAAGCAGCTCGCTCGCCTTGATCCGGTCCTCAGCCATATTGAAACCACCAATTCGGGCTTCTCCTTCACTTGGCGTCAGGAAACCCGTCAACAGTTTCATGGTTGTTGACTTACCAGCTCCGTTCGGCCCCAGGAACGCAGCGATCTCCCCCTGAGGGACAGAAAATGAAACGTCCCGAGTTGCAATGAACGGTCCGTAAAATTTTGAAAGGCTTTTCGCCTCAATCATCGGGTCGGAACACTCGACCATCAAAACTCTCCTTTATAACCCCACCTGAATTATCGGTGTGAATTCACACGATAGCGATAACGGTGACAAGACGCGATGCAACGCCCGGTCACGAGATATCAGATTGCTCAAACGGCATGACAGCAAAGGTCGCCAAAGAACTCGCGCCCCTCGGAACGGTCGCTCGTCGCCTTCCCGATGTCATTGAATCCATATGACGCCAACGTTCGAAAAGAAAAAGGATGACTATCCTTGGCCAAGGGACTCTGGAATCGAGTGAACCTTCACACTTACGTTGATGTCAATGAAAGTGAATTCCATAATAAGTTGACTTCTTTTGCCAAAGAGTCAAGTCCATTTCAAGCAAGAATTTCAGTCGATTCAATTTTACCTGTGGCTTCAGATCACTAGCGATTTCCATGAAATTCACCAAAGCCAACGCAGTCAATGTGAGTGTAAGAAATCCCCAATCCTGACTGAGTCATTTGAAACAAGCACAGAATCCCAAACGTCCGCTGATGCCGTGAGTAATCACCGTCCGAATAGAGAAGCAAGGATCGTGAGACCAGTTTGCCCCGAATCAGACTCCCTACAATCCTTCAGGGGTGAAAACCGGCAGGTTTCTTCGATGCCTCTCCACAGGCAAAAAGAGAGCAGAGTGGATAGAGCCCGAATTCAAAGAGAATATTGAATCAAAAAGGTTGCTTGACGCAACGTTCCCAGCGAGATAAAGTTTCGCACCAAAGCACCCGTAGCTCAGTTGGTTAGAGTGCATGCTTGACATGCATGAGGTCGCTGGTTCGAGTCCAGCCGGGTGCACTGATAAACGCCGCAGTCATATAGACTTGCGGCGTTTTTTCGTTTCTTGCTTCTATGGCGAAAGCTGACATTGGGATGCCCCCTCAGTCTCTGGTCCAGCGTCTATTGCTCGGCCATTACTGCAGTTTCAGTTCTCTCGGTTCCCAAGGGCCTCGGGCTGTTAAAATTTTCCGTCTCGGACTTCGAAGTGAGTTGGTTTACCCCAGGTGACTTGATCCCGCTTCAACCAGTCGGCAATCCAGGTTTGCAGTTGCTCCAGCGAGACGCGCGGGGCTCCGTATCGCTGGTGACCGAATGAACCATTGTTGAGCAGTGCCGTTGGTGCGGGTTCGCCGGTGAATTCGACAGAAGTTCCGAACAGCTCAGCGTATCGTTCGCAAATTTCTTTGGTCGAGAAAATCTCTGGTCCTGAAACGTTCACAACAAAAGCGGGTGAGCTAGCATCGGCCATTGACTGGATCGTCATTGCATTGGCGTCTGCCTGCCAGATGACATTTGCATAGCCCATTGAAACGTCAATCGGTCCTCCAGCCATCACTTGCTTCGCCAGATCGACAAGGACGCCGTAACGCATTTCGACGGAGTAATTCAATCGGACAAGGCTGGTTGGGTTTCCTTCACGATTGCAGAAGTAGGAGAACATTCTCTCTCGACCAACCGCAGTGTTGGCGTATTCGCCGATGGGCTGTAAAGGGTCACTTTCGACTGAACCGCCAGACTCAATCGAGACCAGCGGATACACATTTCCTGTTGAGAAAGCAGTGATCCGGCTGTTGCGATACTTGCGACAGACAACCGATGGCAACCAGACATTCATTGCCCAGGTCAGCGATTCATCCCCTGATGTTCCGAACTTGGCCCCCGTCATGAAAATGACATTAGGAACATCGGGAAGAGAAGCAATGAACTCTTCGTCGAGCAAATCACCTGAGATCGTTTCGATTCCGAACTCATTGAGCTGTTTCGGAAGTGACGCATCTGAAAACCGGCTGACAGCTATCACTCGCCGTGGTGTTCCGGCTGCGTCGGCGGCCCGCTTTACCATTCTGGAAAGAGATGGCCCCATTTTCCCACCCGCTCCGAGCAGAATAATATCACCGGGAACTTTTCGAAGTGCTTCAATCGCTCCTTCAGTCGGTTCACTGAGAAGTTCTTCAAGGTGAGCTTCATCTCGGATTGATTCGGGTAAACTTTGATTCATTGTTTCGACCTGTCTGTTCAATATCTCGGTTCGCAGGAGAGTATCTCTCCGACTAAAATGGTTACCCAGTTGCAGGAGATGCCAGAGCGTATTGCTTGTTCACGTTTCCTACAACGAGATTCTCCCCGCGCCACATCCTAATGAGTGGTCGAACGGGTTGAAAACCGAATCTCTTAGTCAGTTCAACGGCATCGGTATTTGGACCGGGAGCATCCCAGAAGATCGTCTTATGTTGCTCTGAAATCAATTGATGGATCAGGTCTTCCGCAAGATCAGGAGTTTCTGCAATCACCGGACCTAAGTAGGTTGCTAATCTCCCCGGACGCAACATCCCGTATCCATTTTGCTGAGATACGACTTTCGAATCGGCTGCCAGACGCGACAACCACTCAGACCGGTCCACCCCAAATGCCTTCTTGTCGAATTGTTCGACCTGGAAATCCTCCAGACCTTCAACGTTCTCGACGGTCCCCACATCGCCCGGTTTTTCGTATCGGTGAAAATCCCACTCCCGTTTGAAGCCAAGCTGTTCGTAGACAGTTGCACCAGCAGGTGTCGCATCCAGTTTGATGCACTCCGTTCCACGCTCTTCCAGCCAGGCAATCACATGTTTCATCAGTGCGGTTGCGATTCCCTGTCGGCGAAAATCAGGATGTACGAGCATCATACCGATCCAGGCCAGGTCAGTCCCGTAGGTCGTCGTGGAAATTGTTGCAACTGGTGCCTCATTCATCATGCCGACAAAGCAACCCTGTGGTTCGTAGCGATAAATTCGCAGCCAATCTGCCGGAACCTGATTCCAACCTGACATTTCTCCCAAACTGAGACCGAACGGGACATCGGCTTCCGTCATTTCGCGGATTGTGAATTCATTGCTTACCATAAATTTTGTCCCGCTGATTGCGAGTCGGATTCTTCGCCCTCGAAAAGTTTCTGGACATCACTTCGGGCGACCTCAAGCATGCGACCAAACAAGACCTGTTTATCAAGACGGTGGTAATTGTGAATATCGCCGATAATCCCATTCGAATGGTGCTCTTTGACAAACTCGCAGAAGCCATCAAGATTCGGGGTCAGTTCAACGGCTTTCTCGAATGACATTTGACGCGCAGCCAAATCGTCGATTCGATCTGGCCACCAGCTTGAGTCGAGCAAATCTTTGCTGACTCGTTCCACGAGAATCGTTTCAACCCCACCTGCATGTTGATCGCCACGTTCCGAAGCAAACTCCGGCAAGGGATCGTGCAGCCAACGGAACGCCCAATGTCTCGCATTGCTCTCCCGAAGACCATCAACAATGGCCTGCCGATGAGTGATTGATCCGTGAACATCCACAACATACAAGGCTTCCGGTTTCAGCCAATCGATGACTGCGTTGCAATAACCGGTGACATATGGAGTCAGTAAATCTGTGGTGATGTCGACGCTATATCCAAACGGCAGTCCCCAGGTCAATTGGCCGTACTCCAGTGGTCTTGCCAGATGGAAACCTGTGAATTCAGAGGCCAGTTGATCAAGCACACTGTAGCTTTGAATCGTGTCCGTCCCCAAGGGGAGATGCGGACCATGTTCTTCGACTGCAGTATCCACGCTGAACGCCAAAATTCGCGGCGATTCTGCCTCGGGGAGAGCCTCTTCGGGGAGTTCGACAACCTTAACTCGCTTCCGATTCTCCGCCGAGGCGTAATTTGGGAAGCACTCGACGATGCGGCTGACCAACCGGTCTTTCAATTCAGTCGTTAGTGCCTCACGAAACAACGGAGGGAGTATAAACGTGCCGAGTTTTTCGAGATCAGAATATGAAGTCCCAAGCGAACAGACCGGAAGGACGAACTCCGTTTCTTCTGGCAATTCGCGAAGTGCGTCCAACGTATACGCGGGAACCCACCGTCCAGTGTTGACCCGCTTCGGCAAATAGTCTTCAAGCATAAGTATGCCGTTCTTTACGGGGAAAATTCATCACCAAGGGACTGTGGCATCGAGACGCAGAGCATAGGTCAACTTCAACCTGCTCTTCACGTTCAGCATCAGAGCGACGCAGCCAATGGAGTCATGATAGTGACCTTGACGGGCACAACAAGCATTGAAAATGCTCTGCTCAGAGTCAGCTGACTTTGACAACGATATCGGGATCGTACGGCAAGCCCGGCTTTGTTAATTTTGCGTCATTCCTTAAGTAGTGAAACGCAACTGCGCGGCGAGGTCGCTGACTGGTGTTACTCGATGATTGATGCAATGTGTTCCCGTGATGAAAGGAAATTCCGCCGCTGGGGACAGGAGCAGGTGTCATTTCGAATTGCTTCATCAAGTCTGCGGGGACTTGCAGGTTGAACGGTTCATCCTCAGGTGCGAAATGTTCGAGGACTTCACGTTGATTGCTTCCGTCTCCGTAGTAGAGGCAACCGTTTTCAATGGTCGCCTCATCGAGTGCAATCCAGACCGTTAATGTTGCATCGAGATCATTGGGACCAAAATAGAAGTTGTCCTGATGGACCGGCTTCGGTCCGCCAACTTCTGGCGGTTTCATAAAGACCTGGCTGAAAAAAACGGAAACCCCGGAGCCAATCAATTGTTCGACGATCGCGACCACATCGGGATGTTTCGCCATCTGCTGAAATTGTTCTCGATGATACGCCGGATTGTCCAGTTTACGGAGTGTCTGAGCGGTCCCTCCCCCTTCGAGAAACCAGCGACGTTGTTCTTCGCTCATCTGTGCAAGAAACTCTTCGCTCCACAATTCGATGTCATGCAGCGCCTTCGCAATTTCTTCTTGCGTGAAGACATCCTCAACGGTCAGGTGCCCCGTTTCCTGGAATGTCGAGAGTTGAGATTCGGTTAGCATGAGCGGTCTCGAAGTAGGTTTTCGAAATGATTCGAGAACAATTGATCACTGTCGAAAACGTGGACTGTGGCAGTTTTCTTAGAGTCCTCCTGCCATTTCTGATATTTCGCAGGGAGATCGTAAAACGCAGTCTTGCCAGCCATGGCGATCAGCAACACCAGCCCCAAACCTGCGAATGCATTCGTAAACGTGCTGTTGACATGCTCACCCATGATGTCTTTACGACTCGTTAACCAGAGAAGAACTCCAGCGACCAGCGGGGCGCCAACAACGGTGACCGCCTGAGCTGCGATGATGGTCGGAGTTCGGTCAAAGTCGAATGCGAGCGTAGCGACACCGACCGCCATGCCGGTCAGAAGTGCGAGCGTGGTCATCAAGCGAGGCCAGAGATCTGTCGGCTTGCTTCCCAATCCCAATCCATCAGAAAGGGTAAAGCCCCCGATCATTGAATTCACGATGAACGAAGAATACGCCGCCGAAAACAGCCCCAGACAGAAAACGATTTTTCCACTCGCTCCAAATGTTTCCTCCAGCGACTTTGCGACGTCAACTGGATTGTTGAGTCTAACGACCTCTCCGGTATACAAACCGGCTGCTGCGGTCGACATCAACATGATTGTGATCAATGCCATGATGACCGATCCAACACGGGCATCGACTAGACCACTCTTGAGTTGCTCAAGCCCCCATCCTTTTTGATGAACCAGATAAGCCTGATAGAACGCAGCCGAGATCACAAAAGTTGTCCCCATCAGGCCAAGCAACGGAAGCATGTTCTCTGCTTTTGAAGTATCAATCTGATCCAGATTCGGGACAAACCCCCACATCATGGCGTTCAGGTCAGGTTTAAGGCGGACCAGGTTCACTGCGAAGCTGACTAACATGAGACCGACGAACGTCATCATCAGCCTCTCAAGCATTTTGTACATGTCTTTAAAGGCAAACAGAAACGAAATCGCAATGACATTAAAAATGATGACCAGACCTGTCACAATTTGTTTCGAATCAATGAATGCTTCAAAGGCTGCGGCAACACCAATGTTGTTGCCCGATTGAAACGCTGCCGAGATGAAAAAGACACACCCCCCAACGAGAACTGCGAGCCATTTTCCCGTTCTCTTGCGAATCAGGTCACCCGGTGACTCCTTAGCAACGACTCCCAGGCGTGCCCCCATCGTCATGTAGACCATCATGAAGGCGACGGAAGCAACGACAATCCAGAGGAGCGAATAAGCATTGTTGGCTCCCACTGTGGAGCTCGTCATGATACTTCCGGGACCAACCACTACGCAGGCGGTGATGAGTCCGGGACCAATCCGGGTGTACCAGGGACGGGGTGCGGGAATTTCGTTCATAGTCGGCTCATCGAGGAAGGATCAACAATTCTGCATGAGTCAGAGTGTGTTCAATCCTCATGAATTCTGCAATCGCACCATCAAAGAAACGTCATCTCAGGAGCACTTCAGGAAGCTCAAGTCTGTGGATGAGTTTTCGACGATCAGACTCGGTTTTCACTCTATAGGCAGGTGAAGTGAGACGACAAAAGGCGGAGGAAATTCCAACTTCGCATGTTGATGTCTGTCTGTTTCTGCAGGTGCAGGAACAACACCTATAAAAAACGCCCGCATTCATGAGGAACGAGGGCGTTTGAGCTGCTATGAATTCAAAACTTGAAGTGGTTCTCGTTCGTGTTGTGGTTACTCTTTGACGCGGACCAGTTTCATAAGACGTCCGGAGACGTTCCAGTCCTGAACGTAGAGATTGCCATCTTTGTCCCAGTAAGAGCCATGCGTCCCACTGAAAATTCCTTCAATCCATTTGTCTTGAGGAACGTTGAAACTTCCACGAGTCTTAGGATCTGGATTGTGACCAAGGACTGCCATGATCGTGTTGCTTTTGTCGAGGATCACTAATCGGCCATGTAAATCAGGAACTGAAACATAATCGCCCTGCACAGAGACGGAGGTCGGCATCCCTAAACCGGTGATGACTTCCTCAATAAAGTTTCCGTCGAGGTCATAATGCAGCAAGCGGCCCTTGGGTTGATGGTTCCGATCGCAGATCAGCAACCGGGGCGGGTCGTAGCGGGTATCTATAGTCATCCCGTGTGCGGTATTGAACTGCTTGAGATCGTTCCCTTTGGTTCCGAAGTGCATGAGGTATTTTCCGTTCTTGTCGAACTTGAAAATATGGTTACTCGCATAACCATCCGACAAGATAATATCTCCGTTGGGAGCGACAGTGATCGCAGTGGGAGCAAACTTTTTAAGCTTGAGCCCAGACTCTTCCGGAAACGGAAGTTTCAAAACGATATCCCCTGTTTCGGCGCTGAACTTAATTCCTTCGCCGGCTGCATTTCGGGCACCGTAGATAAATTCTTCATCCCCCTCCTTGCGGATTTCCATATCGTGGATGTTGGAGTGGGCATCACCAAGGAATCGTCGAACAACTTTTCCATCAGGGGAAAAGACAAACACTCCCATGTTCGCGCTCGTGTAAATGTTCCCTTCGCTGTCGATAACCACCCCACCGTGCGTTGGCCCCAATACGGACTTCCCGTCTTCTCCTAACCCCCAGCCGGGGACCGTGTCGAATGTCATCATTCCGCAGCCCATACGAACAGGCTGAGTCTCATCAGCCGAGAACGCCTGCAACATCGGAGTGAATGCAAAGGCGAGTGCGAAATACATCGAAGTACGCATCATCAAAATCCTGCTCAGGTGCTTGTCATCCACAGCTGACAAGCAGGTTGAATCGATCAAAGAACTTGAATGTGAAGTATTGGGGTCATCTGTTTCCAGTTCAAGCTGATCGAGAAAATTTCCAGGACCATCTCTTTATTCAGTGAAAAAAGTGGCTCAATAGACAGAATCTTTCCGCAACGCGTCCCGTTTGACTTTATGAAGTTGTGGTACGATCATCGTTTCATCACAGAAGACAGCACACTTTGGGAAAGCGGTTATGGCGAACAATTTTCGATCTCAGTTAATTCATCACGAACTCCTGCTCGGAACCATGGTGACATTGACGACTCCTGCGACATCCGAAATTCTGGCGGAGCTCGGTTTTGACTGGCTGTTTATTGATGGTGAACATGGTCCGCTGGAAACGGGAGACGTCGGAGCCATCTTGCAGGCTGTCGGTCATCGACTGGGATGTGTCGTGCGCGTGCCAGCTGTCGAAGAAGTGCCGATCAAGAAAGTGCTCGACCTCGGTGCCGATGGAGTCATCGTCCCGATGGTCAACACAGTTGAAGATGCGAAGAACGTCGTCAGCTGGTCCCGATATGCTCCAATGGGATCGCGCGGAGTCGGCCTGGCTCGGGCACACGGATATGGCTTGAAGTTTGGTGACTATGTGGAAAACGCAAATGACCGGATCGCGGTGATCGTGCAAGCGGAGCACTATCAATCTGTTGAAAACATTGAATCCATTGTCAACGTGGAGGGCATTGATGCGGTCCAAGTCGGCCCGTACGACCTCGCTGCCAGCATGGGAAAAATGGGGCAAGTGGATGACCCGGAAGTTGTGGAAGCGATCAACCATGTGATCCAAACCTGCCAGAACGCGAAGATTCCCATCGGGTGGTTTGGAGTGACCGGAGAAGCAGTCCAGCCATACATCGAACGGGGATGCACGCTCATTACGGCGGGGGTTGACACCTTGATTTTTGCCAGCGCTGCAAAAGAATTATTGACATCGCTGCGGTAAAACTTTCGGCAGCACAGTGCTACAGATTGACAAGAAACCCAGCTTCCTGAGGAACGACTTGAAAACCAATTTGTTCAAGTTCCGCTTGAACTTCAGGTTGCTGAAGCAGTTTTTGAAAAGCAGCAATTTGTGGTTGCTGTAAGATCTCTTTGCGGATTACAAAATCAAAATGCTCTTCCTGTAAAGGGAAGCTCTGAAGGCCGTAGTCGTTCGCGACCGAGTCGATGGCGATCCCCCAATCGGCTCGATGCTGCCTGATTGCAGCGGCGACTGCGTTGTGTGATTTGACTTGCATCGCATAGCCATGCGGAGGTCGACCACTCTCATTCAACTGCTGGAGCAGTTGGTCGGTCAGTATTCGAGTTCCGCTCCCGGGGTTGCGATTGACCATCGAGCAATCACTCGCATTCAACGCAGCCTGGATTGCTGATTTGCCATCAAGTCCAGAAAACCGCTCGTCGTCGCTTCGGCAAACAAACGACTGCATACGCCGATACCCTTTGATGAGCGAGAGCTCTTCGGTGAGAAACGGAACGTTGTAGATGTTCGTCTCAGGATGCAGCAGGTGAACTCCGGCCAGGTGGCATTCGCCTCGCTGCACAGCTGCCAACCCCGCTTCACTGCCGACGTGCATGATTGAAGGTTTAAGGTCCTGTTGTCGTAATTTTCCAAGTAACAAATCGAGTCCGACACAATGACTCCCGATCACAACAAGATCACTTGTTTGAAGTTCTTCGTCGAGAAGCGTCACTTCAACCTCAATCCCGGAAGACAGTATTTCACTATGCTGAGGAATCGACAGGAACCCATCTGCAAGAGAAAAAGTGGTCACCGAGCCTGAACCTTTTCCCATCGGATAGGCGTAGCGTTTGCCATCAGATTCAAACAAGCGAACCAGAAGATATTCTGTTCTTCCACGGTCCGAGTTCACTTTGATCGGCAATTTCGCTCGAACCGTTTTTCGATTTTCAACTGGCTGACCGGCAAGCTTACGAATCACGGGAGCGACAAATTCATGGAATGTAAAAATCGCTGAGGTTGGAAATCCAGGAAGAATGACAACCGGTTTGCCTCGGGTCACCGCCATGCAGATCGGCTTTCCCGGTTTGAGTGCAACACCATGAGCCACAATCCCGGGGTCGTTGAATTGCTGCACGATACGGTATGAAATATCGCCAGCCCCCTTCGAAGTCCCTCCTGAAAGCAAGACGACATCTTGCTCCAGTGCAGTGTTGATCATCTCCTGAAGCTGGTCTGCCTCATCTTTAACCCGCCCAATAAAAACAGGAGTCCCTCCGCATTCCTTGACCGCTGCTGAAAGGATCGCTGCGTTTGAGTCATAGATAGAACCGACCGGTAAAGGCTCGCCCGGTGCAACAACTTCGTCACCTGTCGAAATGATGGCGACACGCGGGGACTTGAAAACTGGAGCATCCGTTTGACCGAGCGAAGCGAGGAGACCAATCTCCCGGGACGTCAACTTCGTTCCTCCCCAAAGGACCGTTTCACCCTGAGCGATATCAGTGCCCGCGTAGGTGATCATATTCCCCGGTGCGACAGAACGGGAAATCGCAACGGTCTCGACACCATCCTGCTCGCACAGGTCGGTCTCTTCAATCATCACGATCGCATTCGCGCCACGGGGAACCATGCCACCGGTTGAAATAGGTGTTGATGTCCCAGGGGTAACGATGGCATTCGGCCGTTGCCCCGGGAGGAGCGATTCATTGTTGATCTTCAGGAAGCAGGGAGACTCCTCCTGAGCCCCAGCAGTCTCCTCGGCGATGACGGCAAATCCGTCGACGTTGGAACGATCAAACCCAGGAACATCGATCTTCGCCTGGATATTTTGTGCTAACACCCGACCATGAAGATCATCGAGCTGAATGTTTTCAACCCCCAACGGCTTGAGAGTTAAGCTGGACTGGAAGCGCCGTGTTGCTTCGTCTCGGTCAATAACGTTGAGAAATTGCTCCTGCCGGGATGCCTGACGAACGTTTTCCGAAAGTTTAGATTTTGCCATAGCCGAGGCTGGGTTGATTGTTGAAATCCAGAAAACGTAATTCGACAAACATCTCGCAGCGAAGATTTCAGGTTGGTCTACTCAGAAACCTTTGAGCGATTTCGAACCACGCGGACACGGTCATTTTCACTGTCACCAATGTAGATATTTCCGTGCGAGTCGAGACAAATTCCGTGTGGTCGGGCAAGTCGGGCAGTGAGAGGGTTTCCGTCTGGACCATCTCCGAGTTTTCCGTCACCAACGACGGTTTCAATGAGTTTCGATTTCGCCCGATAAACTCGAATGGTGTGACTTTCTGTATCCGCAAGATAGACGTCACCATTCGCTGCAACCGCGACCCCTTTCGGTCCGGAGAGCAGGGCGGTTTTCGCAGGAGAACTTTGGGAGTACCCTTTCTTGCCAGTCCCTGCCAGATGATGCAGCGTACCAGCTTTCAAATCGATCCGGTACAGAGCATTGCCTTCACGCAGAGCCAGAAACAAGTTGTCCTTGCCATCGTAATCGAGGGCGCGGGGGCCATTGAGTGGAGTTCCTGAAACTGGTGCCCCATCGGGAGTTTTCGCTTTTGAACCAGTACCGCTGAATGTCTCGATAATACCCGTCCCAAGATCAACTCGCCGAATTCGATGATTGGCGATATCACAAATGTACAGATTGTTTTTTGAATCCAAAACGATGGAATGCGGACGGTTGAGTTGTGCCTTTGTCGCGTCGCCACCGTCGCCTCCAAATCCAGGTTGTCCCGTCCCGGCAACGGTCGAGATGATTCCAGACTTGGCATCAACCTTACGGACTACGGCGTTGATCATCTCAACGAAATACATATCCCCATTGGCCGCAAAACGAACCTCGTAGGGTTCATTGAGTTTGGCCTCAGTCGCAGGACCACCGTCTCCGGAGTAGCCTTTCTCGCCTGTGCCAGCGACAGTTGAGATGATCCCCGTCTTGAGGTCGAGTCTTCTGACGCGATCATTCGAAACTTCACAAATATAAAGGGCTCCATCGGGACCGATCACAACACCGAAAGGGTTCCCAACTCCCGCTTCTGTTGCTGGTCCTCCATCGCCTGAGAATTGCCTTTCGCCGTTACCAGCAATTGAAATCACTTCCGCTGCTTGAACGGGGACGCTGGCAAGAAGGGCGACACTGAAAAGTAAAGTTCGATAGGACATGAATGAGCTCTGGCAAAATCTTGAAAACAAATCGTAACCCAAGTGAATCATATCAATTTCAGAAGCTTTGGTATTGTCTCCAGAATACTTCTGAGGTTCTCATCATCATGGCGAACAGCAATTTTACTGGCGAAACGTGTTCTGCAGGAGTACACGGTAGAGCAAACTGCTCCATTGATCAATCCGCACGATGAACGAACGAGTCGCCGAGTTCAACGATTTATTGAACAGACTGACATGATTCACAAGCCCACGCATCAATACCTATACGATTGAGATCAGTAGACCAAGCAGACTTCGAACCGAGGTACGATTTCCTCTCGATAAAGGGAGCTGCGTCGGCGCATAAAAAAACGTTTCTGAGCAGACGGTGTCGACTACTCAGAAACGCAATGTAAAACGTGTGGATTTATTTGGTCGGACCTGACAAGCCTGAATAAATGATGCCACTTATGAGCATCTTTCAAATTGGTTTGCAGGATCTGCCTCGTGGCGAACAGCATTTTTACTAGAGAAATTTTTACTGGAGAAATGAGTTCTTCACGGGCACACGGTAGAGCATCCATGAGGAAGTTTCTGTCAAGTCGGGAGTGAGACGATTGCGGGATTTTCCAGGCATCCATCCGGCATCACTCACCGAAGTGAGGCGCCAATAGACATGATTCGGTCGGTCCCATTCAAACTGACGGTCTC